>PQCP01000078.1 GCA_003062205.1 Candidatus Sedimenticola endophacoides
CAACCCCGAAAAAATGATCGTCGCCCCGCTAACAGTTACCGGCCTGCCTAGTTCTCGGCTAATACCCTAGTCTGGTTGTACGGTATTTGTGGTCACCTAATGGTTTATGAAACATTCGGGCTAGATAAGGCGGACCTGGCCGGGATCGCCGAGCGGCATCTGGCCGGCGGCACCCCGGTGGAGCGGTTGCGGATCTGGTCCCGGCCCATCGCCGGCGCTAAAAAGATCAAATCAGGGCTTGCCAGAACGGGGCTGGTCCGGTACTATTCGCGCTCTTTTTTCAAGCGTTTTACCACTTGGAATACATGAACTCCTTTGGAGCAGGTCAAAATGACGACTGTTAGTGCAAAACCCGCTGAAGTTCGCCGCGACTGGTATCTGGTGGATGCCACGGACAAGACCCTCGGCCGCCTTGCGAGCGAGCTCGCGCGCCGTCTGCGTGGCAAGCATAAGCCCGAATACACCCCCCATGTCGACACCGGCGACTATATCGTGGTCGTCAACTGCGAAAAGATCCGCGTGACCGGCAACAAGATGAAGGACAAGATGTACCATCATCACACCGGCTATATCGGCAACCTGAAATCCATCAATCTGGAGAAGCTCCTGGTGAAGGCGCCTGAGCGGGTGATCGAAACGGCCGTCAAGGGCATGCTGCCCAAGAACCCCCTGGGGCGCGCCATGTTCAAGAAACTCAAGGTGTACGCCGGTCCCGAGCATCAGCACGCGGCCCAGCAGCCCCGACCCCTGGATATTTGATTCCAGCCTCTAGCATCGGAATAGAAGAGATGGCAGAAACCAAGACTTACGCCACCGGACGCCGCAAGAGCTCCGCCGCCCGCGTCTTCCTTAGCGCCGGCAGTGGCAACATCACCGTAAACAACCGTCCCCTGGACAAGTTCTTCGGCCGCGAGACCGCCCGCATGGTGGTACGCCAGCCGCTGCAGGTGGCTGAAATGCTGGAGCGGATCGACGTCAACGTCACCGTCACCGGCGGTGGCACCACCGGACAGGCAGGCGCCATCCGACACGGCATCGCCCGCGCCCTGGCCCAGTACGACGAGAGTCTGCACGCCCCGATGCGCCGTGCCGGTTTCCTGACCCGCGACGCCCGTGCCGTGGAGCGGAAGAAGGTCGGACTGCACAAGGCGCGCAAGCGTCCGCAGTACTCCAAGCGTTAACCGTTTTGCTGTGCAACCCGGCCCCGGGCCGGGAGCCCCGTCACCGGTACGCCCGGTGTCCGGGCAACTGGGGATTCGTCTAATGGCAGGACAGCGGACTCTGACTCCGTATGTGGAGGTTCGAATCCTCCATCCCCAGCCAACGCAAAAGGCCCGCACCGCGCGGGTCTTGCTTTTTGGCGCGGCCGGGGTCTGCCGGGGATGGAGGGTGAGGAGTTCCGTCGAGGTTCGACGGCGGTTATCCACGCCCGGAATAATATCGCGTCAACCGGGTGCGCGGGGCGGCCATGGATCGATTATGGTTTAAGATTCCTGCGCAACCATTTGATATATCGCCCTGCTGACCTGCGCTGTTTCTTTTTTGCAACAAAATTGGGCGGGTGTGTTTTTTTTGCAAAAAAGTGTTGCAAAAGCCTGTTTGGGGGGCTAGTATCTCCTCTGCACAGTATTTGGATTTACTGAATTTTCAACAAACACCTATTTGGGAGTTTATCTAGATGAACAAGAAGATTATCGCTCTGGCCGTCGCGGCCGCTTTCGTTGCCCCCGCCGCCATGGCCGACACCACCCTCTACGGTCGCATCAACACCCAGGTTGTCAGCACCGACAACGGCACCAACGATGAGTGGGACGTGGAAGACAACGCCTCCCGTATCGGC
This sequence comes from Candidatus Sedimenticola endophacoides, assembly GCA_003062205.1. Taxonomy (GTDB): domain Bacteria; phylum Pseudomonadota; class Gammaproteobacteria; order Chromatiales; family Chromatiaceae; genus Sedimenticola_A; species Sedimenticola_A endophacoides. Next base: position 1,841 of record PQCP01000078.1, read on the forward strand.
GTCAAGGGCTCCGAGGACCTGGGCAACGGCATGACCGCCGTCTACCAGATCGAGCTGGATGTCGATGCCGAGAACACCGGTAACACCTCCGGTCGTCTGGCCTACACCGGCATCGCCGGCGGCTTCGGTACCGTCGCCCTGGGTCGTCAGTGGACTCCCTACTACGGCTCCGTCGACAAGGCCGATTTCAACCAGGTCAACGGCATGAACGACACCTATATCGGCACCGCCCGTGTCGGCAACGCCCTGGCCTACGTCTCCCCCAACTTCAGCGGTTTCACCGCCACCCTGGCCATGATCATCGACGATGACTCCGGGCTGGATGTGGGCGAGGACGGCATTGACGTCTACAACCTCTCCCTGGACTACAACAACGGTCCCCTGCGCGTAGGTTTCTCCGTGCTTGACGCGGGTGGTACCGTTGACGGCAAGCAGTGGGGTATCGGCGCCAAGTACAAGATGGACAGCTTCGCCGTGTTCGCTCAGTACGAAGATGCGGATTTTGAGATTTACAATGCTCTGATGAGCGGTTCCGAGACCGCTGATGTCGATGCCTACGCCATCGGCGTCGAGGCCTACTTCGGCAACAACACCCTGCGCGCCAAGTTCGGCGAGGTCGACACTGCTGCCGAAACCGAGCAGTGGTCCATCGGCCTGCAGCACAACTTCAGCAAGCGCACCATGGTCTTCGCCGAGTACGAGAACAGCGAGACCGGCACCACCGACACCGATCGTTTCGGCTTCGGTATCCGTCACGACTTCTAATCTCTGCTGAAGAGATGCTGTCGTAGGAGCGGGGCTCGAAAGGGCCCCGCTTTTTTTGTGGGGTAGGCAAGGCCGGTTCACTCTCTTCCGCGTCTTCCGCCGGGCGTCGGCCCGCTATTCGGCGCGGCTACGGCGCCGCGTGCCAGGTGGTCCGCAGCCAAATCCCTCCACCCGGTTATCCGGGGCAAATTCCAATAACGCGCGCGCTTCCCAAGGGGCGCGATCCGCTGGTCGGGACGTATGCACATCGCTTGATGTCCGCCCCGGCCCCTGCCGATGTGGAGCCGTCACGCCATCGACCGCCGAGGCCCGGAGCCAACCCGGCGCGCCTCCGGCGTGTTATCGCGAATGGCGTGAAAACCGGCGGTGGCGGTATACTGTGCCGGTCGACGACTGTTGCCGGGTAACGAAGAATGAGATGTTGGTTATTGCAAGCCCTGCTGATCCTGGGTGTGGCGCACCTCAATGTGGCGCTGGGCGGTATCACCGAACCTGACCAGCTGCGGGGTGATCGCAACCCGAACGTGGAGGATTACGTCTGGAAGGAGGGGGAGAGCGCGCTCCCGCCCTTCCCGGAGGAGGAGAACCTGCTCCCGTTCACGGTCCCCGGGGGTGACGGCCGTTTCCTCTACTACATCGACGCGGCGAGCCTGAGCACGGAGCACGCCGACAATATCGTGCGCTATATCCTGGTGATCCGCTCCCGGCGCGGGGGCGAGAATGTTTTTTTCGAGGGGATGCGCTGCTCCGCCTACGAATACAAGATCTACGCCTTCGGCAGCAAGGGGAAGCTGCGGCCGGTTCGCGAGCCGGTGTGGCGGGTGATCAATTCCAGCAGGCGGTCGCATTTCAGAAAGGCGCTCTCGGAGTATATCTGCGAGATCAAGCCGTCGGGGAAAAACGGACGGCAGGAGATTCTCGACCGCATCCGTTACGACGGCCGTTAGCCCGTATCGCTCCCCGGGATCCGGGCGATAGGGTGCGCCTTCAGGCGTATAGGGCGGCCGCCTGGCGCAGGCGCTGGGCGATCTGGCGGCGCAGGGGGGCGGGGGCGATCACTTCGACATCGGGGCCGTATCTGAGGATGTCCATGGTCAGCTCGTGGGGCCGGCTGTAGGGGAGGGTGAGCTGGTAGCTTCCATCGGCCAGCCACTGGCCGTGCTGCTCCGGGTGCCACTGTTCGGCACTGACCCAGCGGGCGCGCACGGCGCTGAAGCGGAGTACGGCCTGTTGCTCCGGCCGGCCGGCGAAGATGCCGTAGGCCGAGCGGTAGTGGGTGTCGAGGGTTTGCGTATCGATCTCACGGGCCTCCCGGCCGGTGTCCCGGGCGTGGTCGATGGCCTCCAGCGCGAAGGTGCGCAGCCCCCGGCGCAGGTGGCACCAGGCGTCCAGGTACCAGTTGTCGCGGTAGTGGATCAGGCGCTGGGGTGAGACCTCGCGCTCGGTCCGCTCGTCGCTGGCGCGGTTGTGGTAGCCAAGGGCGAGGCGCCGGCGCCGGGCCAGGGCGTCGGCGACTGTCTGGAAGTGTCTGCCCGGGGGGCGTGCGGCGGCCTGCAGGATGCGGATGCGCGCGCCGATATCACCGCCCGCGTGTTGTGCCTTGAGCAGCTGTTCGATGCGTCCGCGCAGCGGGGCCAGCTGGCGCTCCAGCAGTCCCGGCTGGATGTCGCTGAGCAGTTGCTGCACGCTGAGCAGGGCGTGCAGTTCGGAGGCGTTGAACCAGACGCCCGGCAACTGGTACATCGACTCCCCGCCCGGATCGTAGTAGTAGCCGTTGTATTCGCGGCTGTAGCGGATCGGGGCGTTGAGGTAGAGGCGCATCGCCTCGATGATGCGTTTGGCGGTGGCGCGGGAGCACTCCAGCTCGCGCTCGATGCGCTCGCGGGGGATCGGGCGCCGGGCGGCGCTGAGCAGTTTGTGCAGGTCGAAGATGCGGTCGAAGCGGTCCATCGCGGCCAGCGATCAGCCCTTCTGTTTGCCGGCGGCGGCCTCTCCCGGGCTCTCCATCTCCCACAGGCGTTCGAGTTGGTAGAAATCCCTTACCCTGGCCTGCATGACGTGGACCACCACGCCGTTGAGGTCGATCAGGGCCCATTCACCCTCATTCTGCCCCTCCATGCCGAGGGGCGGTGTGCCGGCCAGCTTGGCCTGGAAGGCGACGCTCTCGGCCAGGGACTTGACATGCCGGTCCGAGGTGCCGCTGGCGATGATCATGATGTCGGTGATGCTGGTCTTGCCGCGCACGTCCAGTACCGTGATGTCCTGGGCCTTCATGTCATCCAGTGTCTTGACCACCAGATCACGGAGTTCTTCTACCTGCATTTGGGTTCCCGGTTGATGAAGTTCTCTTCAATTCTATATGAAACGGTGCCCGCATGGGGAGTTTTGAAGCCAACCCCCCGGGGATTGCCGGTGTGAGGAGGTGCTGAAGCGATGTGGTTTGGCGGTGTGGGAAAGGAGCTGGTGCGGATGCCGGTAGGCGGGCGGGTCAGTCGCCTCCGTAGAGATTCTGGCGCCGGATGATCGTCAGCACCGGGTCGGGGAGCAGGAAACGGGGGCTCTCGCCGCGCCGGATCAGGGTGCGGATGGCGCTCGATGAGATCGCCATCTGGGTGACCGGTTGGAACAGGATACACCCGCCGGGGCGGGTGCGCAGCCGTTCCGGCCGGTCGGTGGCGTGCTCGGCGTAGTGCGCGGGGTGCCCCTCTCCGGGGCGCTGCATCACCACCAGGTGGGCCAGGCGCAGGATCCCCTCCGGCCGGTGCCAGTCGGGGAAGTGGCGGAAGGCGTCGCTGCCCATGAGCAGGCAGAGGGGGCGCGCCTCCCCCAGTTCGCGGCGCAGGGAGCGCAGGGTGTCGATGCTGTAGGATTTTCCTGTGCGCTCCAGCTCCCGGGCGTCGACCATGAATCCCGGCAGCCCCCCGGCGGCGGCGCGCACCATCTCCAGGCGCAGGGCGGGGCTGCTGTGGGGGCGCCCCCGGTGGGGCGGATCGCGCAGCGGAATCAGGCGGAGCTGCTCCAGTCCGAGCGCCTGCTGCACCTCCAGGGCACTGCGCAGGTGGGCGTTGTGGATCGGGTCGAAGGTGCCGCCGAGGATGCCGATCATGCCGTTGCCCGGAAGTGTCGCCTGGCCACCCAAGGGTGGCTCAGGTGCGGATGTGCCCGTCACCGAGGACGATGTACTTGACCGAGGTCAGCCCCTCCAGCCCCACCGGACCGCGGGCGTGGAACTTGTCGGTGGAGATGCCGATCTCCGCCCCCAGGCCGTATTCGAAGCCGTCGGCGAATCGGGTCGAGGCGTTGACCATCACCGAGCTGGAATCGACCTCGGCGAGGAAGCGCCGGGCGCGGGTGATGTTTTCGGTGATGATCGATTCGGTGTGTCCGGAGCTGTGGCGGTTGATGTGCCTGATGGCCTCGTCCAGTCCCGGCACCACCCGGATGGAGAGGATCGGGGCCAGGTATTCGGTATCCCAGTCGGCGTCGCTGGCGGGCACCGCCCCGGCGACCATGGAGAGGGTGCGTGGGCAGCCGCGCAGTTCCACCCCCTTTTCGATATAGGCGTGCGCCAGGCGCGGCAGCATCGTATCGGCGATCCCCTCGGCCACCAGCAGGGTCTCCATGGTGTTGCAGGTACCGTAGCGCTGGGTCTTGGCGTTGAGGGCGACCGCGAAGGCCTTGTCGGGATCGGCCTGGTCGTCGATATAGACGTGGCAGATGCCGTCGAGGTGCTTGATCACCGGCACCCGGGCATCGCGGGAGATGCGCTCGATCAGCCCCCTTCCTCCGCGCGGGATGATGACATCGACGAACTCGGGCATGGTGATCATGGCGCCGACGGCGGCGCGCTCGGTGGTGGCGACCACCTGCACCGCCTTCTCGGGCAGGTCCGCCGCGCGCAGTCCGCGCCGGATGCAGGCGGCGATCGCCTGGTTGGAGTGGAACGCCTCCGAGCCGCCGCGCAGCAGGGTGGCGTTGCCGGACTTGAGGCACAGCGCGGCGGCGTCGGCGGTGACGTTGGGGCGGGATTCGTAGATGATGCCCACCACGCCGAGCGGGACGCGCATGCGCCCCACCTGGATGCCGCTGGGGCGGTAGTTCATGTCGAACAGTTCGCCGATCGGGTCGGGCAGGGCGGCGATCTGGCGCAACCCCTCGATCATGGCGTCGATGCGCGCCGGGGTCAGCTCCAGACGGTCGAGCAGGGCCGCGTCCAGTCCCTTTGCGGCACCCGCCTCCAGGTCTTTCGCGTTTTCCGCCATCAGGGCTTCGCGGTGGCCGTCGAGGTCCTCCGCAATCGCCTCCAGGGCGGCGTTCTTGGCGCGCGTGGGCGCCGCCGCCAGACGGCGGGAGGCGGCCCTGGCCTGGCGGCCCAGGTCGCGCATGTAGGTGTCGATGTCGGTGATCGGGTTGGTCATGGTGTCGTTACATCCGGCAAATGGTTCGGAGGCGGGTGCGATGCGGCCTAGTCTAGCAAACTTGCACGCCTTGTTGGATCGTGCCTGGTCCCCGGGTCACGGTTCGGCCCGGTGCAGCACCTCACCCGACGGGTTGACCACCTCTACCCCGATCGGGAAGCCGTGGCGCAGGCTGTCGGTGACCACGCAGAAATCCTCGAACAGCGCCAGGCAGCGCTTCATGCGCACCGCCTGCTCCAACTCCCCGTCCACCTGGAGACGGACCTGCATGGAGCCGATTGCGCAGGCGTTTGCGGTCGTTGCGGGTCAGGGCACAGGTGGCGCTGGTGCGCAGGCTGCCGGCGGGCGGGTCGTTTTTGCTGACGCAGTAGAGCAGGCTGGCGCTCAGGCAGTTGGCGGCGGCGGCGGTGAGCAGGCGTGACGGGTTGGGCCCCTGGCCGTCCCCCAGGGGGGGCGGCTCGTCCATCAGCAGCGTCTGCATGCCCTGTAGATCGAAATTGACTTTGAACTCGTAGCCCTGGATGTGTTCCATATGAATGGTGAATTCGCCTTCTTTCGACATGCGCACGGACCTTGTGTTTGATGATAGGATAGGGCGAATAGTGTAAATGCTTTTGGCCCCGCTGGGGCGCTGGAGAGAGAATGAAATCGGTAAAGGATGGATTGTTGGGCGGTATTCTGGTGTCGGGGCTGCTGTTCGCCCCCGGGGCGGCGTTTGCTGAGGGAGAGCCGGTCGCGGCCGGGGCCGGAGAGAACGGACGCACGACTCAAGATTTCAAGGACTGGACCCTGGTCTGCGAGACCCCGGAAGGGGCGCAGACGGAGGTCTGTTTCATCAATCAGCTCCTGACCGTGAAGGAGACGGGCAAGCAGATCATGCTGGCCACCGTCAGCCACCCGGGCAAGGGCGATACCCCGGTGCTGTTCGTGACGCTCCCCCTGGGGGTCTTTCTGGCGCCGGGCATGGCCATCGGCATCGATGACGGCGAAGTCAAGCAGATCCCCTATGACCGCTGCACGCCGGTGGGTTGCAGTGCCGCCCTGCCGTTGGAGCAGGGTATGCTGGAGGCGATGAAAAAGGGCAGCCAGGCGAAGGTGATCTTCATGGATGGTCAGCGCAAGAAGGTGGGTCTGCCGATCTCCCTGACCGGCTTTACCGCGGCCGTCAGCTCCCTCAGGAAATAGTCGCCGCGCCGTCTGGCCCCGTCCAGGCGGCGAAAAGCTCGGCCAGCCGCGCTCCGGGCTCGGCGGCGCGCATGAACGCCTCTCCGACGAGAAACGCGCCGACCTGGTGGCGGCGCATCAGCTCCACATCGGCGGGGGTGTGGATGCCGCTCTCGGTGACCACGATGCGCCCCCCGGGAACCCGCTCCAGCAGCTCCAGGGTGGTGTCCAGAGTGACCTCGAAGGTGCGCAGGTCACGGTTGTTTATCCCCACCAGGCGGTTGTCCACGCGCAGGGCGCGTTCGAGCTCCGCCCGGTCATGTACCTCGATCAGTACATCCATACCCAGTTCATGGGCCAGCTCATTGAGGTGGTGCAGCCGGGTGTCGTCCAGGCAGGCGGCGATCAGCAGGATGCAGTCCGCCTCCATCGCCCGGGCCTCGTAGACCTGATAGGGGTCGATAATGAAATCCTTGCGCAGGACCGGCAGAGAGCAGGCGGCGCGCGCCTGGCGCAGGTAGTCGTCGTGGCCCTGAAAGAAGTCGATGTCGGTCAGCACCGAGAGGCAGGCGGCGCCGCCGCGTTCATAGCTGGCGGCGATCTGCGCCGGGTGAAAATCGGGGCGGATCACCCCCTTGCTGGGCGATGCCTTCTTGATCTCGGCGATCACGCCCGGTCCGCCGGCGGCGATCCGCTCCTCGATGGCGGCGCGAAAGCCCCGGGCCGGCGTCCCGGGCAGATTCGCCGCCAGCCGCTCCAGGGGGGTTTGCGCCATGCGCCCGGCGATCTCTTCGCGCTTGCGCTGGATGATCTTTTTCAGAATATCGGGGGTATCGCTCATGGTTCCGGGCTTCCTGGATTGTTATGATCGGCGCAGATTATAACAGGCATCGGCGCCCGCCGAGTCGACCGCCGTTCGAGGTAATTTGCAGCATGGGCCGCTACCGTCCCCCCCAGGCGCCGCGCTCTCCCTATATCACCCGCGCCGGCTACCAGGCCCTGGAGCGGGAATCGAAGACGCTGTGGGTGCGCCGGCGGGAGGTGGTCCGGGCGCTCGCCGCCGCCGCCGCCGAAGGCGACCGCTCCGAGAACGCGGAGTATATTTACCGCAAGAAGGAGCTGCGCGAACTCGACCGGCGTATCCGCTACCTGCAACGGCGGCTGCCCGATCTGCGGGTGGTGGAGCATCCGCCGAGCGATCCGGGTGGGATCTTCTTCGGCGCCTGGGTATGCCTGGAGGACGAGGCGGGGGTGGAGCACCGCTACCGCATCGTCGGTCCCGACGAGTTCGAGCCCGGACGCGGCTGGATCAGCATCGACTCACCGATGGCCCGCGCGCTGCTCAAGCGCCGGGTCGATGATGAGGTGATCGTACGCACCCCGGGCGGGAGCAGCCGCTACTGGGTCGTCGAGGTGAGCTACCAAGAGGGAGCAACAGAAGGAGAGCGGGTATGACAGACGAGTTGTGCAAGAGCGATAGTTATCTGCAGAGCTGCGAGGCCGAGGTGACGGGGGTTGACGAGGGGGGCATCCGCCTCGACCGCACCGTCTTCTACGCCACCGGCGGTGGCCAGCCGGGTGACACCGGTACCCTGGTACTGGCGGATGGCCGGGAGATGGCGATTGCCGACACCCGGCGCGAGGGGGAGGGCGGTGAGCCGCTGCACATCCCGGTGGAGGGGAGCCCCCTGCCCCGGGTGGGTGAGCAGGTGGTGGCTCGCATCGACTGGGAGCGGCGCCACCGGCTGATGCGCATGCACAGCGCCATGCATCTGCTCTGCTCTCTGGTGGAGGGCGGGGTCACCGGCGGCAGCGTCGGAACCGAGCGCAGCCGTCTCGATTTCAACCTGCAGGAGTCTCCCGACAAGGCGGTGCTGGAGGCGGCGCTGAACCGCGTGATCGAGGAGAATCACCCGGTGAGTATCGGCGCGATCAGCGATGCCGAGCTGGAGGCCAACCCCGGGCTGGTGCGCACCATGTCGGTTCAGCCGCCGAAGGGCGGTGGGCAGGTGCGCACGGTGCGTATCGAGGGGGTCGATTATCAGCCCTGCGGCGGTACCCATGTCCGGGCCACCGGTGAGATCGGCCGGGTGCGCATCGGCAAGGTGGAGAACAAGGGTCGGCAAAACCGCCGCATCAATTTACATTTGGTGGATGAGTGAGCCAACCGGCGGGCCACGCCTGTCATAACGAGGTGCGAGCGTGATGCTTGACATGCTGTTTCCCAACCTTCCAGAGGGGCGGCCGCCGGTCATCGGCATGGTGCACCTGGCACCGCTGCCGGATACGCCGGGGTATGATGGCGACCTTGAGCGGGTGCGCCGACGGGCGTTGCGTGACGCCGAGGCCCTGGCCGAGGGGGGCGTGGACGCCCTGATGCTGGAGAATTTCGGGGATGTGCCCTTCTACCCGGGGCGGGTCCCGGCCCATGTGGTGGCCCACATGAGCGTGATCGCCGCCCGGGTGCGGCAGGCGTTTGACCTGCCTCTGGGCATCAACTGCCTGCGTAACGACGCGCTGAGCGCGCTGGCCATCGCCCATGCGGCCGGAGGCGGGTTCATCCGGGTCAATATCCTCACCGGCGCGCGGGTCACCGACCAGGGCCTGGTGCAGGGGCAGGCCCACGATCTGCTGCGCGAGCGTGAACGGCTGCGCGCGCACGCCGTCCGCATCCTGGCGGATGTGGATGTCAAACACTCCACCGCCCTCGGCGCTGCACGGCCCCTGGCCGAGGAGGTGACCGACCTGATCCGGCGCGGGCTTGCCGATGGAGTGATCGTCTCCGGCGGCGGTACCGGGCTGCCCGCCGACCGGGGACAGGTCAGGGCGGTAAAACACGCCGCGGGCGGCACGCCGGTGTTCATCGGCAGTGGAGTGACGCCGGAGACGGCCCGTGAGTATGCCCGCCTGTGCGACGGTCTGATCGTCGGCACCGCCCTGAAACGGGCGGGGTCAGCGGGCAACGCGGTGGATGTGCGGCGGGTGCGGGAGCTGATGGCGGCCCTGTAGCCCGCGGCGCTGACCCTCGGGTCGATCCATCAGCGCGGTTGGCGGTGCGATTCCGGTTGCGCGCAAATACCGCGTTGCGCCATCCGGCCCCGGAGTGCCTGTCCCGGATGAGTGACGCGGGCTGGAGAGGGGTGGCGCTCGGGCCGTTTCGAAAAATCCTTGAAATCGATTCAGGTGACCCTATCTGAGGGGCAGGGCGGATGCTCATGGAGGTCTGCCCCAACGCACGGTTCCAAGAACGTGCACCGCTCATATCGCTTGCTTAGAGAGGATATCGTCATGAATGCTATTGATTTCACCCCCCTGTTCCGCACCGCCATCGGCTTCGACCGCCTCACCGAGGCCCTGGAGTCCGCCTATCGCGCCGACGCCACCGGTGGCTACCCTCCCTACAACATCGAACTGACCGGCGAGGACCGCTACCGTATCACCATGGCGGTGGCCGGCTTCCGCGACGAGGATTTCGATATCGAGGTCAAACAGAACATCCTGCGGGTGCGCGGCGCCAGGAAAGAGGAGAACGGCGGCGCAAAATACCTGCATCGCGGCATCGCCACCCGCAGCTTCGAGCGCAATTTTCAGCTGGCCGACTACGTTCGGGTGGAGGGAGCGGAACTGCGTGACGGCCTGCTGCACATCGATCTGGCGCGTGAGATCCCGGAGGCGATGCGGCCGCGACGGATTGAGATCCGCAGCGACCGCGACTCCGTGATCGAGGACCAGAGTCAGGTCGCCTGAGCCGCAAGCTTATCTCACTGCCCTCAAGGCGCGGCGGCTACGGCCCCGCGCCTTTTTCACGGAGCGCACGGAGTCGTGGCCGATGGTGATCCGTCGCGTGGGGGTGGTGTGGATGGTGGGTCAGATTTCGTCTTCCTCAATGATCTCGACCTCGGCTTTTCCTGCCGCGATCCATTCGATGATGGCGGGCTGTTTCAGAACGCTTTCCACATAGTCCCGCTCGATGCCTTCCAGGGGCAGGCTGTAGCCCGCGAGGCGTAGTGCGATCGGTGCATACATGGCGTCTGCAATGGTGTAGTCGCCGAACAGCCATTCACCACCGCTGCCGAATTGCTCTCTGCACTCCCGCCAGAGCGCCTTGATGCGCCGGATTTCGCGCTCGGCTTCGCGGGAGGGTTGGATGTTGTCGAATTGTTTGCGGCAGTTCATGGGGAATTCGCCGCGCACGTTGGGGAAGCTTGAGTGCATCTCGGCGCTTACCGAGCGGGCTGTGGCCCTGGCGGCCGGGTCATCCGGCCAGCCCCGGTTGTCCAGGTACTGCTCTGAAATGTACTCGAGGATGGCGAGGGAATCCCAGATGAGCAGATTGCCGTCCTGTAGCACAGGTACCTTGAGATCGGAGTTGTAGGGTTTCAGCTCCGCGTCCGTGGTTTCGGTGAACAGGGCGACCCGTTTCTCCTCAAACGGAACCTGGAAGTGTTTTAGCAGTATCCAGGGTCGGAGGGACCAGGATGAGTAGTTCTTGTTTCCGATGATCAGTGTCGGGTGTGGCATATGACGTCCTGTGAGTCTTCCATGCTGTGAGGGGCGTGCGGGTGTCAGGGTTGGTGTAACCCGGCGGGGCTCAGCGTTTCCCCCATGACTTGAAGCGTTTTTTGCAGTAGGCGAGTAGCTCCGCGTGGTTGCGGAAGTAGAGCTCGAACCCCTTTTCGGCGGGCTCGTCGAATTCGCACCAGTCGTTGCTGTAGTCGCGGCAGATCTGTGGCCGGGTGTCGTAGATGGCGCAGGCGCCATCGGGCGGCAGCAGATGCTCGCAGGCGCCCTGGAACATCAGATACCAGCCGTCTGCGTCCTTGTAGATCTCTACTCCCTGGTGGGATACTTGCCACAGCAGGTGTTCGAAATCGCTCTTGGAGCGCGGCGCCGCGCCCAGGGCTTCGGTGGCATAGGTGCAGCAGCGCGATCCGTGGCAGCGGGTGCACTTGTTCGCGCCCGGTGTCGCGCCCGCCATCTCAGTCCCCGCTGGCCGGCTTGCGGGGTCTTCTGCGGCGGCGCTTCTTGGCTGCCCCCTCGGATTTGTCCTGTTTCGGAGCCGCCGCTTCGGCGGCGGGTTTGCCGGTACCCTCGCGGTTTCCGCCGGAGCGGCCGCCGCGTCCGCTGTCGCGACTCCGGCCGCCCCTGCCCCGGGAAGCGCCTTGGCGGCCGCGGCCGCCCCTGTCGGTGTCGCGGCGCTCGACGCGCACCCGGCTCCTGGGGTCGATCTCCGCCAGCAGGTCGTCGCTGACGCGCTGCATGGGCAGGGCGTGGCCGATGTATTGTTCGATGTCCGACAGGGAGAAGGAGTAGGTCTCGCAGGCGAAGCTGATGGCGTCGCCGCTGGCGCCGGCCCGGGCGGTGCGGCCGATGCGGTGTACATAGTCTTCGGCGTCTTCCGGGAGGTCGAAGTTGAAGACGTGGCTGACGTCGGGGATGTGCAGGCCGCGGGCCGCTACATCGGTGGCGACCAGGATCGGCAGCTCGCCCTGCTGGAACTTGTGCAGCAGGCTCATGCGTTTTTTCTGGGGTACGTCACCGGAGAGGATCGCGGCCTTGAGGCCGTTGCCCTCAAGGAAGCCCCAGATGCGGTCGGCGGTGCGTTTGGTGTTGACGAAGACGATGCTGCGCGCCGGCTCCAGGCTGCGCATCAGCCCCACCAGCAGGGGGACTTTCTCCTCGTTGGCGGTCATGTAGCAGGCCTGGGTCACCTTGTCCGCCGTCACCTTGTCCGCGGCCACCTCGATCTCGATGGGGTTGTTCATGTGCTCGTAGGCGAGCTCGGTGACCCGGTAGGAGAGGGTGGCGGAGAAGAGCAGTCCCTGGCGCCTGGTCGGTGGCGGGCAGCGGCGCATCAGGTAGCGGATGTCCTTGATGAAGCCGAGGTCGAACATGCGGTCGGCCTCGTCGAGTACCACCACCTGGATCGCCTTGAGGTCGAAGATGTGCTGTTTGAAATAGTCGATCAGCCGCCCCGGGGTGCCGATGAGGATGTCCACGCCCTCCTCCAGCTGTTTGCGCTGCTGGTCGTAGCCGGTGCCGCCGTAGACCAGGCCGAGTTTCAGTTCCAGGTGCTTGCCGAGCTGTTCTGCATCCTTGTGGATCTGGATCGCAAGCTCCCGGGTCGGGGCCAGCATCAGCGCGCGCGGTTGGGTCGGTTTGCGCTCCGCATCGGCGGGACGGTTGAGCAGATTCTGGAAGGTCGCGAGGAGGAAGGCGGCGGTCTTGCCGGTTCCTGTCTGTGCCTGTCCGGCCACATCCTCTCCGGCCAGGGCTACTGGAATGGTCTCCGCCTGGATGGGTGTGCAGTAGAAAAAACCTGCTTCTTCAATGCCTTGCTTTAATCTTTCGTCAAGCTCGAAGCTGTTGAATTTGATATCGGTTAAGTGTTTTTCGCTCATAGCCGGCTAGGATACAGCAAATTGTCGGGGCTTTGGACTTGAAATGGATAAAATATTGCGATCAAATACGGGGCTGAGCCTCGGGGGTGGGGTCCGGTTCGGACGCAGTTTCCACCCCATAACGGAAAAAAGCCACCGGTGCGATCGCACGCCCACGGTGCCAATTCCCCAAGATGATCCAGATGGAGAGAACGGTGAGTGACCAAATTGCTCATGTGACAGATGACTCTTTCGAAGCGGAAGTGCTTCAATCCGCCCAGCCGGTGCTGGTCGATTATTGGGCCGAGTGGTGCGGGCCCTGCAAGATGATCGCCCCGGTGCTGGATGAGATCGCCGGTGAGTATGCAAATCGGGTGAAGATCGCCAAGCTCAATATCGACGATAACCCCAATACTCCGCCCAAGTACGGTATCCGTGGCATTCCCACCCTGATGCTGTTCAAGGATGGCGAGGTGGAGGCGACCAAGGTGGGCGCGGTTTCCAAGTCCCAGCTCACCGCCTTCATCGACAGTAACCTGTAATACTCAGGTTATTTGAACTGGACGCGCCGCGGGACAGTGCTACAATCCGAAGGTACGCACACCCGCGAGCGCGGTTTTCCAATTAAACAGCTCCTTCTTCCAGAATAAGCTCCTACATCCACTTCGCCGGGCATCTCCTGCCTGCGTTCCCCTTTCGCAAACCGTAAACAACAACGATCATGAATCTCACCGAACTCAAAAAGATGCCAGCTGCCGAGCTGGTTGAACTCGCCCAGTCCATGAAGATCGAGGGCGTTGCCCGCTCCCGCAAGCAGGATCTGATCTTCGCCATTCTTAAGGCCCATGCCAAAAAAGGGGAAGATATCTACGGCGATGGCGTGCTGGAGATTTTGCAGGACGGGTTCGGGTTTTTGCGCTCCGCCGACAGCTCCTACCTGGCCGGGCCGGATGATATCTATGTATCGCCGAGCCAGATCCGGCGCTTCAATCTGCGTACCGGCGACACCATCTCGGGAAAGATTCGTCCTCCCAAGGAGAGCGAGCGCTACTTCGCCCTGCTGAAGGTCAGCGAGATCAATTACGACAAGCCGGAGAACGCCAAGAGCAAGATCCTGTTCGAGAACTTCACCCCGCTGTTCGCGAACAAGAAGTTCACCCTGGAGGTGGGTAACGGCAGTACCGAGGATATCACCGCCCGTACCATCGAGCTGGTGGCGCCGATCGGCAAGGGGCAGCGTGGGTTGATCGTCTCCCCGCCCAAGGCGGGTAAGACCATGCTGATGCAGAACATCGCCCAGTCGATCGCCTACAATCACCCCGAGTGTTACCTGATCGTGCTGCTGATCGACGAGCGTCCCGAGGAGGTGACCGAGATGGCCCGTTCGGTGCGCGGCGAGGTGATCTCCTCCACCTTCGACGAGCCGGCGGCGCGCCATGTGCAGGTGGCCGAGATGGTAATCGAGAAGGCCAAGCGTCTGGTCGAACATAAAAAGGATGTGGTGATCCTGCTCGACTCCATCACCCGCTTGGCCCGCGCCTACAATACCGTTATCCCCTCTTCCGGGAAGGTGCTGACCGGTGGCGTCGATGCCAATGCGCTGCACCGTCCCAAGCGCTTCTTCGGCGCGGCGCGCAACGTCGAGGAGGGGGGGTCGCTGACCATCATCGCCACCTCCCTGGTGGAGACCGGCTCGCGCATGGACGATGTCATCTATGAGGAGTTCAAGGGTACCGGCAACATGGAGGTGCACCTGGACCGGCGCATCGCCGAGAAGCGCATCTTTCCCGCGATCAACATCAACCGCTCCGGCACCCGTCGCGAGGATCTGCTGATGAAGCAGGATGAGCTGCAGAAGATGTGGATCCTGCGCAAGATTCTGCACCCCATGGATGAGCTGGCGGCGATGGAGTTTCTCTTTGACAAACTGAAGGTCACCAAGACCAACGAGGAGTTCTTCAGCTCGATGAAGAGCTGATCCGCGCGCCGTCCAGGCGGGATTGCGGCGTCTTCGGATGGAGAGTACCGGGCCGCCCCTGAATTCAGGGGCGGCCCGTTTTTTTTCGCTGACCGAGCGGTGTGAAATCCAGGGTCCGGCCGGGAAATACGGGCTACAATGGGGGCCATGAGCGACAGCACAAGACCGGGCCGGGCGATGATCCTGGCCGCCGGGCGGGGTGAACGGATGCGCCCCCTGACCGACCACACTCCGAAACCCCTGCTGCCGGTGGGCGGGCGGCCGCTGATCCTGCACCATATCGAAAAGCTGGTGGCGGCGGGGATCCCCCGGCTGGTGATCAATCACGCCCATCTTGGACGGCAGATCGTCGAGTATCTGGGCGATGGGGCGCGCTACGGCGCCTCCATCACCTATTCCCCCGAGCCGGAAGGGGCTTTGGAGACCGGCGGCGGCATCCTGAATGCGCTACCTTTACTGGGAGACGCCCCGTTTCTGGTGGTCAACGGCGATGTCTGGAGTGACCTCGACTATGAGGGCCTGCGCTCTCCTCCGGGGCGTCTGGCGCACCTGGTCCTGGTGGACAACCCGTCTCATCACCCGGATGGGGATTTTGTACTCGACGATGCCGGGGGGGTGTGGGACCGGGCGGGTGCGCGCCTCACCTTCAGCGGTGTGGGCGTCTACCGCGCGGCGCTTTTCCAGGGCTGTGGCGGGGGTGCCTTTCCCCTGGCGCCGCTGCTGCGCGGGGCGATGGCCCGCGGCCAGGTCAGCGGTGAACACCACCGGGGGCAATGGCTGGATATCGGCACCCCGCAGCGCCTGGCACAGCTTGAACGGCTGCTCGGGGGCGGCGGGGGGTGAACTGACCATGGGAGGGCGGTTTGGGGCAGGAGATCACGCAGGGCCGCTTCAGCACCGAGGACTTTCTCTGCTTCGGTGAGCGCCTGGAACGGGAGACCCGGCTGCTGGAGAGCTGGCTTCTGGAGGGCTGTTTCGAGCGGGGCCACCACCTTGGCGGGGTCGAGCTGGAGGCGTGGCTGGTCGATGGTGAGGCGGCGCCGGCGCCCCTCAATCAGGCCTGCATTGAGCGGATCGGTGATCCGCTCGTGGTCCCTGAGCTGGCCCGGTTCAATCTCGAACTCAACAGCCAGCCACGTGCCCTGTGCGGTGGTGTTCTCTCCCATCTGGCCGATGAGCTGGCGGCCACCTGGAATAAGTGCGATCTGCTGGCCCGGGAGCAGGGTGCGCGGATGGCGATGATCGGCATTCTACCCACGGTGACTCAGGCCGATCTGTGCCTCGACAACATGTCGCCGCTGCGCCGCTATCACGCGCTGGATGAGCAGTTGTTCAAGCTGCGTGGCGGTGAGGCCGTGGAGTTGGATATCGTCGGGCGCGAGCGCCTGCGTCTGCGCCATCCGGATGTGATGCTGGAGGCGGCCACCACTTCGTTGCAGATCCACCTGCGGGTCAATCCGGACCAGGTGGTGCGCTACTACAACGCATCCAAGATCCTGGCAGCGCCGCTGGTGGCGCTGAGCGCCAACTCCCCCTACCTGTTCGGCTGCGATCTGTGGGATGAGACCCGCGTGCCGTTGTTCGAGCAGGCGGTGGCGGTGGGCGGTGACGCGCTGACCCGCCGGGTGACCTTCGGGGTGCGTTATCTGCGCCGTTCGGTCATGGAGTTGTTTCAGGCCAACCTCGACCGCTATCCGGTGTTGCTGCCCCGGTTGTTGGGGCAGGCGGATGGCCGGCTGGCTCACCTGTGCCTGCACAATGGCACCATCTGGCGCTGGAACCGGCCGCTGGTGGGGTTCAGCGATCAGGGCGTGCCCCATCTGCGCATTGAGCACCGGGTGCTCCCGGCCGGTCCCAGCCTGGAGGATTGCGTGGCCAACGCCGCCCTCTACTTCGGCTTGGTGTTCTCTCTGGCCAATGCCCCGGAGCCCCCGGAGACACAGCTACCCCATATCGCCGCCGCCGGTAATTTTTACCGGGCGGCACGCCATGGGCTCGCGGCCAGGGTGACCTGGCTCGATGGGTGCTCGGGCGCCCTGGGGCGGCTGTGCGCGGAGAGGTTGTTGCCGATGGCAATGGCGGGGCTGGTCTCCATGGGGGTCGATCCGGCCGAGGCGGCGCACTGGCTGGGGATCGTGCGGGAGCGTCTGCGGCGGAGGCAGACCGGGGCGCTGTGGCAGCGCCGTTGGGTGGCCCGTCACGGCCGGGATATGCGCGGGCTGACCCTGGCTTATCTGGAGCGCCAGGAGCGGGGCGGCCCGGTGCATCAGTGGGGTGTGTGATCCGCGTTTCCTGTCCGGGACGTAAAAAATTCTTCGGGCAGCCCTTGACTATCGACAGAGAGCCCCTATTATTAGCACTCGCTCGCGGTGAGTGCTAATAGCGCCCTCCGCCAATCCGTTTCAGGCAAGTAGTGTTTTCAACAATTCCAGATTTTAGGAGTATCGGTAGATGAAAATTCGTCCGCTGCAAGATCGCGTCGTGGTTCGTCGTATGGAAGAGGAGCGCACCAGCGCCGGTGGCATCGTGCTGCCCGACAGCGCAACTGAGAAGCCCGCCCAGGGTGAGGTGGTGGCCGTCGGCAACGGCAAGATTCTGAACAATGGCGAGGCCCGCCCCCTGGATGTGCAGGTTGGTGACAAGGTGATCTTTGGCAAGTTCTCCGGCAATGAGGTGAAGATCGGGGACGAGACGCTGCTGGTCATGCGCGAAGAGGACATCATGGGTGTCCTGGAAGGCTGATTGCCCGCGAATTCGCGCAACCGCTATTCACGAAACTAATTCTCAAAGGAATTCGAAACAATGAGTGCTAAAGAAGTCTTTTTTGGTGATGACGCCCGTCAACGCATGCTCAACGGTGTGAACATCCTGGCCAACGCGGTCAAGGTTACTCTCGGTCCCAAGGGCCGTAACGTGGTGCTGGAGAAATCCTTCGGTGCCCCCACCATCACCAAGGACGGCGTCTCCGTGGCCAAGGAGATCGACCTGTCCGACAAGTTCGAGAACATGGGTGCCCAGATGGTCAAGGAGGTCTCCTCGCAGACCTCCGACGTGGCTGGTGATGGTACCACCACCGCCACCGTGCTGGCCCAGGCCATGGTGCGCGAGGGCCTGAAGGCGGTTGCCGCGGGCATGAACCCGATGGACCTGAAGCGTGGCATCGACAAGGGCGTGGCCGCCGCTGTCGAGCAACTGCGCAGCATGTCCAAGCCCTGCTCCAGCAAGAAAGAGATCGCCCAGGTGGGCACCATCTCCGCCAACAGCGACGAGAATATCGGCAGCATCATCGCCGAGGCGATGGAGAAGGTGGGTAAGGAGGGTGTCATCACCGTTGAGGAGGGCTCCGCCCTCGACAACGAGTTGGATGTGGTCGAAGGCATGCAGTTCGACCGTGGCTATCTCTCCCCCTATTTCGCCAACAATCAGCAGAGCATGACCGCCGATCTGGAGGAGCCCTTCGTCCTGCTGCACGATAAGAAGATCTCCAATATCCGCGACCTGCTCCCGGTGCTGGAGGGCGTGGCCAAGGCGGGCAGGCCCCTGCTGATCGTCGCCGAGGATGTCGAGGGCGAGGCCCTGGCGACCCTGGTTGTGAACAACATCCGCGGCATCGTCAAGGTGGCCGCGGTCAAGGCCCCCGGTTTCGGTGACCGGCGCAAGGCGATGCTGCAGGATATCGCCATCCTGACCGGCGGTACCGTGATCTCCGAAGAGGTCGGACTGAGTCTGGAGAAGGCGACCCTGAACGAGCTGGGCACCGCGAAGAAGATCCAGGTATCGAAGGAAGAGACCACCATCATCGACGGCGCCGGTGTCGAGAACGACATCAAGGCCCGGGTCGAGCAGATCCGCGCCCAGATCGAGGAGACCTCCTCCGATTACGACCGCGAAAAGCTGCAGGAGCGGGTGGCCAAGCTGGCCGGTGGCGTGGCGGTGATCAAGGTGGGTGCCGCCACCGAGGTCGAGATGAAAGAGAAAAAGGCGCGTGTGGAAGACGCTCTGCACGCCACCCGCGCTGCGGTCGAAGAGGGTATCGTCCCCGGCGGTGGTGTCGCCCTGGTGCGCGCCCTGGCGGCCATGGGTGCGCTCAGCAGCGATAATCACGATCAGGAAGTGGGTGTCTCCATCGCCATGCGCGCCATGGAAGAGCCGATGCGTCAGATCGTTGCCAACGCCGGTGACGAGGCCTCGGTGGTGGTCAACAAGGTGAAGGAGGGTGAAGGCAACTTCGGCTTCAACGCCTCCAACGGCACTTATGGCGATATGGTGGAGATGGGTATTCTGGATCCCACCAAGGTGACCCGTTCCGCCCTGCAGAACGCGGCTTCCGTGGCCGGTCTGATGATCACCACCGAGTGCATGGTGGCCGAGGAGCCCTCCGACAGCGCCGGTGGCGGTGCCCCCGACATGGGTGGTATGGGCGGCATGGGCGGTATGGGCGGCATGATGTAATCGTCCGCGCGGCCTTATCCGGCCCCACACAAGGCCCGGTGCTGCCATGCATCGGGCCTTGTTTCGTTTAAGGGGACGCAGTCGGTCGGAGCGAGGGGGCGGATGCAGTGCGGTGGGGTGCGTGGGTGAGTGAAAAACCTGTGCCCGGTGCGCCATGAGGGGTAGGATGCCGGGATGCTTCCGATCCTGCGCAGGGAACAGATCACCCCCTTTGTCCGGCGGCTGGGTTGTCGTTGCCCGGCGGCGCTGTTCGAGCGTATCGAGAGTGGTATCCGGCGGCGCTGCGGTGTCGACTGCCAGCGCATCCTGATCGGTGGGCGGCTGCTGATCTATGTGGTGCCGGCCGCGCTGGCGGGCGATCCCGTCGCCCTGGCGCCACGGTTGTTGGCGGCGGGTGTGGCGGAGCGTGACCGGGAGGGGTTCAATCGGTTCCGGCTGGTGTTGCTGGGGCGGGTGGAGCCGGATGCCGCCCTGGCGCTGCGCCGGGTCTGCCGCGGCCGGGTCGGCGCCGATGCCAGGGCGCATCTGCATTTGATCGGCGGCTGATCCCGCCGCGCCATATCGGGTAGAATCTTCCCTTCTGTCCTTTATTACCGCTTTGCAGGAGTCTTCGATGGAGTCGTTTCAGTCCCCACGGCAGATCGCCGAACAGCAGTGGCAGCGGTGGCGGGAGAGTGCCCGGGAGCAGGGGTTGGATTTCGACTTCGACACCGCCTTCGTGGAGGCGTTGTTGCGGGTGTGGGAGGGGAGCGATTATGTGGCGCAGACGGCGTTGCGCCATCCCGGACTGTTGCTGGAGCTGCACGGCAGTGGGGATCTGGGGCGTGCCTATGGCGAGGGGGAGATGGGCCGGGCGCTGGAGCGGTGCCTTGAGGGGGTACGTGACGAGGTGGCCCTGCAGCGCCAGCTACGCCAGTTCCGGCGGCGCGAGATGGTGCGTGTCATGTGGCGCGATCTGGACCGTCTGGCGCCCCTGGATGAGACCCTGGAGGATCTCTCCGAGCTGGCGGACGTGTGCGTCGATCAGGCGCTTCATCTTCTTTATGCCTGGGCGGTCGAGAAGCAGGGGGTGCCACGGGACGCGGAGGGGGTCGAGCAGCGTCTGGTGGTCCTCGGCATGGGTAAGCTCGGCGCGCGCGAGCTGAATCTCTCCTCGGATATCGATCTGATCTTCTGTTATCCCAGCCAGGGCGAGGTGCAGGGGGGGCGTTACCTCTCCAATGAGCAGTTCTTCACCCGGCTCTGTCAGCAGTTGGTCAAGGCGATCAACTCGACCACGGTGGACGGTTTCGTGTTCCGGGTCGACACCCGGCTGCGCCCGTTTGGTGATGCCGGTCCCCTGGCCATCTGCTTCGATGCCATGGAGACCTATTACCAGTCCCAGGCGCGCGAGTGGGAGCGCTACGCCATGGTCAAGGCACGGGTAATGGCCGGCGACCGGGAGGCGGGCGAGCAGCTGATGTCGATGCTGCGTCCCTTCGTTTATCGCCGGTATCTCGATTTTGGCGCCATCGAGTCCCTGCGCGACCTCAAGGTGATGATCAGCCGGGAGCTGAAGCGCAAGGGGATGGCGGACAACGTTAAGCTGGGCCCGGGCGGTATCCGTGAGATCGAGTTCATCGGTCAGGCCTTCCAGTTGATTCGCGGCGGGCGCGACCCGCAGCTCCAGATCCGCCCCATCGTCCCGGTGCTGGGGCTGCTCAGCAGCAAGCAGCTGCTGCCGGAGTATGTATCCCGTGAGCTGGTGGAGGCGTACCGCTTTCTGCGCCTGGTGGAGAACCGGATTCAGGCGTGGCAGGACCGCCAGACCCATCTCCTGCCCGAGGACCCGGTGGGACAGTTGCGTATGGCGCGCTCCATGGGCTATGCCGAATGGGACGGTTTTTTCGCCGAGCTGGAGCGGCATCGCGAGCGTGTTCAAGGCCATTTTGACAAGGTGTTTGCCGCGCCCCAGACCGAGGATGAGCGCGACGAGCAGCCACTGCAGGCGGTCTGGTCCGGTGAGCTGACGGGGGAGGCGGCGGAGGCCGCCTTGCGGCAGGGCGGCTTTGATGACGCAGCGCGGGTGTTGGAACTGTTGCTCGGGTTTCGCCAGTCTCACGCCTTCCGCGCGCTGGGTAACCGGGGCTTTGCGCGGCTGGGTCAGTTGATGCCGTTGCTGCTGGAGGCGGTGGGGGGCACCGGCCAGCCGGTGCTGACCCTGGAGCGCCTGTTGCGCATATTGGAGGCGATCGGGAGGCGCACCGCCTATCTGGCGATGCTGGTTGAGAGTCCTCTGGTGCTGTCGCAACTGGTGCGGCTGGTTGGAATGAGTCCCTGGATCAGTCAGCAGATCGCGCGCCATCCCCTGTTGCTCGATGAGTTGATCGATCCGCGGCGGCTCTACTCGCCCCAGCAACGCGAGGGGCTGGAGGGGGAGCTGGATACGCTGATCGCCTCGCTGGCCGCCGATGACCTGGAACAGCAGATGGAGCGCCTGCGCCAGTTCGCCCAGGGCAATATGCTGCGGGTGGCGGCGGCGGATCTGACCGGCGTGATCCCCCTGATGGTGGTCAGTGATTACCTGACCGATATAGCCGAGGCAACCACCTCCCGGGTGCTGGATCTGGTGTGGCGGGATATGGTTCGCAAACACGGCAGGCCACAGGGCGTGGCCGGGGAGGATAGCGGGTTTCTGGCCATCGGCTACGGCAAGATGGGGGGGCTGGAACTGGGCTACGGCTCGGATCTCGACATGGTGTTCCTGCACGGTAACGAAGATCCCGGTGCGATGACCGACGGCCAGCGTGTGGTGGCCAACGATGTCTTCTACGTGCGCATGGGCCAGCGCATGATCCATATGTTCACCACCCGTACCCCCTCGGGGATCCTCTACGAGATCGATATGCGTCTGCGCCCCAACGGCAACTCCGGGATGCTGGTCAGCCCGATTGCCGCCTTCGAGCGCTATCAGCGCGAAGAGGCCTGGACCTGGGAGCACCAAGCGCTGCTGCGGGCCCGCCCGGTGGCCGGCGACTCTGCGTTGGCAAGCCGTTTCAACGCAATACGGCGTGAGGTGCTTGCGCGTCCCCGCGATCCCCGGCGGCTACGCGATGACGTGCGCGAGATGCGCGAGAAGATGCGCGCGGCTCTGGACAAGAGTGGCGCGGGGCAGTTCGACATCAAACAGGGGGCGGGCGGTATCGCGGATATCGAATTTATGGTTCAATACGCAGTTCTGCGCTGGGCCGCTGAATATCCGGATCTGCTTGATTGGACGGATAATATCCGGCTGCTTGAGACCCTGGCCAGGCATCGCCTGCTGCAGGACGGTTGTGCCGAGATGTTGTCGGCGATCTACCGTGCCCTGCGGGCCGCCTATCATCGTAATGCCCTTGGCGAGCTGCCGGGACTGATTCAGGATGGGCAGATGGCCGAGGAGCGCACCATAGTGCGGGAGTTGTGGGCGTCGCTGATGCTGGCGGCGGATTGATGAGTGTCAGTGGCGGGTGATGATCGACTGGTTCAAGGGGTTTGTGCTCAATTTTGTGCTGGCGGCGCTGCTGGCCGGCCTGTTTCTGCTGCCTGATCATCTGTTTCAGGCGGTGACGCTGGGCTATCAGGCGGCATTCGGCGAAAAGGTGGTGTTGGGCATCTACCTGATCACCCTGTTCGCGCTGGCCAGCCGTTCGCTGTGGGTGATCAAGGCCGTGGCGCTGTTTTTCGCCGCGCTGCAGTTGGCGCAGTTCTTCCATTTCTCCTATTTCGGCACCCTGATCTCCCCCCATGCGGTGGCGATCCTGTTCACCGACTTCGGTGAGATTACCGAATCCCTGTTTTCGGATATGGGCCGGGTGCTGTTGCCGCTGGCGATCGTCGGGGGGGTGTACGGCGCGGCCTTCTGGCTGCTGGGGCGGATCGATGCGCATCGCCAGCCGGTGCCCCTGTTTGGGGTGATGCTGGTGCTGGTGTTGGCGATCGGTCCGGTCAAGGCCTACAACGCGGGCAGCTCCCAGACCTTCTATCCCAACCCCCGCCACTACGCGATCAAGAACACCTACTACGCGCTCTCCTATTTCCTGGGCAAGTCCCTTCCGGAGAAGATCGAGGGCCGAGAGCTGCCTTCGTTTGAGCCCTATCGGCTGGAGGAGCGGGCGTTCACCGGGCCGATGAATCTGGTGTTGATCATGGGCAAGAGCGTCAATCCGGAGCACATGAGCCTGTTCGGCTTCGAGCGGGATACCACGCCGCGCCTCAGGGGGTTGCTGGACGATCCCTCATTTGTCGCCACCCGGGCGATCGCCGGTGGTATCAATACCAAGGTCGCGGTTCAGACCTTCTTCAACCTCAAGCATGAACCGGCCAACGTGCAGCACCTGTTCCGTCAGGATGCCAATCTGATGGCGATGGCCAAGCGCCGGGGGATGACCACCCACTACATATCGGCCCAGACCGCCAATCTGGCCACCTATCTGGGTGATGGCCAGATTGACCACTTCTTCTCCAAGGAGGATGATGTGGAAGGGGTGATGCGGAAGTACGACGAGATTCTGATCGAGCGGCTGGACCGGATCGATCTGGGGCGTTCGAACTGTATTGTTCTTCATCAGAGGGGGTCGCACAGTCCCTATGAGAAGTTTCATCCCGACCGCTTTGACCGCTATCCGGAGGATGTGGAGGACGACCATGCCCGCAGGGTCAATACCTACCATAACTCGCTCTATTTCACCGATCACGTTACAGCGGAACTGATCGGGCGGCTGCGCAGCAAGAGCACGCTTCCCGTCTACGTGGTGTTCGTATCGGATCACGGTGAGCTGATGGGCGAGGATGGAAAATACGGACACTCGATGCTGGAGCCCGGGGTGGCGAACATCCCGTTCCTGTTTTACGCCATCAACGGCCGGCCGGAGATCATCGAGGCCGCCAGGGCGCTGTCGATGCCCACCCACTACGAGATCGGCGAGTTCGTGGCGGGTATCCTCGGCTATCGGGTGGTCAACCCGAACCGCCGGGATGGAGAGTATTATGTCAACGGCCTGGATATCGATGGCAGTGCCGGCTACATGGTGGTAAACAAACAGGCGGGTGCTGCGCCAGAGTGGCGTGTGGTGAAGAGATAACGCCCCGCGCGGCGGGGTTTGGTATAACGACAGATAAATAAATTGGTTGTCTATTCGGAGACTGAAGATGCCGAGTTTCGCGGACCGTGAAGGGTGGATATGGCTGGATGGTGAGATGGTGCCGTGGCGTGATGCCAAGGTGCACGTGCTGACGCATACGCTGCATTACGGCATGGGGGTCTTCGAGGGCGTACGCGCCTATGAGACGGAGAGGGGCCCCGCTATCTTCCGGTTGCGGGAGCACACTGATCGATTGTTTCGCTCGGCACACATCCTGGGCATGAATATGCCCTTTGATGCGGAGACCCTGAATCAGGCACAGGTCGCGGCGGTGCGCGATAACGGACTCAAATCCGCCTATCTGCGGCCGATGTGCTTTCTCGGCTCGGAGGGCATGGGGCTACGGGCCGATAACCTCAAGACCCATGTGATGGTGGCGGCGTGGGAGTGGGGCGCCTACCTGGGCGAGGAGAACCTGAAAAACGGCATCCGGGTAAGGGTCTCCTCATTCACCCGGCATCACGTGAATGTCACCATGTGCCGGGCCAAGGCCAACGGCAACTATATGAACTCCATGCTGGCCTTGCAGGAGGCGCTGCAGAACGGTTATGACGAGGCGCTGCTGCTCGATACCAACGGTTTCGTGATGGAGGGCTCGGGCGAGAATATTTTCATCGTTCGCGATGGCGTGATCTATACCCCGGATCTGACGTCGGCACTGGATGGTATCACCCGCCAGACCATCATGACCCTGTGCCGGGAGTTGGGTATCCCGGTGGTGGAGCGGCGCATCACCCGCGACGAGGTCTATATTGCCGACGAGGCGTTTTTCACCGGCTCCGCCGCCGAGGTCACACCGATCCGCGAAGTGGACAACCGCGCTATCGGTAGCGGCACCCGCGGTCCCATCACCGAACGT
The DNA here is from genome assembly GCA_003062205.1 of Candidatus Sedimenticola endophacoides. Classification (GTDB taxonomy): domain Bacteria; phylum Pseudomonadota; class Gammaproteobacteria; order Chromatiales; family Chromatiaceae; genus Sedimenticola_A; species Sedimenticola_A endophacoides. The sequence continues at coordinate 27,019 of PQCP01000078.1, forward strand.
CTGCAACGGCTCTATTTCGATCAGGTCCAGGGGCGGCGGGACGAGCACCCCGAGTGGCTGACCTACGTCTGAGATTCCATCGCCCCGGGAGAAGAGCAATGGATGGAGCGCGCAAGGGATTCCAGGCCCTGATGGAACAGGGCCCGAACCGGGCCGAACATTCGCCGGGCCGCCCCGGCCGGGCGGAAGCGGCCGCCATCCTCCGGAGCGATGTGCCCGCGTCGGCGGGCGAGGGGCGTGTGACGGTTCACCCCCGCCTCCGCAGACACACCCGCCCGGCCGGTTGAGCGGCGGCCACGGTGAGCGGGCACACCGGCAAGCCCCTCGTGGTCTGGCGACTGCTGGACGGAAAGCCGGGGCATGAGAGTCAGAGTCTCGGGCTGGTTCAGGCGCTGCAACGGCGTCTTGGCGCGCTGGAGATTCATGAGATTCGTATCACTACGGGATGGCCGCGGACCCTGATGGAGTGGCTGTTCAAACGATTTCCCGCGGCTGGCGGAGTGCCCACACCGGCGCTGCTGATCGGGGCCGGACATGCCACCCACCTGCCGTTGCTGGCGGCACGGCGTGCCCGGGGCGGAAGGGCGGTGGTGCTGATGCGCCCCACTCTGCCGTTGCGGCTCTACGACCTCTGTGTGGTGCCGGAGCACGATGCGGTGGAACGCAGGCCGGGCGTACTGATCACCCAAGGCGTGCTCAATCCCATGACGGCGCAGGGGCCGCACCGGGAGGAGCGGTGTCTGGTGCTGGTCGGCGGGCCGTCCAGGCACCACGGCTGGGACAGCCGGAAGCTGGTCGAGCAGATCCGGGTGATCACCGGGTCCGCGCCGCAGCGGCATTTCACGCTCACCACATCACGCCGCACGCCAGACGACTTCTGGACCCTGGCGCGCGCGGCGGGGATCGCCAACCTGACCCTGGTACCCTTCGCGCAGACCGAGCCCGGCTGGGTTGCCCATCAGCTGGCCGAGGCCGGTTCGGCCTGGGTAAGCGCGGACTCGGTCTCCATGGTATACGAAGCTTTGACCGCCGGGGTGGCGGTGGGAATCCTGGAGGTGCCGGTGCGGCGCGCGGGACGTGTTCCCAGCGGTCTGGAACGGTTGGTGGAGAATGGATCGGTCGTCCGTTATGGACAGTGGCTGGCGGGGGGCATGGAGCGGCTGCTCCGGAGTGGGCGCTTTTGTGAGGCGGAGCGTTGCGCGGAATGGATGGTGGAGCAGTGGCGGCTCGGCGCCTGACGGTGGTGCAACTGCTGCCCGCGCTTGAGGGCGGTGGCGTCGAGCGCGGCACGCTGGAGGTGGCCGCGGAGCTGGTGCGCCTGGGACACCGCTCGATCGTACTCTCCTCGGGTGGCCGCATGGTGGATGCGCTCCAGGCGGGCGGCTCCGAACACTACAGCTGGCCAGTTGGAGCGAAATCGCCGCTTAGCCTGCGGCTGGTTCCCAGGCTGCGGAGATGGCTCAGGGAGGAGGGGGTCGATATCGTTCACGCACGTTCACGCATGCCCGCCTGGATCGCCTATCTTGCCTGGCATGGGATGGCGCCCGCGCATCGTCCGCGCTTTCTTACCACCATGCACGGGGCGCACTCGGTCAATCGCTACAGCCGCATTATGACCCGTGGAGAGCGGGTGATCGCGGTATCGGAGTTCATTCGTCAACATATTCTGGAGAACTACCCCGACACGGCGCCGGAGAAGATTACTGTGATTCATCGAGGGGTCGACCCGTCCGCCTTCCCTTTCGGCTACCAGGCGCCGGAGCGTTGGCGCCAGGCGTGGTTTCAGACGTATCCCCAGTTACAGGGCAAGCTGGTCATTACCCTGCCGGGTCGTCTGACTCGGCTGAAGGGGCATCACGATTTTATCGACCTGATCGAATCTCTGGCGGCGGGTGGGATACCCGTGGCGGGTCTCATCGTGGGTGGGGAGGACCCCAGGCGGCGCGCCTATGCCGAGGAGATAAGGCAGAGGGCCCGTGCACTCGGTGGAGAGCTGGTCACATTTACCGGCCAGCGCAGTGATCTGCGGGAGATCTATTCGGTTTCGAACCTGGTGGTATCGGTTTCCCGAAAGGCGGAATCATTTGGACGCACGGTCGCCGAGGCGTTGAGTCTTGGAGTGCCGGTGTTGGGCTATGATCATGGCGGGGTGGGGGAGATACTCGGTGCGGTGTTCCCCCGGGGGCGTGTGCCGTTAGACGACATCCAAGGGCTTGTGCGCGCGGCGCGGGCGATACTCTCGGACGAGATCGAGATGTCGCCACTGGAACGATTTCACCTTCAGGACATGCTGGATGCCACGCTCAGGGTGTATGAGGGCATGACAATGCAGAACTCAGGAGTGAGCGATGGTGAGTGAGGCAATGGAACGAATCAGATCGGCATTTTTTCAAGTGGTTGGCTAATGCCAATCGGGATTGTAATTCTGTTCGATATTGGTCGGGCGCTGGGCAACTTGGGGTTGGCAATCTATTTTATTTGGGGTCTATTGACGTTACGCCGAGATGATTGAGAGTGCCCACGTAATCTGATGTGGTGATCATCTGATTATTTGATGGCAGTAAACACAACGGCCGATGACCTGTCTTAGGGCATCGGCCGTTGTCGTTATGGCGTTGTCCTTGTTCGCAACTG
>PQCP01000017.1 GCA_003062205.1 Candidatus Sedimenticola endophacoides
CTACAACCCCGAAAAAATGATCGTCGCCCCGCTAACAGTTACCGGCCTGCCTAGTTCTCGGCTAATACCCTAGTCTGGTTGTACGGTATTTGTGGTCACCTAATGGTTTATGAAACATTCGGGTTAGTATATTACTAAAATGCTAATATAGGCAAGTGACGATCGCTCCCGCGACACCCGTACACGCGGGCGACGGCGTCCTTGACTAATGTAATTGTTGCCCCCACAGGGCCATGATAGAGTGCTGCCTCGCGTATCCGGGGCAGTGAATGCAACAGAGAACGGCAGGCCGACGATGGATTTTCTCCCGATTTTTTTCGACATCAAAAACAGCACCAGTCTGGTCATCGGCGGCGGCGTGGTGGCCGCCCGCAAGGTGGCCCAGCTCCGCAAGGCGGGGGGACGGATCCGAGTGGTGGCGCCCCGGCTCTGCCCCGCCCTGCGGGAGCTGGTGGACGAGGCGGATTTCACCCACGAGCCGCGCGGCTACCGGCCCGAGGATCTGGAGGGGGCGGTGCTGGTGGTGGCGGCCACCGACGAGCGCGAGACCAACCGCCAGATCGGCGAACAGGCGAAGGCGCGCTCGATCCCGGTCAATGTGGTCGATCAGCCGCGCCTCAGCAGTTTCATATTCCCCTCGGTGATCGACCGCTCGCCGGTGGTGGCGGCCGTCTCCACCGGCGGCGCCTCGCCGGTGCTGGCCCGCCTGATCCGCTCGCGGCTGGAATCGCTGATCCCCGCCGGTTATGGCCGCCTCGCGGAGCTGGCCCAGCGCTACCGCGACAAGGTCAAGGCGCGCTTCGACAACCTCACCGAGCGACGCCGCTTCTGGGAGGAGGTGATGCGCGGCGGCGTGGCCGAGCGGATCTTCTCCGGCCACCTGGAGGAGGCCGATGCCGCCATGGACAAGGCGCTGGGAGAGGCCGGCGCGGCCCAGCCGATGGGCGAGGTCTATCTGGTCGGCGCCGGTCCTGGCGACCCCGACCTGGTCAGCTTCCGCGCCCTGCGCCTGATGCAACAGGCCGATGTCGTGGTCTACGACCGTCTGGTGGCCAAACCGATCCTGGAGATGACACGGCAGGACGCCGAACGCATCTATGTCGGCAAGGAGCGCAACCGCCATGCCATGCGCCAGGAGGAGATCAATCAGCTGCTGGCCGATCTGGCCAAGCAGGGCAGGCGGGTGGTGCGCCTGAAGGGGGGCGACCCTTTCATCTTCGGCCGCGGCGGCGAGGAGATCGACACCCTCTCCGCCCAGGGGGTGCCGTTTCAGGTGGTGCCGGCGATCACCGCCGCCTCGGGCTGCGCGGCCTACTCGGGCATTCCGCTCACCCACCGCGACTACGCCCAGTCGGTGACCTTCGTCACCGGCCATCTCAAAGACAACACCATGAACCTGAACTGGCAGCAGCTCGCCCAGCCGCACCAGACGGTGGTCTTTTACATGGGACTGCTGGGGCTGCCGGTGATCTGCGAACGCCTGATCGCCCACGGCGTCTCCCCGCAGATGCCGATCGCCCTGATCCAGCAGGGCACCACGGACAAACAGCGGGTGTTTACCGGCACCCTCGCCAACATCCAGCAGATCGTCGAGCGCGAGCAGCCCAAGCCGCCCACCCTGATCATCGTCGGCGAGGTGGTCGAGCTGGAGGAGAAGCTGAGCTGGTACAAGGCCCCGGCCGAACCCCGGCGGGGCGCCACCACCCCGATCATCGAACAGAGCGATGTGATGTGATTTGACACGCCTCCCCCGATTGGGGAGGATCTACCCCGTCCGCAGATACCGGTTGGAGTGATCGTGATGAACAGCGTTGCCGGCGGCATCCCCAGGATGCCCACCCTGCCCAAACCGTTCGCCCTACCCCTGGGGTGGATCCCAACGGCCGCCAACAGTCTGGTGCTGGCCAATGTGCTCAACCGTCTGTTCGCCCCTGAGCTGGCCGATGGCGAACTCGACTTTCTGCAACAGCGGGTGATGCTGATTGAGGTGCGTGACGCCCGCCTCCGCTACCGCCTGACCCTGGAGGGGGGGCGGATACGCCCGGCGCCGGAGCACCTGCCCCACGACCTGAGCATCGACGGCACCCTCTACGACTTTCTGCTGCTGGCCACCCGCCGCGAGGATGCCGACACCCTCTTCTTCAACCGCCGCCTGCGCCTTGGCGGCGACACCGAACTGGGGCTCTACGTGAAAAACTTCCTGGATGCCCTGGAGCTGGACGGGCGCCTCGGCCCCCTCCTGAAGGTACTCGACGGAGCCACCAGCCTGATCGGACGCCTGCCCTGAGCTGAGAGGGGCGCGGGTCAGGCCAGCGACAGGGCCGCGTCCCGGGCCCGCCCCTCCATGCCCGCGGCGCCGTGCCAGTAGCCATTGCAGGCGCCGACCGGCATCAACGGCTCCAGCTGCGCCTCCCCATCGCGCGCCGCCAGCTCCCCCCTGAGGCAGCGGTCGAAGATCCCGATCACCCGCTCCGTGTGGTTCGCCTGGGGGCTGATCCGCACCACATCCACCCCCAGCTCCCGCATCCGCTCCAGCTCCGACAACAGGCTGTAGGTGTGCGCTGACTGGGTCTGGATCCCGTTCAGGGCCAGGAAGCGGGTGTCGTCCTGGGCCGAGAGGGTGAGGCCATCCGGATAGTCCAGACAGCGGTACTGGCAGTCGTCCTTGGGCAGGTTGTGGGCGCGCGCGGTGAAGCAGCGGGCCGAGTAGGCCAGGGGCAGGCGCCCATAGGCGAACACCTCGGTCTCCACCCCCTCGGGCCGCCCCCGCTGCATCTCGGCCAGGGTCTCCCCGCCCAGCTCCACCGGCATCACCCAACGCTTCAGGCCCAGCCGCGCCAGCAGCCCCAGGGTGCGTTCGTTGTAGATGTTGACGCTGTGCCCGGCCACGAAGGGGTGCCCCTTCAGCAACTGCACCGCCCCCATGTCGTTGGCCTCCACCAGATAGTCGCCGTTGGCGCAGAAGCGGCGCAGGCGCTTGAGCTCCGACTCCGCCTCCAGCAGGGCCAGCGAACAGAGCACCACCTCCTTGCCGGCCCGTGCCAGCCGCCCGGCCAGCGCCAGCCAGTCATCGCCGCGCATCAGGTTGCGCTTGGAGCAGACCGTCTCGCCGATGTAGACGATCTCCACCGGGGTATCAACGATGCGTTCGTAGAAGGCCAGCAACTCCTCCTTCGACCAGTAATAGAGCACTGGTCCAAGCGCAAGTCTGGGTTGTCCGTTCATTTTCGCTCCCCTTACTGCCATGGCCTTGAGTAGGCGCCGAGGGTGGTCTGGGTGCCCTCGGAGACCTTGCCCAGCTCGGCCATCCACTCGGAGCGCGGCCGGAAGTGCCCGGGATCGCGCCGACAGGCGTCGATCGCCGCGCGCCATACCCGCGCCACCTGGGCCACATACACCGGGCTGCGCTGCCGCCCCTCGATCTTGATCGCCACCACCCCCGAGCGCATCAGATCGGGCAGGATCTCCAGGGTGTTGAGGCTGGTCGGCTCCTCGATGGCATGGTAGGTATTTCCCGATACCCGGAAACTGCCCTTGCACAAGGTCGGGTAGCCGGCGTTCTCACCCGCCCGGTGGCGTTCGATCAACACCCCGCCGAGACGGGTCTCCAGCCCCTGCGGGGTCTCCCGCCACTCCACGTGGCTTGCTGGCGAGCAGGCGCCGTAGGTATTTGGGGAGCGGCCGGTAGCGTAGGAGGAGAGGATGCAGCGCCCCTCCACCATCACGCACAGGCTGCCGAAACCGAACACCTCGATCTCCACCGGGCTGTTGGCCACCACGTGCTCGACCTGACTCAGCGACAGCACCCGGGGGATCACCGCACGGCGCACACCGAACTGCTCCTGATAGAAGCGCAGCGCCTCGTAGTTGGTGGCCGAACCCTGCACCGACAGGTGCAGGTTGAGCTCCTGGTGGCGGCCGGCGGCGTAATCGAGGACCCCGATGTCGGCGGCGATCAGGGCATCGACCCCCAGTCGGGCCGCCTCATCGACCGCCTGCTGCCAGCGCGGCCAGCCCCGGGGCTGGGGATAGGTGTTGAGGGCCAGGAACACCCGCACGCCGCGGCGGCGGGCGTAGGCGATCCCCTCGGCCATCTTTTCCGGGCCGAAATTGAGTCCCGCGAAGTGGCGCGCATTGGTATCGTCACGAAAACCGAAATAGACCGCGTCGGCCCCATTGTCCACCGCGGCCTTGAGGGAGGGCAGATTACCTGCCGGACAGACCAGTTCCATAACCATACACTCTCAAAAGTTTGATTAACCTGCGGCGGCCAGGCACCGGGACGGCGGCGCCAGCCCCCGCTCGAGCCGTGCCCCCTGGCGGCTGTCGCGGCGCGCGAGTTCGCTTTCGATGCCGTTGAGCACGGCCCATTTTTTGGCGCACCAGGCGGGCGCCAGCAGGATATCGAGCGACGCAGTGCCAGTGGCCCGGTGAAACACGACCTCCGGCGGGGTCCACTCCACCAGGTCGGCGGCGAGGGCGATATACTCCTGCATCGACAGCGGCATGAACTCCCCCTGGCGCCACTGGTTGGCCAGCTGAGTCCCTTTGACCACGTGCAGGGGGTGCAGCTTCAGCCCCTCCACTCCAAGCTCCAGGACCCGGCGCAGGCTCTCCAGCGCCTCCTCCCCACCCTCGCCGGGGAGTCCGGCGATCAGGTGCGTGCAGACCGGCAGGCCGCGCCGGTGCGCGGCTTTAACCGCCGCGGCATACTCGGCGAAGCCGTGTCCCCGGTTGACCCGCCGCAGGGTGTGATCGAAGGCCGACTGCAGACCCAGTTCCAGCCACACCTCATGGCCCTGTGCCCGATAGCCGCCGAGCAGATCGAGCACCTCCTCCGGAACACAATCGGGGCGGGTGCCCACCGAGAGGCCCAGCACATCGGGCTCGGCCAGGGCCTGCCCATAGAGATCCGCCAGCCGCGCCACATCGGCGTAGGTATTGGTGTAGGCCTGAAAGTAGGCCAGATAACGGCGCGCCCCGGTGCGCCGCCGGATCACCCGCCGTCCGACCTCGATCTGCGCCGCCACCGGTGGTGTCTCCCGGGCGCTGGGATTGCAAGAGTGTCGCTACCTCGTGAAAGATTTTGGGACATCCCAGTCCCCAAAATCGACTCGCCAACGCGACGGCCGTTACTGCCCCGACCGTCCTGCGCTCATCACGACTCCGTCCCGCACATTGCAGC
>PQCP01000077.1 GCA_003062205.1 Candidatus Sedimenticola endophacoides
CAACCCCGAAAAAATGATCGTCGCCCCGCTAACAGTTACCGGCCTGCCTAGTTCTCGGCTAATACCCTAGTCTGGTTGTACGGTATTTGTGGTCACCTAATGGTTTATGAAACATTCGGGCTAGAAGCTGGAGATCGCGGCGAGTCCGCCGACGGCGATCCACCCGACCCTAAAGCGCAATCCGGGCTGGCGGCGCCGAAAAATAGTTCGATCATATGCCGTGACCGCTGAAAATAAAAGGGAAATAAAAAAGCGGCCAACAGGCCGCCGAACGTGTGCAGTGACGATTATTGTAGGTGCCTATTCCCCGCCGCGACGGCAGCGGGCGTCACATTCACGGATATTCCAGAATATATCGGCCCGCCCCCCCTGCGTCAACCGGCACAACACGGGGCGCACGGCCTTTTCATGGTATAATTTTCCGTCACAACCACTGACGCCCACCCGGCCGTGCCCCGCACGCATCCCCTGCACAGGCGGCGGATCCCACGGCCTTCGGCAGAAGTAGAGGACTACCGCCATGGAAACCATCGAAGCCATCTCCCTGACCCTCGGCGTTGCCTGGGCCTCCGGCATCAACCTGTATGCCGCCGTCCTGGTCCTGGGCTACCTGGGACTGACTGGAAACGTCGATCTGCCACCGGATCTGGAGGTACTGCAAAACCCGCTGGTAATCGGCGCCGCCGGTTTCATGTACATGGTGGAGTTCTTCGCCGACAAGACCCCGGGGGTGGATACCGGATGGGATCTGCTGCACACCTTCATCCGTATTCCGGCCGGCGCGGTCCTGGCCGCCGGCATGGCCCAGGGACTCAACATAAGCGAGGCGGCCGAGTTTGCCGCACTACTGCTCGGCGGCGGTCTCGCGGCCACCAGCCACTTCACAAAGACCGGCACCCGCGCCCTGATCAACACCTCACCCGAACCGGTCACCAACTGGACCGCCTCCATTACCGAGGATATCGCCGTCATCGGCGGGCTCTGGGCCTCACTCAACTACCCGATCGCATTTCTGGTGGTACTGGGGCTGTTCCTGGCCCTGGTCATCTGGCTGCTGCCGAAGATCTGGCGCGCCCTCAAGCGCATCGCCCGCGCCATCGGCAACTTCTTCAGCGGCGGCAGCGGGCAGCCACAACAGCCCGAAGCGCCCCCCACCGGCCAACGCCGCGAGGAGATCCTGCGCGCGCTCTATCACGACGCCAGTGAAAAGGGCCGGTGAGCGCTCCAGCGGCTCCCGCCATTCCACGACAGCCACCCTTCAACAAACCGCCAACACTGCGGAGACAACCGTCACATGCTCTGGGTCAAATCATTCCATCTCATCTTCCTGGTCTCCTGGTATGCGGGCCTGTTTTACCTGCCCCGGCTCTATGTCCACCACGCCATGGCGGAAGACCGGGCCACCCGTGAACGCCTGGAGATCATGGAGCGCAAGCTGTTCTGGTTCATCACCCCCTGGGCGCTGCTCACCCTCGCCTTCGGGATCTGGCTGTGGGTTCTGCAGGGCTGGGGAATGCAGGCCCTATGGCTCAACATCAAGGTACTGCTGGTGCTGCCGCTGATCGGCTTCCACCTCTGGTGCTGGAAGCTGATGATGCAGTTTCGTGGCGGCCCCAACCCCCACAGCCACATCTGGTTTCGCTGGTTCAACGAATTTCCACTGCTGATCCTGGTGGCGGTGGTACTGCTGGTGATCCTCAAGCCGTTCTGATCCGCAACCGGGCAGACATCCACCGGGAAGAGCGGGGCTGCCACTCACCGGATAGAACCACGTTTGGCTTGCCCGAACCTTAGCCTCAGATCGGCGTGAAATGACAAGTGAAAAGAGAACGGGGGCCGAGGCCCCCGTTTCCGTATCAGTGAAGCATGCCCCGGGCGTCAGGAGCAGCCACCCCCCTGAGAGGAACCGCAGGTCCCGCACCCGCCACCCATGGGCTGCAGATTATTAAAGACGAAGGTCGCCCCGCCGTCACCGTTGTCCACGAAATCGATCTCGACCCCTTTCAGATACTGCATGGTGCCGTCGTCGACAATCACATTGAAGCCCTCGCACGCCAGTACGGCATCGTTGTCGTTGAGCTGATCGGTGAAGGTCATGCCGAAGTTGATGCCACTGCACCCTCCGGGGGTTGCGTAGACACGGATGCCTTCGATCTTCTCTTCAACCTGGCCAACAAGCTCGGCCATCTTCGCCTGGGCGGGTGAGGTGAGACTCAGATCTTCGTTGGTCAAAACGGCTGCGGACTCGCTCATGCGGTAATACTCCAGAATTATTTACGAAATTACTGGGATATTATACCAATTCGCAGCCGCGGCAACCACGTCTTTTCTGCGGTTTGAGCTGCCGGGTGATCGGAGAGGAAAGCGAGAGACTAAATTCAGAATTGCTTTCTGTTTTTAAGGGTGTAGAGATGGCGCTCCGCATCCAGCAGATGCTGTCCCCAGTGTACCCGATAGCCGCTGCGCCACTCCTCCAGCGCCTGCCCGGGCTGCTGCTCCAGGAGACGCAGGCCGTGCTTGAGTTCGCAATAGATATCGGTGAGATCATCCGCCAGGCTGCCGCTCATGCTCTGCCCATCCTGGGCGACATCGAACTCCATCCAGTAGCCGTCCCAGCTTCCAAGCAGCTGACGCAGCTCCGCGAACAACTCGAAGCGCGCGTCCAGGTCTCCGTCCAGAGGGTCGTCCGCACCCCCCTCGTCGACCACGGAACCGAGTGCCACCACCGCCCCGTGCAGCCTCGGCAGCAAGACGGCAACCTTGTGCAGCCACTCGGCATCGATCCGCTCGGCCCCCTCAATCAATTCACAGTAGGCCCTGGCAAGCCCCACCATCTCATCGTACCGACCACTCATGCGCTCATCACCATCCTCATTCCTGTCACAGATCACCCTTGCACCCCCTAGTGTAGCCAATAAACAGCAGCGTAATCCCAAAAGATCGCCAACCAAAGGAACGAAAAGACGAATCCCTCAATAAAACAAGGATTTCGTTCCGGATTACGATAGAATCAGCTCTTTTTCAGGACACCTCAGGCCATGCCCGCGCGCCCGCTCATCCTCTCCCTCTCCGGCCACGACCCCAGCGGCGGGGCCGGCATTCAGGCGGACATCGAGGCCATCAACGCCCTGGGCGGCACCCCGGCGACCCTCGTCACCTGCCTCACCGTCCAGGACACGGTCAATGTGCAGGCACTGATCCCGATCGATGCCGCACTGCTCGAACGCCAGGCACGGACCCTCCTGGAGGACTATGGTGTCGCGGCGATCAAGATCGGACTGATCGGCACCCCGGAGATCGCGGCGGTGATCGGCCGGATCCTCGCCCTCGCACCCACCACCCCCGTGATACTCGACCCGGTACTCGCCGCCGGCGGCGGCACCCCCATGGCCGGGGTGGAACTGATCCGGAGTATCCGTACCGAACTGCTGCCCCGCACCCTGCTTATCACCCCCAACAGCCCGGAGGCGCGCCGCCTCAGCGGCCGGGAGTCGTTGGATGAGGCGGCGGAATCCCTGCTCGCGCTGGGCGCCAGGTCGGTATTGATCACCGGGGCCCACGAGGCCGAAGAGCGGGTCACCAACCGGCTGTTCCGCCCCGGCCACGCCCCCGGCACCCTGAACTGGCCGCGCCTGCCGGGACAATACCACGGCTCCGGCTGCACCCTCGCCTCGGCCTGCGCCACCCTGATCGGCCTCGGCCTCGACCTGGAGCAGGCCGTGGAGCAGGCCCAGGGCTACACCTGGCGGGCGCTGGACCAGGCCACCCGTCCCGGCCGGGGGCAGGCCCTGCCCAACCGCCTGCATCAGAACCGGGGGCCGCAATGACCCAGCCACTCCCGCGGAGAGGACTCTACGCCATCACCGACCCCGCCCTGGCCGCCGGCCAGGGCCTGGACAACCAGGTGCGGCAGGCCCTGCGCGCCGGTACGCGATTGATCCAGTACCGGGACAAGAGCGGCGACGCCGGGAAGCGCCTGCGAGAGGCCCGTGAACTGCTCGCGCTGTGCCGAAACCACGGGGCGGCCCTGATCATAAACGACGACGCCGATCTGGCCCTGGAGATCGGCGCCGACGGCGTCCACCTCGGCAGGGACGACCCGGATCTTCGGGCTACCCGTGCCCGGCTGGGCACGCGGCGGATTATCGGCGTCTCCTGCTACAACCGCTTCGACCTGGCCCTGGAGGCACAGCGGGAGGGGGCCGACTATGTCGCCTTCGGCCGCTTCTTCCCCTCCAGCAGCAAACCCGGCGCGGTGCAGGCCGACCCCGCCCTGCTGCACCGGGCGCGCAGGGAGTTGGGCATTCCGGCGGTTGCCATCGGCGGCATAACCCCGGAAAATGGCGGCGCACTGATCGAGGCGGGGGCCGATATGCTGGCCGTCATCCACGGGGTGTTCGGGCAACCGGATATCGCCGCCGCCTGCACCGCCTTCCACAGACTATTCGAACAGACCGAGGTATCCGCACCATGAGCGCTTCCAGCACACTTTTTGAACAGGCCCAGCGACACATCCCCGGCGGCGTCAACTCGCCGGTACGCGCCTTCAAGGGTGTTGGCGGCGACCCGGTGTTCATCGAATCGGCATCCGGCGCCTATACCTACGGCGCCGACGGCACCCGTTATATCGACTATGTCGGCTCCTGGGGGCCGATGGTGCTGGGACACGCCCACCCCGAGGTCATCGAGGCGGTGGCCAGGACCATCCGCAAGGGCCTCTCGTTCGGTGCCCCCACCGAGATGGAGACCCGCATGGCCGACAAGGTGTGCGAGATCCTCCCCTCCATCGATCTGGTGCGCATGGTCAGCTCCGGCACCGAGGCGACCATGAGCGCCATCCGCCTGGCCCGCGGCTACACCGGCCGCGACAAGATCGTCAAATTCGAGGGCTGCTACCACGGCCACTCCGACTCCCTCCTGGTCAAGGCCGGCTCCGGCATGCTGACCCTGGGCGAGCCCAGCTCCCCCGGCGTCCCCGCCGCCCTCGCAGAGCACACCATCACCCTCGACTACAACGACATCGATCAGGTCCGTGAGACCTTCGAGCGTCTTGGCGCCCAGATCGCCTGCATCATCGTGGAGCCGGTGGCCGGTAACATGAACTGCATCCCCCCCCTGCCCGGCTTCCTGGAGGGGCTGCGCGAGGTGTGCGACACCCATGGCAGCGTACTGATCTTCGACGAGGTGATGACCGGCTTCCGGGTCGGCCTGGGCGGCGCCCAGGGGCACTACGGTGTGCGCCCCGACCTGACCACCCTCGGCAAGGTGATCGGCGGCGGCATGCCGGTAGGGGCGTTCGGCGGACGGCGCGAGATCATGGAGAAGATCGCCCCCCTCGGCCCGGTCTACCAGGCGGGCACCCTCTCCGGGAATCCGGTGGCGATGGCGGCGGGTCTCAAGACCCTGGAACTGATCTCGGCCCCCGGCTTCTTCGAGGCCCTCGGCGCAAAGACCGAGCGGCTGGTCAGCGGCCTGACCGGCGCGGCCAGGGCGGCCGGCGTCCCCCTCACCAGCAACCAGGTCGGCGGCATGTTCGGCATCTTCTTCAGCGACGCCGAAAAGGTGACCAACTACGCCCAGGCCACCGCCTGCGATCAGGAACGCTTCAAGGCCTTCTTCCACGCCATGCTCGAACACGGCGTCTATCTGGCCCCCTCCGCCTTCGAGGCCGGCTTCGTATCCGCCGCCCACAGCGACGCCGATATCCAAGCCACCCTCGACGCGGCGGCGGCGGCGCTGCGCTGACAAAAACGCCGGACGGGTCACCCCGTCCGGCGCCTCACCCGCACAAGGGGCGGCACCTCAGTGCTGCATGTGCTTCATCCCGCCCTGCATCATCTTCATCTGCAACTTGCGCACCGGGGCGCTCACCTCGGTGCTGCTGCCATCGTCGAAGGTGAGGGTCAAATCGACCGTATCACCCGGCCGCAGCTGTTGTTGCAGCCCGATCAACATCACATGCAACCCGCCCGGCTTGAGCATCACCATCTGCCCGGCGGGCAGCTCGATCCTCGGTACCTGGCGCATCTTCATCATGCCATCCTCCATGATATGGGTATGCAGCTCGGTCACCTGGGAGACATTGCTCCGGGCCGACACCAGCGCGGCATCCCGATCCGAGGTGTTCTTGATCATCATGAACGAGGCGCTGTTGGGCTGACCCGGTGGAACGGCGCGGGCGTAGAGGTCCTTGATCATCACCTGACCTGCCACATCGGCGGCCACGGCCGCGCCACCGAGGCCCGCCAGGGCAAGCCCGCAGGCAAGAACAATCGACTGCATCTTCATCGTTTCAACTCCTTGATCTACATGGGACGATGACGCTCAGGGCCGTTTCAGTTCGCTCCTCAGCGCCGCCAAAATCTGCTCCGGCGGGGTTCCGTGGGGTATCGAGCGGACCAGCCCGCCCCGGCGGTCGATCAGATAGAGATCAGCGGAGTGATCGACCACATAGCGATCCTCCTTCTCCGCCTCCTTGACGATGCGGTAGGCGGCGCCATAGCGGGCCACCGCGGCGTCGATCTGCTCCCGGGTGCCGGTCACACCGATTAGATTGGGATGGAAGTAGTCGGCGTAGGTCGCCAGCTTCTCCAGGGTATCGCGCTCGGGATCGACGCTGATGAACAGCGAGCGCAGCCCCGCCAGCTCCTGCTCCGTCAGCTCGCTAAGTGCGGCGCTGAGCATCCCTAGGCTGGTCGGGCAGATATCCGGGCACCAGGTGTAGCCAAAATAGAGCACCACCACCTTGCCCCGCAACTGCGCCAGACTCACCGGTCCGGCCAGGGACTGGAACTCGAACGCCCCCCCCCGGGGCCGCTCGTCCACCCGCGACGGGGTGGCGGGCTCCCAGAAGAAGCCGACCCAGACCAGGGCAAGCGCCAGCAAACCAATCAACGCAAAAGAGAATAGCCGCTGCATACTCCGCTCACCCCGCCGGAAGCTGGGCGCCCGGCCCGGCGGTCAGAAACTGATAGGGTACGGACACCAGTCCGGCCCCGGTGCGCAGCAGGACACGCGCCTCCCACTGCATCACATCCCGCACGCACACCGGCAGGGTCGCCGTGCCGGTATAGGCACCGTCGCCCTGGCGGGTGAGGCGGGGACGGTTGAAGCCCATATTCATATCCACGCCGGAAAAATCCACCTCCACCCCCTGCACATCGAACCCCCGGGCCTCGACCCGCAGGGTCAGAGGCCGAATCAAGGGAATATCGCGCGGCTCGATACCGAAACGCACCTCCCGGCCCTCGCCGAGGCGACTGGAACAGGCCCCGGCGCGCAGATTGCAGCGCGGGTCCAGGGTGGCGCTCATGACCACCTCGGGAAACAACAGCGGCCACGCACGGTACACCGCCACGCCGGCCAGCAGCATAAACAGGAGGGCAATCACGGACCACAGTTTGGCATTCACAACGGGACTCCGCTGGCAGAAGTTGTAGAGCGCGCCCCGTTCACACCCCGACCTGGGGGAACGTTCCGCTGGCGCCGGGCTGCGAAGAGAATAAACACGCCCCTACCCGCTTGTCGATGGGCGGTGTCGCACAGGAGTGGAAGATAGACAAAAACAGGGGATATCACACACCCCCCAAAAAGAAGAGAACGAAAAGGCGCGAGCCCTTACGGACCCGCGCCTCCAGTGTTCACGATCGAGGTCGATCGATTACTGGGTGGCCAGCCAGTCGGCGATGGCCCGGGCATCCGCCTCGGAGACACCCGCCATAATACCCTTCATGGCCATGGACTGACCGTTGGCACGGGCGCCGCTCTTGATGTCCATCATCTGGTTGTAGGTGTAGTCAGAGCTCTGACCGGTAACCTTGGGGTACATGGGCATGATGGGGGACTTGCCGTCGGCACCGTGGCAGGACATGCAGGCCTTGGCGGTGAAAAGAGCAGCGCCATCGGCAACAGCGTTACCGGCAACACCCAGGGACAGCAGAGCCATCACAGCAATAGCTTTAACTTTCATTATGATCCACCTCAATGTAGTTAATGTAAAACAAGGCCGTTCATGGCCCTGCAAGGAAATCACGAAGGCCCGATGTTACCACCAGGGTCAGCATTCAGACTAATGATTTATATCAATGTTCCCCATAAGACAAATTTTGCCTCCAAATCCGCGCATGATCCGTCGCGCACGCCCTGACCCTCCGCGTAACACCATGAAAAGAGAACATTTTTTCCGAAAACAGGAGATGCGTCCAGCAACCGCAGTCGCTCGACCCGAATCCCCTGACCGGCGCCTCCGCCCCCCTCGACGCCGTCAGAAGCGTGGCCCAAAGATGTTCCCGGGGGAGCGGATCATGGGTGAACCAGATCTCGTGCAGGACGGCTACCACGCGAATATAGTCCACGTGCCAGCGTGGCCGCGCGCCGCGCCTACGGTGGTGACGGCAGCGCGCCTCCACCCCACCGGGGCCGAACGCGCTTCCCGCATAGGCGTACCACCCCGCCCGCAACCGCCACACCCCCAGTGCGCCCACCCGGATCCGCCGCGGCGCGGGCAGATGCATCAGCAGCACGTAGGTGCCGGGACTGGCGGCAGGCTCGACACGGACCACGGCCCAGGCCCTTCAGTGGGAGCGGTTGCCCAGATGGGAGAGATAGAGGGCCAGCCCCAGGAGCGCAATACCGGCGGCAAACTGCAACAGCTCCATCGAAGTGTGAAATCCCATACCGAGGGCGTACTCGAAATAGCGCACCACCAGGATCATCAGCACCACCTTTGCCAGGCGCTCCTTCAGGCCGTCGAGGCTGGTGATCAGCAGCACCTGCGATGCGGTCTCAGACCCCTCGGCCAGATCGATCTTGCTGATGAACAACTCGTAGAGTCCAAGCCCGAAGATCAACAGGAAGGTGGCCAGCAGGTAACCATCGACGATCTCCACCACATGGGTCACCGTCTCGCCGCGCAGGATGGCGCGCGCGGCCATATCCAGCTCCGGCGAGGCGTAGTGCAGCAGGTGTGCGACCATGTAGAAGGCGTCCACCGACGCCATGTAAAAGAGGGCCACCGCGCCCACCATGCTGGCGATCACGCCGCTGATCACGATCATGCGGCTCCTCCACAACAGATTCTCGAACCACTGCTCCATATCACTCCCCCACCGTGTATGACAATGGGCTAATGTTACAGGATAGCGGGGGTGCGGGCTCGCCCGAAGAGCGCCCGTTGTGTATCATTCGCGGCCCCCCGACCCACGAGGTGCGCAGATGCCCGAACAATTCACCCCCGGTCAGCGCTGGATCAGCAGCACCGAGACCGATCTGGGCCTGGGCATCGTCACCGCCCGGGAGGGGCGCACCGTGACCCTGGAGTTCGCCGCCAGCGGCGAGCGGCGCACCTACGCCCGGGACAACGCCCCCCTGACCCGGGCCGCATTTTCGATCGGTGACTGGGTGGAGACCGCGGACGGTGTGCGCCTGCGCATCGACGAGGTGCGCGAACGCAACGGCCTGCTCCACTATCATGGGCGAACCCCGACTGGCGCCGCCCGATTCTTTCCGGAGGGCGATCTGAGCGATCACCTGCAGCTCAACCGCCCCCTGCAAAGGCTGCTCACAGGACAGCTGGACAGCGCCGGACAGTTCCGGCTGCGCCAGCAGACACGCCACCACCTGGAACGCCTGGGACGCTCCCATCTGCTAGGGCTGGGGGGGGCGCGCACCGAACTGCTGCCCCACCAGATCTACATCGCCCATGAGGCGGGCCGCCGGCCGGCGCCAAGGGTGTTACTGGCCGACGAGGTGGGGCTGGGCAAGACCATCGAAGCCTGCCTGATTCTGCACCGGCAGTTACTGAGCGGCCGCGCCGGCCGAGCCCTGGTACTGGTACCCGAGCCCCTGCTCCACCAGTGGCTGGTGGAGCTGCTGCGCCGCTTCAACCTGCGCTTCAGCATCCTCGACGAGGAGCGCTGCCAGGCGATACAGGCGTCCGGCCAGGGCGACAATCCGTTTCTGTCGGAACAGCTGGTACTGTGCAGCCTGTCGCTGTTTGCCGAGGCCCCCAGACGCATGGCCCAGGTACTCGACGGCGAGTGGGACCTGCTGATCGTCGACGAGGCGCACCACCTCGCCTGGAGCGAGGAGGAGGCGAGTCTGGAGTACCGGCTGGTCGAGGCGCTGGCCACCAACACCCCGGCCCTGCTGCTGCTGACCGCCACCCCGGAGCAGCTCGGGCGCGCCGGCCACTTCGCCCGCCTGCGCCTGCTCGACCCCGACCGGTTTCACAACCTGGAGCAGTTCGAGCGTGAACAGGCAGGGTACGAGCCAATTGCCGAGGCGGTGGATCTGCTGCTCTCCGACTCCCCCCTGCCCGAGGACTCCGGCGCACGCCTGCTGCAACGCCTCGGCGAGGCACGGAGTGGCGGCCTGGTCGCCGCCTGGAACGATCCGAAGACCTCCCCAGCGGCCCGGCGGGAGGCGCGCGAGGGGCTGATCGCGATGCTGCTCGATCGCCACGGCACCGGCCGCGTGCTGTTTCGCAACACCCGGCGCCGCATCGAGGGCTTCCCCCGGCGCGAGCTGCACCTCCACCCCCACCCCCTGCCCGAGGAGTACACCCCATACCTGCGTGAATCCGGAGCGGAGACCGCCGCCACCCTCACCCCCGAGCGGCTCTACGGAACGACCCCGGGCCGTCCCTGGTGGAGCATCGACCCGCGGGTGAGCTGGCTGGTCACCACCCTGCGACGACTGGGGGGAGAGAAGGTACTGTTGATCTGCGCCCACCCCGACACCGCGCGTGAGCTGGGCGAGGCGCTGCGGCGTCTGGAGGGGATCGACGCAGGCCTGTTCCATGAGGGGATGAGCATCATCCAGCGCGACCGCACCGCCGCCTGGTTCGCCGACCCGCTGGAGGGGTGCCAACTGTTGATCTGCTCGGAGATCGGCAGCGAGGGGCGCAACTTCCAGTTCGCCCACCACCTGGTGCTGTTCGACCTGCCCCTCAACCCCGACCTGCTGGAGCAGCGCATCGGGCGTCTGGACCGGATAGGGCAGCGCCAGACGATCCAGATCCATCTCCCCTATTTCGAGGAGAGCCCCCAGGAGACGCTGCTGCAGTGGTACCACCAGGGACTGAACGCCTTCCTCCACTCCGGCACCGCGGGGCAGACACTGTTCCAACAGCTCGCCCCGCTGCTGCTACAGACCCTGGAGGAGCCGGAACCCGAGCAGGTGCACCTGCTGATCGAACAGACCCGGCAGGCACGGCACCAGGCCGAGGCCCGAATCGAGCGCGGACGCGACCACCTGCTGGAGATCAACTCCTGCCGCCAGCCCCTGGCGGAGACGCTGTGCCGGCAACTGGAGGAGAGCGCCGACCCGCACACCCTGGCCGACTACAGCCAGGAGCTGTTCATCCACCTGGGGCTGGAGGTGGAGGAGCACTCCAGCGGCTCAGTGATTATCCGCCCCGGCACCAACATGCTGGTGGAGTCGATCCCCGGTCTGCCCGCCGAGGGGCTCACCGGCACCTTCCAGCGCCACATCGCCCTGAGCCACGAGGAGCGCCACTTCCTGAGCTGGGAGCACCCCCTGATCCGCGGCGCCATGGAGCAGGTGACCGACAGCGAACTGGGCAACTGCTGCGTCGTCACCCTGCACCATCCGCGGATCAAGGGCGGGGGCCTGCTGCTGGACCTCGCCTACCAGCTTGAATGCGCCGCCCCCAGGGCGCTGCAGGCGGGCCGTTTCCTGCCCGGCACCCGCATCCGCCTGCTGATCGACCAGCACCTGAAAACGCTGGACGACACCCTCGACCCGGAGACCATCGACAGCCTGGTCCAGCCCCTGGAGCAGACGGCGGCGCGGCGCGTCATCAACGCCCTGCGCCAGCCGATCGGCCGCCTGGCCGAACACGGTGAACAGCTGGCGGCCACCCGCGGGGTGGAGCTGGCGGGCAGCGCCATTGCCACCATGCGCGCGGATTACACCGGCGAACTGCAACGCCTGGAGGCGCTGCGGCGCGTCAACCCCACCATCCGCGAGGCGGAACTGGGGGAGCTTCGGGAGCAGGCCGATGCCCTGCACCGGCACCTGGAGGCGAGCCGGGTCCGGCTCGACGCGCTGCGGCTGATCATCACCACATAGCGCACACCCCGGCCCGGGGAGCGGACCGACCACCGGCACATGCCCCCCTGGAACCGGGCACTCTCCAGCGCAAGACAGGCCTGAAATTCACAGCAGGAGCCGGTCGCGGTCATCCACCAGCGGCTTCGGCTTGCCGATGGCATAACCCTGGGCATAGTCGACCCCGAGCATGCGCAGGGTCTCCAGTATGCCCGGACTCTCGACAAACTCGGCAATGGTCTGGATGCCCATCGCGTGCCCCACACGATTGATCGCCTCGACCATGGTACGGTCGATGGCATCGTGTTCGATGCCCTTCACGAAGGCGCCGTCGATCTTCAGATAATCCACCGGCAGATTCTTCAGATAGGCAAACGAGGAGAGGCCGCTGCCGAAGTCGTCCAGAGCGAAGTCGCAGCCGGACTGCTTAAGGGTGCGAATGAAGTAATCGGCCGCCGCCAGGTTGGCGATCGCCGCCGTCTCGGTCACCTCGAAGCTGACCATGCCCTGTGGGATGGCGTTCTTTTCCAACTGGTTGCAGATGAAGTCGAGGGTATTCTCATCCCCCAGGGAGGCGCCCGAGAGATTGACCGCGAACCGGCAGCACCGGCCCGCCACAAGAGTGTCGCTACCTCGTGAAAGATTTTGGGACATCCCAGTCCCCAAAATCGACTCGCCAACGCGACAGCCGTTACTGCCCCGACCGTCCTGCGCTCATCACGACTCCGTCCCGCACATTGCAGCAAAGCTGCTCGTGCGCAACTCCGTCATGATGACCACAATGACTCTACGGCGTGTCGGATGCGCTATTTGTATGCCCTACGTCACTCCCTATCGGTCGTAACTGCGGCCATACAACCGCGCCTACGCCTATCGGGGACTAACCGCCTTCGCTTCGCTCTCCATGGCGGTTAGCGGATGATCGAAGTGCTTGCGGATCTGCCCCAACAGCTCCCGCACCACCCAACAGTCGATGCGCCCCATGAGATTGAAGCGCTCGGCGATCGGGATGAAGCTGGCCGGACTGACCAGCTCGCCGTGCTCGTCGAGCATGCGCAACAGCACCTCGTAGTGCCCCACCCCCCCGTCGCCCGCCAGGGAGACGATCGGCTGCGCATAGAGCCGGAACCGGTCCTGCTCCAGGGCGGTGGAGATGCGGCTCGCCCACTGCATGTCACCCTGGTGGCGCACCGCCTCACCGGCTCGGGGGCGGTAGGCGTGGACCCGGTCACGACCCTCGTCCTTGGCGGAAAAACAGGCCGCGTCGGCGTCGATCATTACCAGACCGATGCTGGCACTGAGTACGAACACGCTGCCGTCCCAGACAAAGCGGTAGTCGCGGATGGCACGTCGGATCTGCGCCGCGATCTCCTGCGCCCGCTCCACGGGGCAACCGGCCAGCAGCAGCCCGAACTCATCCCCTCCGAGGCGCGCCAGGGTATCATTGGCGCGGACCTGACCGGCCAGCAGCAAGGCGACCTGCCGCAGCAGCTCATCGCCGACCAGATGCCCCGAGGTGTCGTTGACCACCTTGAACTGGTCCATATCCAGGTACAGCAAGGCGTGCTCACCACCCGCCTCCCGGGCCGAACGCACCAGCTCCTCCAGCTTATTATCGAAGGCGGCGCGGTTGATCAGGCCGGTCAGCGCATCGTGGCTGTTCTGCCAATCGACCCTGGCGGCCAGACGCCGCTCGTTGGTGATGTCGCGCATGATCACCATGGCGCCCACCACCTGACCGGACGTATCCAGGAGGGGAGGCACGGCGGCATCGACCGTGAACCTGCCGCCATCGTCCCCCCTGACCGCCAACTCATGGCGCGTTTGGGTGACCTCGCCATGGTTCATCGTCTGCTCGACGAGCTCCGTCAACGGCACCCGCCCCTCCACCGAGCAGGCATCAAGCAGTTGTGAGAGGGTGCGCCCGCGCACCGATTCGAGGGAGGCTCCGGTGAGACGTTCGGCCGGGGGATTCAGGTAATCCACCCGCCCCTTGCGGTCGGTAATCACCAGGGCATCGGTGATGGCGGCCAGGATGGATCCGCTGCGCCACTGTTCACGCCCCACGTCCTCCCGCAGGCCGCTCCCGTCCAGGGGGGAGAGCAGGGCGATGCGATAAGCGCCGACGCAGTCAAGCGGCTCCAGCCGCAGCAGGCAGCGCCGCTGCGGCTGGCCCGCCCTGGACGGCAGGCTGAGCGGTTGTGGCGGGGCCTGACCATCATCCCGGGCCAACAGGCGCAGCAGGGCATCGATCAGGGGATGATCCGGCAACGCCTGACGCGGCTCGGCCAGCGTCCGCCCCGGCAGCCCGGACAGCCCCGGCTGGGAGAGAATCCAGGCGTTGCAGCCGACAATGCCCCCCCGGCCATCCAGAAGCAGCAGGCCCACCTCCCTCCCGATCACTTCCGCTGACGCCATCCTTCTACCCTTCCCCGGAATCCGTATAATGGCGCGATTCCGATGATTCGGCGGCGCGGCGATCCAAAGCCCCGCCCCCGGCATTTCCGTGACCAGTACACCCAAGCGTAGCAGAAAACCCCGGGCAGACCGTGTATCCGAGCAGCGGTGACCGCGCAGCGGCGGGCCGGGTGAGGAGCGATCAAACGATGAAATTCCACCAACTCCCCATGGGCGCCACCTTCCTGTTCCGCGGCGAGGTCTACACCAAGGCCGGCCCCTTCTCGGCGGTGCACCAGGAGAGCGGCAGGGACCAGGTCATGCTGCGCGCCGCCAGCGTCATTCCGGCGGAGCCGACGCCACACCCGGGGCGCGCCTCGCCCGGCGATACGCAGGTGCGCGCAGCCGTCGACGCCTATCACAGCGCCTGTCTGGCGATCCTGGGGGAGCGGGACCCGGCCGTGGAACAAGCCCTGGCGCAGGCCCGGGAGCAGCTGCTGCGACACCTGGAGTCCCTCGCCCACCGACAGCACAGGCCGGATTGAGGCGAGCGGGAGGGACGCGTTTGTCCCGGTGTCCGGCCGAATGATGGCCCGTGGCGTGCGGCGGCTGGGGCGAGCAGCCGGAAACGGCTATCCGCCGGGAAGCGAGATGCCGGTGATCTTTTTGTAGAGGGAGACGGCGTAGGAGTCGGTCATTCCGGCCACATAATCACTCAGGCGCAGCAGGCGGGTGTAGGTGTTGCCGGAGGGCACCCCCCCGGGACCGATAAACTGATCCGATATGAGGTTCACGGTCATGCGGCTGCGCGCATTGGCCCCGGCGCCGTGCTCAGCCAGATCGTCCAACACCTGGCTGAACGACTCCAGCAGTTCGCCGATCACCTGGAATCCGGCAGTCTGGATACCCACCACCTCGGGGGCGTTGTAGATTCGCTCCTTGGCCACGTCGATCAGCCGCCCCAGGGAGTGGCGGGCCGGAAGTTGCTCCAGCAGCGACTGGTCGAAACGGCCGTCGAGCATCGCCTGCTCGTTGTCCATGAAGCACGCCACCACCTGACCGACGGCGGCATTGATCACCTTGGCGCGCAGGAACTCCACCTTGCCCTTGGCATCCCCCATGTGCCGCAGACGCCGTTCCCAGTCATCCGCCGCCGGCAGGGCCGAGGTGTAGAGTTCCAGCACCTCGTCCAGCTTCAGGTAGCCGAGCCGGAAGCCGTCCTCGATATCGATCACCCGGTAGCTGATGTCATCGGCCGCCTCCACCAGAAAGGCGAGGGGGTGGCGGTACCAGATGGCGCGCAGCGGATCCCGGCGCAGCAGCCCCACCGCCTCCGCCACGTCGGCGAACAGCTCCCGGTCCTCTGCCACGAAACCGTGCTTCCTGGCGCTCACCCCCGGGTAGCGGCCGCCGCCGAGAAACGACTCGCGGGGGTACTTGCTGAAGGCGGCCAGGGTGGCGCAGGTCAGCTGCAGACCGCCGGGATTGTCCGGGTTCTGCAGACGGGTGAGAATGCGGAAACCCTGGGCATTGCCCTCGAAGGCGAGAAAATCCTCCTGTTCACTACCACGCAGCACCTCCACCCGGCGCCGCCCATAATCGGCGGTGCGCGCCCAGTGGCGGATCGCATCCTCGCCGGAGTGGCCGAACGGTGGGTTGCCTATGTCATGAGCCAGACAGGCGGCCGCGCAGATGTCGCCGAAGTCCGACGCCTCGAACCGCTCCAGGCCATGACGGCGGATCACCTGTTCACCGACCAGGGTGCCGAGGGAACGGCCGATGCTCGACGCCTCCAGACTGTGGGTGAGGCGGGTGCGGATATAGTCCACCCGCGACAGGGGAAATACCTGCGTCTTGTCCTGCATGCGGCGAAAGGCGGAGGAGAAGACGATGCGGTCAAAATCGCGCTGGAAATCGGTGCGCAGGGAAGACACCTGAGGCTGGGCCTGGGTGCCCAGGCGCCGGCGCGACAACAAACGTGACCACTGCATCGACATGATCCGGAGACTCCCCTGCTTCGACCGGTGCAGTGTACACCGAGCGACCGCGCCTGCCCATGGCGCGGGGCCGCACCCACCCTTGATCGAAACCATCCCGACCGGGAGAATGCTCCGTTTCGACTGCCGAGCCCCGTAGCCACCGATGTCCCACGACCGCATCCGTATCAAAAACGCCCACCAGAACAACCTCAAGCACCTGGACCTGGAGCTGCCCCTGGGTGAGCTGATCGTAATCACCGGGGTCAGCGGCTCGGGCAAATCCTCCCTCGCCTTCGATACCGTCTATGCGGAGGGCCAGCGCCGCTACGTGGAGACCTTCTCCCCCTACGCACGGCAGTTTCTCGACCGCATGGACCGCCCCCGGGTGGACCGGATCGACGGCATCCCCCCGGCCATCGCCATCGACCAGACCAACCCGGTGCGCACCTCACGCTCCACCGTGGGCACCATGACCGAGCTCAACGACCACTTCAAGCTGCTGTTCGCCCGCGCCGCCCGGCTCTTCTGCCGGGGCTGCGGCCGCGAGGTGCGGCGCGACACCCCCCAACGCATCGCCGGGCGGCTGCTCGCCGAGCGGACCGGGGAGCGGGCGATGATCAGCTTTCCGGTGACGATCCCGGACAATTTCAGCGCCACGGAGATCAAGTCCCTGCTGAGCCAGCAGGGCTACACCCGCGTCCAGGAGCGTGACGAAGGCCTGCTGGAGGTGGTCCAGGACCGGCTGCGCCTGGACCCGGAGCGACGCGACCGCCTGCTCGAGGCACTGGAGACCGCCCTGGACAAGGGTCGTGGCCGGGTCACGGTCTACCCCCTGAACGACCGGCGCGAACCCCTGGAGCCGCTGCGCTTCTCCGCCGACCTGCACTGTCCGGACTGTGACATCCACTACAAGGACCCGCTGCCCAATCACTTCTCCTTCAACTCCCCCCTGGGGGCCTGCGACCACTGCCGCGGCTTCGGCCGGGTGATGGGGGTGGACTGGGATCTGGTGATCCCCGACCCCTCCAAAAGCCTGGGTGGAGGGGCGGTCAGACCGTTCCAGGGGGGGCGTTCCCGGGAGTGCCAGGAGGACCTGCTGCGCTTCGCCGCCCGGCGGGGAATCCCCACCGACCGACCCTGGAGGGAGCTGGAGGAGACGACGCGGCGCTGGGTGATCGAGGGCGAGGGGGAGTGGAACGGCCATCAGTGGTACGGGGTACGCCGCTTCTTCGAATTTCTGGAGAGCAAAAGCTACAAGATGCACATCCGGGTGCTGCTCTCCAAGTACCGCGCCTACAACCCCTGCCCGGCCTGCGATGGCGCCCGTCTCAAGGAGTCCGCCCTCGATTTCCGACTCGGCAGCCGGGAGGACGCCGAGCGCGTCCTGGAGGCGGAGCGGCGCTTCCGCCCCAAGGCGGTGCGGATGACCCGGGCCGCCTGGCTGGCCCTGCCCGGGCTCAACATCCACGACCTGATGCGCCTGCCCCTGGAGCGTCTGCGCGCGCTGATCGAATCGGTCGAGCCGCCCGGGGGCAGCGGTCAGGCGGGGGCGCTGCTGCTCGACGAGATCCGCTCGCGCCTGCGCTATCTCTGCGATGTGGGCCTGGGCTACCTGAGCCTGGACCGCCAATCGCGCACCCTCTCCGGCGGCGAGGTGCAGCGCATCAACCTCACCACCGCCCTCGGCACCTCCCTGGTCAACACCCTGTTCGTGCTCGACGAGCCGAGCATCGGCCTGCACCCCGGGGACCTGGCGCGCATCATCGCCGTCCTGCACCGCCTGCGCGACAGCGGCAACTCCCTGCTGGTGGTGGAACACGACCCTCAGGTCATGCTCGCCGCCGACCGCATCCTCGACATCGGTCCCGGCCCCGGGGAACGGGGTGGCCAGATCACCTTCTTCGGCACCCCGCAACAGCTGCTGCGCGACCCCGCATCGCTCACGGCCGAATACCTGAGCGGGCGTCGGCGAGCGGCGCTGGTGATCGAGCGCGATGCCCCCGACGCGCAGACAGACTGGCTGCGCCTGCACGGGGCCAGTGCGCACAACCTTAGGGAGGTGGATCTGAATCTGCCCCTCAACCGCCTGGTCTGCGTGACCGGCGTCTCCGGCTCCGGAAAAAGCACCCTGGTGCAGGATGTGCTGTACAACGCCCTGTGCAAACTCAAGGGGGAGCCGCGCGAACCGGCCGGGACGCACCGGGAGATCATCGGCGACCGGCTGGTGAGCACGGTGGTACTGCTCGATCAATCCCCCATCGGCAAGACCTCGCGTTCCAACCCCGCCAGCTACGTCGGCGGACTCGACCCCATCCGCAAGCGCTTCGCCGCCGCGCCGCTGGCCAGGGAGCATGGCTACACCGCCGGCACCTTCAGTTTCAACTCCGGCAACGGCCGTTGTCCCACCTGCGCCGGCACCGGCTTCGAGCATGTGGAGATGCAGTTTCTGAGCGACGTCTATCTGCGCTGCCCAGACTGCGACGGACGCCGCTACCGCAACGAAGTGCTGGAGGTGCGCCTCGACGGGCGCTCGATCGCCGATGTGCTGGCGATGACCGTTACCGAGGCGCTCGCCTTCTTCGCTGGCGATACCGAGGTGCGCCGCGCCCTGGAGCCGCTGGAGGCGGTGGGGCTGAGCTACCTGCGCCTTGGTCAACCCGTTCCCACCCTCTCCGGCGGCGAAGCGCAACGCCTCAAGCTGGCCGGCTACCTGGGGCGCGCCAAGAGCAAATCCCGGGGCCAGGGGCCGATCCTGTTCCTGCTCGACGAACCCACCACCGGCCTGCACTTCGCCGACATCGCCACCCTGCTCCAGGCCTTCCAGCGCCTGCTCGGGCGCGGCCACAGCCTGCTGGTGATCGAACACAACCTGGATGTGATCGGCGCCGCCGACTGGCTGGTCGACCTCGGCCCCGGCGGGGGCGACCAGGGCGGACAGATCGTCTGCGAGGGGACCCCCGAACAGGTGGCGGCCCACAACCACAGCCACACCGGGCAGGCCCTGCGGCACTACTGGGAGCGGTTGCACGGCACCCCCCCTGAACCCACCGCCGACGCCACGGCACCTCCCCCACGGCAGCCGAAACAGGCGCTGATCTCGATCCATCACGCCCGGGAACACAACCTGCGCGACATCGACATCCACATCCCCCGCGACCGCTTCACCGTGATCACCGGCGTCTCCGGCTCGGGCAAGAGCACCATCGCCTTCGATATCCTGTTCAACGAGGGACAGCGCCGTTATCTGGAGTCGCTCAACGCCTACGCCCGCCAGTTCGTGCAACCCGCCTCGCGTCCGGACGTGGACGCCATCTTCGGCATCCCGCCGACGGTGGCCATCGAACAACGCACCAGCCGCGGGGGACGCAAAAGCACGGTGGCCACCATGACCGAGCTCTACCACTTCCTGCGCCTGCTGTTCGTCAAACTCGGTGTGCAGTACTGCCCGGACTGCCGAATCCCGATCCAGCCCCAGAGCCGGGAGGAGATCCTGACCCGCATCCTGGACGAATACCGGGGGCGGCGCATCGCCCTGATGGCCCCACTGGTGGTCGGCCGCAAGGGGATCTACCGGGAGCTGGCGAAGTGGGCCGATCGCAGGGGTTTCGCCTTTTTGCGGGTCGATGGCGAGGCACTCCCGACCCATGACTGGCCCAGCCTCGACCGCTACCGCGAGCACAACATCGACCTGCCGCTGGGCGAGCTGGAGGTGAGCCCGCGCGGCGAGGCCGAACTGCGGCGGCTGCTCTCCAGCGCCCTGGACCACGGCCGCGGCGTGGTGCGCATCCTCGCACTGCCCCGGCGGATCTCCTGGAGCGATGTCCCCAAGAGCCGGCGGCACGAGCAGAGCTTCTCCACCCAGCGCGCCTGCCCCGGCTGCGGGGCCGGCTTCGAGGAACCCGATCCGCGTCTCTTCTCCTACAACTCCAAACATGGCTGGTGCCCCAACTGTCTCGGCACCGGGGTCGCCCTTGACGGCTTCGAGCCCGGGCACAGCGGCGAGGAGGCGCAGTGGCTGGAACAGTCCGGCGACGCGCAGGAGCGCGTCTGCCCGGGCTGCGGCGGGGCACGCCTGCGGCCCCAGGCCCTGTCGATCCGGTTCGAGGGCCGCTCCATCGCCGACTATGCCGCCTACACCGTGCGCGAGGCGGCAGAGATGTTCGCCGGGCTGGAGCTGAGCGGGCGCGAACGGACCATCGCCCATGATCTGCTCAGCGAGATCCGCTCACGCCTCGCCTTCCTGCTGGAGGTGGGCCTCGGCTACCTCACCCTGGACCGCGCCGCTCCCACCCTCTCCGGAGGCGAGGCCCAGCGTATCCGTCTCGCCGCCCAGCTCGGGTCCAACCTGCGGGGGGTCTGCTACATCCTCGACGAGCCGACCATCGGCCTGCACCCAAGAGACAACCGGATGCTGCTGGAGACCCTCTCCCGGCTGCGCGCCAAAGGCAATACCGTGGTGGTGGTCGAGCACGACGAGGAGACCATCCGCAGCGCCGAACACCTGGTCGACATCGGTCCCGGCGCCGGGATGGGTGGCGGCCGGGTGGTCGCCGAGGGCGATATCGGCGCGCTGGCCGGCTGTCCGGACTCACTCACCGGCCGCCTCCTGGCCCAGCCCCTGCGCCACCCCCTGCTGCCGCCTCGCCCGGTAAAGGCCGCCCGGCGGCTGCACATCACCGGAGCCCGCCTCAACAACCTGCGCGGTCTCGACGCCAACCTGCCTCTGGAACGGCTGGTGTGCATCACCGGAGTCTCCGGCTCGGGAAAAAGCACCCTGATCCGCGAGGTGCTGGTCAACAGCCTGCGCCAACACCTGGAGCGGCGGCGAGCCGGCGGGCGCATCGGCGCGCGTCAGCGTCACGCCTGTTCCGGCCTCCGGGGCTGGGAGACGATCGAACGGGTGCTGGAGGTGGACCAAACCCCGATCGGAAAAACCCCGCGCTCCTGCCCCGCCACCTACATCGGCATCTGGGATCCGATCCGCAGGCTGTTCGCCGCCACCGCCGAGGCGCGCATCCACGGCTGGAGTGCCGGTCGCTTCTCGTTCAACACCCGCCAGGGACGCTGCGCCGAGTGCGAGGGGCAGGGAGTACAGCGGGTGGAGATGAGCTTCCTGCCGGACGTGAAGATGCGCTGCGAGGCGTGCGCCGGGCAGCGCTTCGATCCCGAGACCCTGTCGGTGCGCTACGGGGGGGCGAGCATCGGCGAAGTACTGGAGATGAGCGTCGAACGGGCGGCGGCCCTGTTCGAGGCCCACCCGGCGATCCACCACCCCCTGCGCCTGCTCCAGGATGTGGGTCTGGGCTACATCACCCTCGGCCAGCACAGCCCCACCCTCTCCGGCGGCGAGGCCCAGCGCATCAAGCTGGTCGCTGAGCTGGCCAAGGCGCGGCCGGGATTCAAACGCCAGCCGCCGGCCACCCTCTATGTGCTCGACGAACCCACCGTGGGACTGCATATGGCCGACGTGGAGCGCCTGATCCGGGTCTTGCACCAACTGGTGGAGGCGGGCCACTCGGTGATCGTCATCGAACACAACCTGGATCTGATCGCGGAGGCCGACTGGATTATCGACATGGGACCGGAGGGGGGCGCGGAGGGAGGCCGGATCGTGGTCCAGGGGCGCCCGCAACAGATCGCCCGGGCCACCGCCAAATCCCACACCGGCCGGGCGCTGGCCGGGCATCTGGGGCGAAGCGGGCCGCGCAACCCGGACCGAACTTCCGGATGAAGCGGTTGTCACTACCTGGGACCATGCACGGCGGGAGTGGTCGGCGGTTCCGCCTGGACCCCGGCCCCAAGTCAGAATCGCCACAGCGCCCCGGGGGAAACGCACCCATCGCGCAACCGGGTGGCTGCGGATTCGGATTACATCCCCAGCACCAATAGGTGTACATTGGGGCGTGTACAAACACACCTTTTTCAAACCGGGCCTGGCACGAGATTCAGGCCCGATACACGATGCAGCACACAATCCGGAGGATTCGATGAAGTTCATTAGACCGCTCGCAGCCAGCCTGCTCCTGGCCCCCCTGGCCGCCCTGGCCCAGCCGCACCATGGCCAGGTGGACCCACAGGAGCATTTCAACCGCATGAAGGCGCACATGCTGCCGATGATGGTGGAGTCGATCGCCCCCATGGAGCAGACCCGCGACTGCATCGCCGCCAGCACCGACACCGAACAACTCAACGCCTGCTCCTCGATCATGATGGCCTACCAGGAGAAGATGATGCAGGGCATGCGCCGCCCCGCGGGCGCCGCCCAACACAAGATGCCCGAACCGCGCAGGCTGGATTGGAGCCCGGAGATGCGGCAACGGATGCTCACGGATATGAACACCGCCATCGACAACACCCGCATCGCCAATGACTGCATGGAGAAGAGCGATAACCAGCAGGAGATGAGCGGCTGCATGCAGGCGGCACAAGAGTGTCGCTACCTCGTGAAAGATTTTGGGACATCCCAGTCCCCAAAATCGACTCGCCAACGCGACAGCCGTTACTGCCCCGACCGTCCTGCGCTCATCACGACTCCGTCCCGCACATTGCAGCAAAGCTGCTCGTGCGCAACTCCGTCATGATGACCACAATGACTCTACGGCGTGTCGAATGCGCTATTTGTATGCCCTACGTCACTCCCTATCGGTCGTAACTGCGGCCATACAACCGCGCCTACGCCTATCGGGGACTAACCGCCTTCGCTTCGCTCTCCATGGCGGTTAGCGGGAGTGGCCCTGCCGGGCCAGCGGCGCTGACCCGGGCCGGAGTGCGGGGCCGGACAGAGGGGGACTGCGTCGCGACCGGCTCCCCGAATCATCCGGGCATGTGACGGCCCGGGGGGGCGTAATCGGGAATGGCGCGGCGCCGTTGTGTGTGATCCATGACGGCATCAGCGCCGGTAAAGTGTGGCAAAGTGCTCCTCTGAGAAGCCGTCCATGCGCCGCTTGCCGACCAGGATGATCGGTACCCCGCGCCCCCCGAGCCGCCGGTAGTCGCGGCGTCCCTTCGCGCTCTTTTCCACGTCATACTCGGTAAACGGGATGCGCCGCGCCCGAAAATAGCGCTTGGCCCGCTCGCAGACCCCGCACCAGGCGGCGCCGTAGAGCACCACCCTGGCGGGGTCGGTGCGCGCCACCCCGCCATCCCCGGTGGCGTCCGGCGGCGCCACCTCCACCGTGTCAATGGTGTTGATGCGCAGTTGCAGCGGCTCGCTGGCCACCGTCTAAGGAGGGCGGTCGCCGAAGTGGGTCTGACCCGCCTCGTCCACCCAGCGGTGGATCTCCCCCCGCACCGGCCCGCAC
Organism: Candidatus Sedimenticola endophacoides; assembly: GCA_003062205.1. GTDB lineage: Bacteria > Pseudomonadota > Gammaproteobacteria > Chromatiales > Chromatiaceae > Sedimenticola_A > Sedimenticola_A endophacoides. Next base: position 23,750 of record PQCP01000077.1, read on the forward strand.
AAGAGCAGCAGCCCGACGCCTCCCATGGCTGCGGCCCGCATGTTCAATACTCCACCCGCTTGCGCAGCCGCTTGCGCAGCCGCTTGCGCTCCCCGCGCCGCCCCTTGTCGTCGAGCCGGCGCTGCTTCACCGCCTTGCCGGGACGGGTGGGGATGCGCCGCTTGGGGGGCACGGCCACCGAGCGCACCAGAAGACGCAGCCGCTCCAGGGCATCCTCGCGGTTCTGCTCCTGGGTGCGGAAGCGCTGGGCCTTGATAATCACCACCCCCTCCTTGGAGATGCGCCGGTCCTTGAGCCCCAGCAGGCGCGTCTTGTAAAAATCCGGCAGGGAGGAGGCGGCGATGTCGAAGCGCAGATGGATCGCCGTGGCGACCTTGTTGACATTCTGTCCACCGGCCCCCTGGGCGCGGATGGCGCCGGTCTCGATCTCCTGATCGGGAATCGAGACCTTGTGGGAGATCACCAGCACGCCGCCGCCTCAGTCCCTGCGCAACCGGTCGGAGAGGGCGATGGGCGTCGGAAAGCGAAACACCACCAGGTAGGTCGAGGCCAGAAAGGTGAGCAGGGTGGCGAGCTGAATCAAATAACCCGCCTGCTCGCCGATCTGCCCCTTGCCCACCGCCAGTACCGCGATCAGCAGCGAAAACTCGCTCATCTGCCCAAGCCGTGCCCCCACCTCCCGGGCCCGGTGTTGCTGCTCGCCGCCGCGCTGCAACAGATACCCGAAGACCACCGGTTTACCGAACACGGTCAGGGCGGCCAGGGCGGTCGCCGGCAGGGCCACCGTCCCCAGCATGCCGAGGTCGAACCCGGCACCGAGGGAGAAGAAGAACATCACCAGGAAGAAGTCGCGCAGGGGCTTGAGGTTCTCCGACATGTAGAGCGAGATGGGGTTGGCGGCCAAGGTCACCCCGGCGACGAAGGCGCCGATTTCGTGCGAAATGCCGAGGGCGGCCGCCGCCTCCGCCATGCTCAGGCACCAGCCGATGGCGATCAGGAAGATGTACTCGCGGATGGTGTCGAAGCGCCCCAGCAGTCCCAGCAGCACATAGCGGGAAAAACCCCAGGCACCGAGGATCAGTAGGGGTACAGCGGCAGCCAGCTTGGCGAACTCCAGCATCGGATTGTGCGCCGCGCCGCTACCCTCCAGGAGCACCAGCAGGGCGATGGCGATAAAGTCCTGCAGCAACAGGATGCTGATGATGATCTCGCCGAGACGCTGATGGTGCAGGACCGTGGTCGGCAGCAGCTTGAGCCCGACGATGGTGCTGGAGAAGATCAACGCCGCGCCGATCAGCGCCGCCTCCAGCAGCGGATGACCGAAGGCCAGGGCCAGGGCCGCGCCCGCCGACCAGAAGATGATGGAGCTGGCCAGGGTCACCACCGTGGTCTTCTTCATCAGGTGCAGGAAGTCCCGGGGGTTGAGCTCCAGCCCCATGAGGAACAGCAGAAAGATGATGCCGATGTGCGCGATATCGTGGATCAGTTCTGGATCGCCGACCCACCCCAGCGCCGAGGGCCCGAGCAGCACTCCCAGCAGGATGTAGGCGACCAGCAGGGCCTGGCGGGCATACAGCGCGAAGGTGGCCAGCACCGCGGCCCCCGAGAAGATCAGAAAAAAAGTAAAGACGATATTCTCTTCCAGCATCGGCGTCCCGCTCCTCTCGACTCCGCTTCAGGGTAACCCAACCGCCCGTGGTGCATCAAAGCACAGATCCTGTTGGAATTGCCCGGCCCTCACGCCCACACATCGGTACTGAGGTAGCGTTCACCGGTATCGGGCAGGATCGCCAGCAGTACCTTGCCGCGTTGCGCCTCATCCCTGGCCGCACGGATCATCCCCGCCACGGCGGCACCCGAGGAGATCCCTGCGAAGATCCCCTCCTCGCGGGCCAGGAAACGGGTCGTCTCATAGGCCTCGTCGGTAGTGATCTGCAACACCTCGTCCCACACCCCGGTGTCGAGGACCTCGGGGATGAAGCCGGGCGCGGTGCCCATAATCTTGTGCCTGCGGGCGATCCCGCGACTGAGGATCGGCGAATCGGCCGGTTCGGTGGCGATCACCCGAAGCGCCGGATGGTAGGCCCGCAGATGGTGTCCAAGACCGGTAATGGTGCCGCCGGTGCCGGTGGTGGTAACCAGGACATCGAGCCCATGACCGAAATCGCTCCAGATCTCCTGGGCGGTCTGCCGGTGCGCGCCGGGGTTATCGGGGTTGAAGTGCTGCCCAATAAAGAACCAGCCCCGCTCCCGGGCCAGGCGCCGCGCCTCCTCGATCGCCCCCCGGGTGCCCTGCTCCGCCGGGGTCAGTATCAACTCGGCGCCGAAGGCGCGCAGGATCTGCTTGCGCTCCTCGCTCATGTCCTCGGCCATCACCATCACCGCGCGATAGCCCTTGACGGCGGCCACCATGGCGATGCCGATCCCGGTGTTGCCCGAGGTCGGTTCGATGAGGGTCGCCCCGGGGCGCAGCAGCCCCCGCCGCTCTGCCTGCTCCACCATGTTGAGGGCGGGGCGATCCTTGACCGAGGCGGCGGGATTGAAACTCTCTACCTTCACCCACAGCTCACGCGCCAGGATTCCGGTGACCTTGTTCAGGCGAATCACCGGCGTGTTGCCAATGGTCTGGAGGATGTTGTCGTACTTCATGGGGCGCTTCCGCTGTATTGATCGGAACAGGAGGCGGGATCATACCCCAGTTGAGGGTCTGCTTCAGCGCCCATGCGGCATTTCGTGTAGATTGTTGCGCCATGAGCGACTTCACACCCGCGCGAGCGATTCGCGCCATCAGTTTCGATCTGGATGACACCCTGTGGGACAACCGGCCGGTGTTGCTGGCGGCCGAGCAGTCGCTGTTCGACTGGCTCTCCGCCCACTATCCGCGCATCTGCGCCAGGCAGGGGAGCGACGCCCTTCGCGCCGGCCGCCTGGCCCTGGCCCGGGCACGCCCGGAGCTGGCCCACGACATGACGGCGCTGCGCAAGGCGTGGCTGGGCGAGCTGGCCCAGCGCCACGGCTACCCCATGCGCCTGGTCGAAGAGGCGTTCGCGGTGTTCATCGAGGCGCGACACCGCGTCCGCCTCTACGACGAGGTGCTGCCGGCACTGCAGGGGCTGCGCGAGGCGGGCTTCCTGCTGGGCGCGTTGACCAACGGCAACGCCAGCATTCGGCGCCTCGGCCTGGACCGGCTGTTCGATTTCGATGTCAACGCCGCGCAGGCCAAGGCCACCAAGCCCGACCCGCGCGTGTTCAGGATCGCCTGCGAGCGGGCCGGTGTGGCGCCGTGGGAGATGCTCCATGTCGGCGATGATCCGGCCACCGATATCCTCGGCGCGCACAACGCCGGGGTGCGCACGGCCTGGGTCAACCGCTCCGCCCGGGCCTGGCCGGAGCGCCTCGAACCGGACATGGTGGTGCGCGATCTGGGGGAGCTGCTGCAACAGGCGCGGCGCTGGCGACGGACGGCCGGTTGAGCGTGACAGGGCACACTAGTCACCTTCCCGCAGCAGCGCCTCGACGGCGGCCACCACCTCCGGTTTGTCCCACTCCAGACCGCCGAAATAGGCGTAGCGGATTCGTCCCCGGGCATCGAGCAGGAACGTGGTGGGAAAGGCGCGGATATCCCACGCCTTCACGGTGCTGCCCTGGGGATCAAGCAGAACCGGGAAGCGGGCCGGGACCCGCCGCAGAAACGCCTCGACCGCCTCACGCGACTCCCCCACATCGACACTCAGCACCTGGAACGGGCGCTGGGAGAAACGCGCCTGCAGGCGCCCCAGCGAAGGGATCTCCTCGATGCAAGGAGGGCACCAGGTGGCCCAAAAGTTGAGCAGAATCACCTGCCCGGAGAGCGCTCCAAGGCGCACGGCCGCACCACCGATCGACTCCAGCTCCAGCGCCGGCGGCAGGGACTCCCCCCGGTAGGGCAGCAGACGGCCGCCAAAGGCCTCCGCGCTCCACTCCTCCCGGGGCGGCTCGTCCACGGCGGGCACAGGGGCCAGGGAGACCGGATGCACGCTGCTCAACAACCGCCGAGCGGCCGCCAGCAGGGCGGGAATCCGCGCGCTCTGCCGCCGCTCCTGCTCACTGGCCGAGGTGCGCCCGAGGAAACCGTCCGATACCCCGGGGATGATGCGGGTGAACACCCGGGCGCCACCGCTGCCCAGGGTCTGCAGCAGTTCCCCGGTGTACCAGCGCTTGGAGGAGTCGGCGGGCTGAACCAGCAGGATCGGCTGGTTGGTTAGCCGGGCCACCGGCAGATAGTGGGGCGTCTCCCCCGGCACTGGCGACGCGGCGAGCAGGTTGGGATGAAACAGCATCAACCCGCCCAGGGGAAGGCGCTCGGGGTAGCGCTGCTGCCAGCGTCGCACCGCCATCAGTGCCAGGGCCGCGCCCCGGCCGCTACTGAGGATGAATAGCCGTCCCGGCCCGATCTGGGCCTTTGCGATCAGCTCCGCCATGTCGTCGATGGGTACCTGCCCCAGGCTGCCGCGCCCCGGGGCGAGAAAGTAAGCAATGGGATGGACTCCTCCCCACCCCTACGACAAACGGCGTCGAGGCGTCAGAATGGGAGCTGAACTAGCACCATTCACACGAAACAGATGAGGAGGAAGTCCACCATGAAGATTAGC
>PQCP01000138.1 GCA_003062205.1 Candidatus Sedimenticola endophacoides
TTCAGCGAGCCTAATATCAGCGCCTGGAGTGTGAATAACGATAGTCTGAGATTTGTTGCTAAGACTGGAAGATTTTCGCAAAAAACCTGTCAAGCACTTTTTTCGATTTTGTATGGTGAATAGTTACTTCAGGTATTGATAAATCGCATTGGTCGCTGCGTTGTGCGACAGTACACTCTGTCGGAGCGTACGCCGCTGTGGTGGCTGGTTTCCAGGAAGGGGCCGGGCCTGAAACGGCGTACCCGCCAGGGGGTGGAATTGGGCGTGTCCGTGCGCAGATACCCCCGCACCCCTGATACCCATTCTGCTTGACGCCCTGTCACGGGGCGGTTGACAGGAGAGCGAGAGTTGAGCAACGAGAACATGAACAGGGAACAGGCCGCCGAGGCGGCCATCGAAGACCTCTACGCCGAGGCGGGCCACTACCACGTCAATACGGGCGAGGAAACGATCCACGCCAAGCGGGTGAGCGGCAAATGGCGCACCTTCAAGTGGTGGACCTCGGCGGTCTGGATCGTCTTTCTGATCGGCCCCTACCTGCGCTGGGGCGATCGCCAGGCGGTGCTGTTCGACATCCCCAACCGCCAGTTCCACATCTTCGGCGTTACGGTGCTGCCCCAGGACTTCTGGATGCTCTCCCTGGTGCTGCTCTTCTTCGCCATCCTGCTGGCGGTGGTGACCACGCTGGTAGGGCGCGTCTGGTGCGGCTTCTTCTGCTTCCAGACGGTCTGGACCGATCTCTTCACCTGGATCGAGGAGCGGCTGGAGGGGTCGCCGCAGAAGCGGGTCAAGCTCGATCAGGCGCCCTGGGGCGCGACCAAGATCCGGATCAAGGTGACCAAACACCTGCTGTGGCTGCTGGTCGGTCTGCTCACCGGCATCTCCTTCGTCGCCTGGTTCGTCGACGCCTTCGAGCTGTGGGGACGGGTGCTCAGCCTGGAGGTCAGCGGGGTGGCCCTGATCACCATCGCGCTGTTCACCGTCGGCACCTACGGCCTGGCCGGGTTCCTGCGTGAGCAGGTCTGCTTTTGGCTCTGTCCCTACGCCCGCATCCAGGGGGTGATGGTGGACGAGACCACGGCCCTGCCCACCTACGACTTCTACCGGGGCGAGCCCCGGGGTCGTGCCAAGAAGGGCAAGAGCCAGGAGGAGCTGGGTCTTGGCGACTGCGTTGACTGCAACCAGTGTGTGGCGGTCTGTCCCACCGGTGTGGACATCCGGCACGGGCAGCAGGAGGGGTGCATCACCTGCGCCCTCTGTATCGACGCCTGTGACACGGTGATGATCAAGCTGGACCGCCCCACCGGGCTGATCCGCTATGAGTCGCTGCTGCAACTGGAGGGCAAGGAGGACCGCCCGATGCTCAAGCGCCCGCGCGTATGGGTCTATTCTGCGATCCTGGCGGCGGCCATTGCCGGTATTGCGTATGGTCTGAGTACCTTGGATGCTGTGGGTCTCAAGGTGCTGCACGAGCGGCAGCCCCTTTATGTGCTCCAGAGCGACGGCTCTGTATCCAATAAATACACCCTCAAGGTACTCAACAAGATGACCGAGGAGTTGGCGGTGCGCGTCAGCGCCTCGGGCCCACCGGGGCTGGTGCTGGTCGGCGCCGAGGAGCCGGTGATGGCGGCCGCGGGTAAGGTGACCCCGCGTACCGTGTTCGTGCGGGTGCCGCGTGAGAACCTCACCGCCGAGTCGGTCCCGATCAGCTTTCGCATCGAGACGGAAGGTGGCTCGGGGCAGCGCTATAGCAGTGAACGCAAGAGCTTCTTCGCCGGTCCAAAACGCTAGCCCGTATCGCGCGACGGACCGTTTCGACACCGCGTAAGGCACAGGGAGGGCGAACCAACTGGTTCGCCCTCCCTGTTTTTGGTTTAATCATCTGTCGGGCGGAAAGCGGGGTGCTGCCGCCGCACAGCGATACAGAGTGGTAATTATGTCAGAAAAGCAGAAGGCGCTTCGCAGTCCCTGGGTGTTGGCCTGGATCGGCATGTTCGTGATCTTCGTCGGGGCCAACTTCGTGATGATCTATCTGGCCGAGTCGCGCAGCCCCGGCCTGGTGGTGGAGGATTATTACGATCGTGGCCAGGACTACGAAGCAAATATGCTCAAACGCCAGGCCAAGGCCCTGGCGTGGGACATGCAACTGATCGCGCCGCCCTATGTCGATGTCGCCAAGGCGGCCACCTACGGGGTGCGCATCAGCGACCGCGCGGGCGCGCCCTTCGCCCCGGACAGCGTGGTGTTCTACGCCTATCGTCCGGCGGATGCCGAGCAGGATTTTTCCGTTCCGATGAAGCAGATCGAGCCCGGCCTCTATCAGGCGCCGGTCAGCTTTCCTCTGCTCGGGGTGTGGGATATCTTGATCAGCGCCCGCTCTGGGGAGGATGAGATCAATCTGCCTCACCGCATCAGCGCGGGCGTCAAGTAGCCGATGGAAGCGGCGCGGGCAGAAACCCCGCCAGCGGCCGAAGGCTGCTGCTACCATTGCAGCCTGCCAGTCGATCCGGCGGAGGAGATCCACGCCGAGATCGAGGGTGAGCCCCGGGGCTTCTGCTGCATCGGCTGCAAATCGGTGTGTGAGGCGATTTACGCAGCCGGGTTGCAGGGATTCTACCAGCGCACCCCGGAGGGGACGCCGTTGGCCCCGCCCCCCGAACTGCCCCGGGAGTTGGCCCTCTACGACCTGGACGAGGTGCAGGAGGAGTTCGTCGCCAGTCTGGGCGATGTGCGCGATATCCACTTGCTGGTGGAGGGCATTCACTGCGCCGCCTGCGTCTGGCTGATCGAGAACACCCTGCGGTCGATGCCCGGGGTCGAGCTGGCGCGGGTCAACCTGTCGGGACGGCGTCTGCGCGTGCAGTGGGACAACGGCCGGCTCCGGCTCTCGGCCATCATTCAGCGCCTGGGCCGTATCGGCTACGCCGCCGTGCCTTACGACCCGGAAGCCGCCGAGGGCAGTCTCAAGCGGGAAAACCGCCACCTGCTCTACCGCATGGCATTCGCAGGCTTCAGCATGATGAACCTGCTGTGGATCTCGATTGCCCTCTACTCCGGGGCCGATCAGGGGGAGTTCAAGGGGCTGTTCCACTGGGTCGGCTTCTGCCTCGCCACACCGACGCTGATCTACTCCGGTCAGCCCTTTTTCAAGGGGGCCTGGTCGGGTATACGCAACCTGCATCTGGGGATGGATGTCCCGATCGCGGTCGGCGCCAGCATTACCTACCTCTACTCCGTCTACGTAACCGTCAGCGCGACGGCGGTGGGTGAGGTCTACTATGACACGGTGGTCAACTTCCTGTTTGTAATACTGGTTGGCCGCTACCTGGAGGCGATCTCCAAGCGCCAGGCGGTGGCCTCGACCCAGCGCCTGCTCGATCTCCAGCCGCGCGTGGCGACGGTGTTGCGCGACGGGGAAGAGCGGATCGTGCCGATCCGCTCGGTGAAGTCGGGCGAAGTGGTGCTGGTGCGCCCGGGCGAAAGGATACCGGTTGACGGCGTGGTGCTCGAAGGCAGCAGCGTGATCGATGAGGCGATGCTCACCGGCGAGTCCGAACCCGTCGTCAAGGGTCTCGGCGCCCAGGTCTCGGCGGGTACCATCAACGGCCACGGTGTGCTCAAGGTCGAGGTGCGGGGGCTGCTCAGGGATACCGCCCTGGGACGCATCATCCGCCTGGTGGAAGAGGCTCAGGCCAGCAAGGCTCCGATCCAGTGCGTGGCCGACCGTATCGTCCCCTGGTTTGTGGCGGTGACCCTCACCCTGGCCACCCTTACCTTCCTCTATTGGGTCAACAGCGACTTCGAACTGGCGCTGATGGCGGCCACCGCGGTGCTGATCATCACCTGCCCCTGCGCCTTCGGGCTCGCCACGCCGATGTCCATCGCAGTCGCCTCCGGCCTGGGGGCGCGCCACGGCATCCTGGTCAAGAACGGCGAGGTGCTGGAGACGCTCTCCTCCATCAATCATGTGGTGTTCGACAAGACCGGCACCCTGACCGAGGGGCGCATGTCGCTGACCTCGGTGCGCACCGCCTCCGGCCAGTGGCGGCGCGGAGAGGGCCGGGCTGGCGCGGAGATTACCGATCTGATCGGGCGTCTGGCGGCCGTGGAGCGTTACTCCGAGCATCCGGTCGCCTCGGCGATACTCGACCTGGCAGACGAGTGGAAGCTGGAGCGGGTGCCGGTCGAGGAGTTCGAGAACCACCCCGGCTACGGAGTTCGGGCGCGCCTCGGCGGTATTGAGATCGCCGCCGGTAATCGCGCCTGGATGAAGGGGCTTGGCGTTGCCCTGAACCCAGAATTCGAAACGGTGCAGGAGGGGCTCGACCGCCAGGGGATCGGCTCTTTGCACCTCGCCTGGGATGGTGTGGAGGTGGCGCTGCTTGGTCTTGAGGACCGGATACGTGAGGGCGCCCTGCCCCTGATCGAGGCGCTTAAGGCCGATGGTATGCAGCTGACCCTGCTCAGTGGTGATCGCCAGGGCACCGCCGAGGCGATCGCCCGCCGCCTCGGTGGCATGGAGGTGATCGCCGAGGTGATGCCCGAGGACAAGGATCGGGTGATCGCCCGCCTGCAGGCCGGTTCGCACAAGGTGGCGATGGTGGGTGACGGGGTCAACGATGCCCCGGCGCTGGTGCGCGCCGATATCGGTATCGCACTCGGTTCCGGTACCGACGTCTCCATCGCCAGCGCCGACATCGTGCTGATGAGCAGCGAACTGCGCAAGGTGCGCCTGGCGGTGGCGCTGTCGCGGCGAACCCTGCGCACCATTCGCCAGAATATCGGCATCTCGATCACGTATAATGTCATCATGGTGCCGCTGGCGATGGCCACCTTCGTCACGCCGCTGGTCGCCGCCGTATCGATGCCGGTCAGCTCGCTGCTGGTGATCGGCAACGCGGCGCGTATCCGCACCCTTTTCAGAAAACAGAGCTAGCCCGAATGTTTCATAAACCATTAGGTGACCACAAATACCGTACAACCAGACTAGGGTATTAGCCGAGAACTAGGCAGGCCGGTAACTGTTAGCGGGGCGACGATCATTTTTTCGGGGTTG
>PQCP01000076.1 GCA_003062205.1 Candidatus Sedimenticola endophacoides
ACAACCCCGAAAAAATGATCGTCGCCCCGCTAACAGTTACCGGCCTGCCTAGTTCTCGGCTAATACCCTAGTCTGGTTGTACGGTATTTGTGGTCACCTAATGGTTTATGAAACATTCGGGCTAGTTATCTAGGCGATATCGGTGCATCCTACAAGCCCCGCGAACGCCGCTGACAGCCAGCCCCGCATCCCCTATCATGGGACGCTCCCCCGCCATGGATCAGGAGAGAAGATGTGATCACCCAGCTGCACCATGTCAGCCTGCTGGTGCGGGACACCGCGCGCTCACTCGCCTTTTACCGGGACCTGCTGGGGCTGCGGGTCTTCGAACAGCGCCCGCCGCTGGGCTTTCCCGGGGCCTGGCTGGAGCTGGGCGGACAGCAGATCCACCTGCTGGAGCTCCCCTCCCCGGACCCCGCCGGGGGACGCCCGGAGCACGGTGGGCGCGACCGCCACGTCGCCCTGCTGACCGATGACCTGCAGGGGCTGTCACAGCGGCTGCAAGGCCAGGGCATTCCCTTCACCCTCAGTCGTTCGGGGCGCGCCGCCCTGTTCTGCCGCGATCCAGACGGCAACGCCCTGGAGTTTATTCAGCAGGGGTGAGTGTGCGAGAATTGCGCGCTCAGCAAACCCCGGCGGGCGGACACCCCGCCCCGCCCCCGAACCCGATCAAGAGGCAGGTATGGCCCAGTACATCTACACCATGAACCGTGTCGGCAAGGTGGTGCCGCCAAAGCGCGTCATCCTCCGCGACATCTCCCTCTCCTTCTTCCCCGGCGCCAAGATCGGGGTGCTGGGCCTCAACGGCTCGGGAAAATCCTCCCTGCTGCGGATCATGGCCGGGATCGACACCGATATCGAGGGCGAGGCTCGCCCCCAGGCGGGCATCCAGGTCGGCTACCTCCCCCAGGAGCCCCAGCTCGACCCCGCCAAGGATGTGCGCGGCAACGTAGAGGAGGCGGTGGCCGACGTCAAGGAGGCCCTGGCCGAGCTGGATCAGGTATATGCCGCCTACGCCGAGCCCGACGCCGATTTCGACGCCCTGGCCGCCAGACAGGCCCGGCTGGAGGATCTGATCACCGCCAAGGATGGACACAACCTGGAGCGCACCCTGGAGATCGCCGCCGATGCCCTGCGCCTGCCCCCCTGGGACGCCGACGTAACCCGGCTCTCCGGCGGCGAACGGCGCCGGGTGGCGCTGTGCCGCCTGCTCCTCTCCCACCCCGACATGCTGCTGCTCGACGAGCCGACCAACCACCTCGACGCCGAGTCGGTGGCCTGGCTGGAGCGCTTCCTGCACGACTACACCGGCACCGTGGTGGCGGTGACCCATGACCGCTACTTCCTGGACAACGTGGCGGGCTGGATCCTGGAGCTCGACCGCGGCTACGGCATCCCCTGGGAGGGCAACTACTCCTCCTGGCTGGAGCAGAAGGAGAAGCGCCTGGAGCAGGAGCAGAAACAGGAGCAGGCACGCATCCGCACCATGAAACAGGAGCTGGACTGGGTGCGCTCCAACCCCAAGGGGCGTCACGCCAAGAGCAAGGCGCGCATGCAGCGCTTCGACGAACTGCAGAGCCAGGAGTTTCAGAAGCGCAGCGAAACCAACGAGATCTACATCCCGCCCGGCGAACGCCTGGGCGAGCTGGTGATCGAGGCCAGTGGCATCACCAAGGCCTACGGCGACAAACTGCTCTACAACAACCTCAGCTTCAATCTGCCCCAGGGGGGCATCGTCGGCATCATCGGCCCCAACGGCGCGGGCAAGACCACGCTGTTTCGCATGATCACCGGCGAGGAGCGGCCGGACACCGGGGAGCTGCGCATCGGCGAGACCGTGCAGGTGGCCTACGTCGATCAGTCCCGCGACGCCCTCGACGACAGCAAGAGCGCCTGGGAGGAGATCTCCAACGGCCACGACCTGATCACCGTGGGCAAGTACGAATTCAACTCCCGCGCCTGGCTGAGCCGCTTCAACTTCAAGGGCACCGACCAGCAAAAACGGGTGGGCGATCTCTCGGGAGGCGAACGCAACCGCCTGCATCTGGCCAAGCTGCTGCAGAGCGGCGGCAACCTGCTGCTGCTCGACGAGCCGACCAACGACCTCGACGTGGAGACCCTGCGGGCGCTGGAAGAGGCGCTGCTGGCCTTCCCCGGCTGCGCCGTGGTGATCTCCCATGACCGCTGGTTCCTGGACCGCATCGCCACCCATATCCTCGCCTTCGAGGGCGACTCCGAGGTGATCTGGTTCGAAGGCAACTACGCCGACTACGAGGCCGACCGCAAGCGCCGCCTGGGGGCGGAAGCGGACCAGCCGCACCGCATCAAATACAAACCGATCAGCCGCTGAGCACGGCGGCCATGGACAACCTATGAGCAGATACTGGAGCGACATCGTTCACCGGCTCACCCCCTATGTACCGGGCGAGCAGCCCAAGCTGGACGACCTGATCAAGCTCAACACCAACGAGAACCCCTACGGCCCCTCCCCCCGGGTCCTGGAGGCGTTGCGCGCGGAGGCCAACGAAGGCTTGCGCCTCTACCCCGACCCCAATGCCGAGCGTCTGAAGGAGGCGGTTGCCGGCTACCACGGAGTGGACCCGGCGATGGTATTCGTCGGCAACGGCTCCGACGAGGTGCTGGCCCACGCCTTCCAGGCCCTGCTCAAACACCGGCTGCCCCTGCTGTTTCCGGACATCACCTACAGCTTCTACCCGGTCTACTGCGGACTCTACGGCATCGCCTACGAGACACTGCCCCTGGGCCCCGGGTTCGAAATCGACCCCGGCGGCTACGCACGCCCCAACGGCGGCATCATCTTCCCCAACCCCAACGCCCCCACCGGGCGTCTGCTGCCGCTGCGGACGATCGGGCGGCTGCTGGAGGAAAACAGCGCATCGGTGGTGGTGGTGGACGAGGCCTACATCGACTTCGGGGGTGAGTCGGCCATCGCCCTGGTGGATCGCCACCCCAACCTGCTGGTGGTCCAGACCCTCTCCAAATCGCGCTCCCTGGCCGGACTGCGAGTCGGCTTCGCGGTCGGCGACCGGTCGCTGATCGAGGCCCTGGAGCGGGTCAAAAACAGCTTCAACTCTTACCCGCTGGATCGCTTCGCCATCGCCGGAGCCTGCGCCGCCATGGCCGACCGCGACCACTTCGAACAGACCCGGGCCCGGATCATTCACAGCCGTGATGAACTGAGTAGATCCCTGACCGGATTGGGCTTCGAGGTGATCCCCTCCGCCGCCAACTTCCTGTTCGCCCGCCACCCCCGCTGGGATGCCGCCGAGCTGAGTCGGCGCCTGCGCGAACGGGCGATCATCGTGCGCCACTTCCGGCAACCGCGCGTCGAGCAGTATCTGCGCATCACCATCGGCACCGATGCCCAGTGCGCCCAACTGCTGAGCGTACTGGAGGAGCTGCTGGAGCAGGCACCGGCCACGACCGGATGAGACGCTGTTTCATCCGCTGGGCGATGCGCTCTGGCGCACCGCCCGGGTGCGCTGTCGGCACTCACTCCGCCTGCGCGCCCGCCAGCCGCCACGGCTCGATCCGCCCGGCGTCGTCGAGAAAGTCGAGCAGCCGCTCCCACTGCATGGGCCGCGCCACATAGTAGCCCTGAATCAGGTGGCACCCCATGCCCCGCAGCAGACGCAGCTGGGCGGCGTTCTCGACCCCTTCGGCCACCACCCCCACGCCCAGTTGCCGGCTCAGCTCCAGGATGGCGCCGATGATCGCCTGATCGACCGGGCTGTCCGGCAACTGACGGATGAACTCCCGGTCGATCTTCACCTCGTCGAGGGTGAAGTGCTTGATCCGCCCCAGGGAGGAGTAGCCGATCCCGAAGTCGTCCATGGAGATCCGGAAACCCATGGTGTGCAGGTCGCGGATATTTTCGATCGCGCAGCCCACCTCGCTGGCGAACGCGGTCTCGGTGATCTCCAGCTTGAACCAGGCCGCCTCGGCCATCTCCTCGACCAGGATGCGCTGAAACAGCCGCCCCAGCCCCTCGCAGTTGAGCTGCCGGGCCGACAGGTTCACGGAGAGGGGAAAACCGATCCTGTCGGCGGCGTGCCAGGCCCGGGCCAGACGGCAGGTCCGGCGCATCACCCACTCGCCGATCGCCTCGATCAGCCCGATATCCTCGGCTACGCGAATGAAACGCAGGGGCGGCACCTTCAGAGTGTCGTCCCGCAGCCGCAGCAGGGCCTCGGCCCCGACCACCGTACCCGCCGCCGAATCCACCTGCGGTTGAAACAGCAGCTCAAAGCGCTCCTCGCGCAGGGCCTGGTGCAATGCCTGTTCAATGGCGAAATCCCACACCGCCTCCTCGTCGTCGCTGCCGTAGTGGAAGAGGCGGTTGCGGCCATGGCGCTTGGCCTCCTTCAGTGCCCCCTCGGCATGGGCCGTCAGCGCCCCCGGTTCGGCCGCGTCCCCAGGATAGAGGCTGATCCCGACGCTGACGATCAGATAGAGGACCTCCCGCCCCACCCGGACCCCCTCCTGCAGGGCGTGGCGCAGACGCTCACTCACCTGGTCGAGGGCCTCGGTGCTGCCCGGCGTCTCGACCAGCAGGGCGTAGCGGTCGACGCCGATGCGGGCCAGGGTGAGGCAGGTCTCGTCCACCCCGAGGAGCCGGTACACCGGCTGCGAGTAGAGTGTGTCGTAGAGCCGCTGGCCGACGCAGCGCAGCACCGCGTCACCCGCCGCCCGCCCGAACCGGGCATTGATCTGGTAGAAATCATCCAGATCGAACAGCACCAGGGCATACTCCCGCTCCCGGGCGCTGCGCGACGCCACCTGCGCATGGATCACCCGCCGCAGCCCGGCGCGGCTGACCAGTCCGGTGAGAAAATCGGTATCGCTGTGGTAGATGGCGGGCCCGGCGGCATCCCGCTCTCCGGGGCTGTCCCCCTGGGGCGGGGCCAGGTTGTGCAGGGCGATGGCGAAGAGGCGCGTCAACTGATCCAGCGCCTGCCTCATCAGCGGGTCCGGGGGCTGCCCGGACTGGATCGACAGCACCCCCTGAACGGCGCCATGGGCAACCAGAGGCAGGAGCATGTACTCCGTGCCCGCGCACACCTCGCACCGGGGGCGGCGAAAACGCAACACCCGGTCGCAGGCGCCGCTCGCCATCAGCTCCGCCTGATGGGCGTGAAAACCGCTCTCATCCCGGTCCGCGCCGGTGAAGCGCGCCTCCAGCCGGGCATCGCACCCAAGCAGAAAGACCCCGTAACCACTGTGCGGTCGCAGCGCCTCGATATACCCGCTGAGGGCGACACAGAGGGAGTCGACATCGCCACACAGTCCCAGGTCGTCGAGGGCCCGCCCCAGCAGATCGAGGACGTAGGCATAGGCCCGGTTCTGCCCCTCGGCGGCCCGCAGGCGGCGCTCCCGATAGTCGCCATCCACTCCCGCGCGCTCCCTCTCCGGCATGGCGGCTAGTCGAAAAACGCGGCGACCACGTTTTCGAACTGCTCCAGGGTGTCGGCACACAGGATCGGAATTTCGTCCACTTCGAGGCCGACCCGCTCCCACGCCCGCTCATCCAGCTCCGGCACCAGCCGGGTGCCACTGCTGCCCATGCTCATGGCGTTGACCGTCAGATCGGCGAAATGCACCACCGCCGCCTCACGGCCCGCCCCACTCTCCTCCCCGTTGCAGTGATGCCGGGCGACCACCCCGACCAGCGCCCGGGGCAGACGCCACCCCTCCAGCAGGGTCCCGCCCACCGTTTCGTGGGTAAAGCCCAGGGCGTCGTGTTCCAGGTCGACGAGGTGGCCCTCGCTGTTGCGATGGCGGATCAGCAGATCCCCCATGCGCTGCGGCAACGCCAGAAACAGCACCAGCCGGCCGATATCGTGGAGCAGGCCATAGATGTAGTAACGTTGCATGTTGGCCGCCCCCGTCAGGGCGGCGATGTTCCTGGCGGCCAGACCGCAGGCGATGCTGTGCTCCCAGAACGAGCGCATCGAAACGGCTCCCACCGGCATGCGCTTGAACGCACTCAGCACGGCGCTGGAGAGGATCAGATCACGGATCTCATCGCTGCCGATCATGGTCACCGCCCGCTGGATGGTGTCGATGTGGCCACTGAAACCGTACAGGGCGCTGTTGGCGAGCCGCAGCAGGCGCGCGGCGATGGCCGGTTCGCGCTCGATCACCTCGGACAGCTCCTGGAGGGAGAAATCGGGATCCTGCAACACCCGGTCCACCTGGAAGTAGACTTCGGGCAGACTGGGCAGGTCGGGCACCCGGCCGATCAGCTCAGAGGGTGTCATGACGGCGCTCCCGCGAGTGTTCGAGCGCAATGCGCAGGCACGCCGAAAACAGGCCCCGAACCGCCGGATGACCATGCCAGGCCAGCTGAAATCGCCGCTCCAGGGCCTGCTTCAGCTTCGCCTGATGGTTGGACTGATATGCGCTGACGTCCATCGCCTCCCTTGCTCTTTTGTCGGCCTGCCCGCCGGTCCGCCCACCGCGCGCACCTGCGAGGTAGAGACCATATCGGCCCCGTTTACGTGAACTTTAGGCCGCGCTTGCGCGAAACGCGCAGCCGACGTTGTGACAAAAGGCACTTTGGCGCCCGGCGTCCCGCACCGGGCCCACCCGCCGACATGGACGCCGGTGCGACCCCATGGTAGCTTCTTGGCCTACCCAGCGGCGAATCGAGCATGGAGTCGTCCACGTGCGGCCAAACCACAACAGACTGAAACCGGTCAGCGATAAAGAGGCGTGGGACGGAGAGGCGGACTGCGTCAGCTGCGCCCTGCGCAACTCGGTGCTGTTCGCCGGACTGGAAGCGGACGACTTCGACCGGATCCACCAGCCGATCGACCTCTACACCCTGCCCCCGGGCTCGGTCCTGTACCGCGCCGGTGATCGTGGCGAGCGCATGTTCACCCTGCGCAGCGGCATCCTGAAGCTGGTCCAGTACCTCCCGGACGGCACCCAGCGCATCGTGCGCCTGGTGCGCCCCACCGACGTCACCGGCCTGGAGGCGCTGCTCGACCAGCCCTACCAGCACGACGCGGTGGTGCTGCATCCGAGCGAGGCCTGCAGCCTCCCGGTGAGCGTGGTCAAGGCCCTCTCCGAAACCAACCCGCGGCTGCACCAGGAGCTGCTCAGCCGCTGGCAGCGCGCCCTGACCGAGGCCGACGCCTGGCTCACCGAGCTCTCCACCGGCTCGGCCAAGCAGCGCGTGGCGCGCCTGCTGCTGCGCCTGGTCCAGGACCAGGAGGCGAGCGAGTGTGAACTCTTCTCGCGGGAGGACATGGGGGCGATGCTCGGCGTCACCACCGAGACCGCCAGCCGCACCATCGCCGAGTTCAAGCGCCAGAGCCTGCTGGTGGAGACCACGGCGAACCACTTCCTGCTCGACATCCCCAACCTGGAGCGCCTCGCCGAGGACTGACCCGCACGGCACGGCGATTGCGTTTTTTCAATGCCGCCCCACCACCCCCTGCTCTAATGTACCGGGGCGCATGGGCCGGGAGAACCGCGACGCACGCGCGGCCGCCCCCCTGTCATCGGGCGCCGACGGGTCGCCACCCCCCTGCACATACGGCATGAAACCCAGCTCCCCCGGGAGAGCTACAGGAACCGGTCACGGGCCACAGGAGCCGGCATGAGGCAGTATCTGCAACAGCAGGCGTACCCGATCTTCTCCCTGGAAGTGGAGAAGCCGGAGTGCCGTTTCGCCAGCGTCGACGAGATCATCGGCTACCTCAAACAGCAGGTCGACGCGCACGACAGCGCCCGTTTCATCGCCCTCTATGATCACTTCGAACACACCCGCTCCCTGCCCCAGGGCCAGGTGAGCGAAACGATACTGGCGGCCAAACACATCGTCTTCTGTTTCGGCATCACCCTGCCGGAACCGCTGATGATGGCCGTGCGGCCCCGCTCCATCGGCGTGGTGGAACTCGCGGAGCGGTTCCTGATCACCTTCCTGGAGGCCCCGATGCCGGTAGCCAACCTCGCCATGGAGCAGTGGGCCAAGAGTGTCGCTACCTCGTGAAAGATTTTGGGACATCCCAGTCCCCAAAATCGACTCGCCAACGCGACAGCCGTTACTACCCCGACCGTCCTGCGCTCATCACGACTCCGTCCCGCACATTGCAGCAAAGCTGCTCGTGCGCAACTCCGTCATGATGACCACAATGACTCTACGGCGTGTCGGATGCGCTATTTGTATGCCCTACGTCACTCCCTATCGGTCGTAACTGCGGCCATACAACCGCGCCTACGCCTATCGGGGACTAACCGCCTTCGCTTCGCTCTCCATGGCGGTTAGCGGAAGAGCCTGGTGCGGCCATGATGCACGGACGCCGCCGGCCGCAGTTGCCAGCCCCCACCCACGGGCGCAAAATGCCCCATGTAACCAACGCGATCACAGACCCACCATGAAGATAGGCATTACCAGTCAGAACTTCCGCACCATCACCGGACACGCGGGCAGGACCCGGCGCTTCCTCATCTACGAGGTGGACCCCGGGTCCGACGAGATCCGGGAGCTGAAGCGCCTCGACCTGCCCAGGGAGATGGCGATGCACGCCTATCGGGGCACCGACCCCCACCCCATCGAGGCCCTCGATATCCTGATCACCGGCGGGTGCGGACAGGGCTTCATGAACCGCCTCGGCATGAGCGGGGTACGGGTCTATGTCACCGGTGAGGAGGATCCGCTGAGGGCGGTGCGGCGGCTGCTCGCGGGGGAGCCGCTGCCTCCCCCGGCCCCCCACGACCACACCCCGCACTGAGCGGGCGGGGGCTTACATCAGCTCCAGATCGTCCAGCACCCGGTCGATACCGGCCTGGGCGCACGCCTCGTCGGTGAGTCCGGAGGGGGCGCCACTGACCCCGACCGCCCCCAGCAGCGATCCGCCCGCCGTGATGGGCAGCCCGCCGGGAGACATCACCAGCCCGGAGACCCGGCCGATGGGGGTGTTGGCCCGATCCCCCAGTGCCGAGGTGGGGGCGTTGAAGTTGGCGGCGGTGAACGCCTTCTGGCGACTGATCTCCAGGGTGACCGGGGCGGCGATGGTATCGCGCAGCGCCACCTGCACGGTGCCGTCACGATCCACCACCGTGACCCCGATCTGAATCCCCTGCCCGCGGCACGCCTCCACCGCCGCGCCAGCGACATTCAGCGCCGTCTCCATGGCCAGACGCTTGACCCCGACCGCCGGCGCCGTCTGCGCCACGGCACCCGAAACCGCAACGGCGAGCATCGCGCCCGCCAACATCCGCATGCTGTACATAATCCATCTCCTCCAGAAGTTGTTTTCGTTATCCCCGTTAACAACCAGGCTCACTCCCATGGTTGTTTCACACCGCGTGATTCTCTTAGTTCTTGTTCGTCGGCGATCACGGCCGCCTTAACCCCCTTCCCGAGCGGTCCGATGCTGTAAATTCCGAGGACCGCCAATGCGGCAACCAACCAGAAAGGCAGGGAGAGCCAAAAAACATACTCGTTCAGTCCCGCACGGCAGATAACCCCGAAACTCCCCCACCACGCGAGTACCGCCGACATAAAAATGATGGCATTCCTGAGATACCGCTTTGTGGCCCTGTTCCCTGCCGCGCCAGATCGCACCACCGGTAAGCCTCCCGCCCGTGCAATCCGTCAGACGACCCCGGCGAAGGTGAAACCGGCATCCTCCACCGCCTGCCGGATCAGCGCCTCATCCTCCACCCCCTCCACCGTCACCAGACCGCCATCGAGCTCCACCTGCACCACCGCCCCGGGGGCCAGCCCCTGGATGGCGGAAATAACCGAGCTGCTGCAACCGCCGCAGCTCATCCCCTCGACCCTGTAAACCTGTGCCATGATACCCATCCTCCCGAATCGTGAAAAATCCCCAAAAGCCTACACCGGCGACACGCCCGGCGTCGAACCGCTCACCCCGCGCCGCGCCAGCGCCGCAACAACAGCGAGTTGGCGACCACGCTCACCGACGACATCGCCATCGCCGCCCCGGCGATCACCGGGTTGAGCAGCCCGGCGGCGGCCGCGGGAATCGCGATCACATTGTAGATCAGCGCCCAGAACAGGTTCTGCCGGATCTTGCGGTAGGTGGCCCTGGAGATGGAGAGCGCCCGCGCCACCAGCCGCGGATCACCGCGCATCAGGGTGATACCCGCGGTGTGCATCGCCACGTCGGTGCCGGTCCCCATGGCCATGCCCACGTCCGCCGCCGCCAGGGCGGGGGCGTCATTGACCCCGTCGCCGACCATCACTACCCGCTCTCCGGCCCGGCGCAGGCGTTGCACCTCGCGCGCCTTCTGCTCCGGCAGCACCTCGGCGATCACCCGCCCGACCCCGAGCGCCGTGGCGACCCGCTGTGCGGCGTGATGGTGATCTCCGGTCAGCATCACGGTGCAGACCCCGGCCCGCTCCAGATCCGCGAGGGCGGCGGCGGCCTCCTCCCTTGGGGTGTCGCTGACCCCGATCAGCCCCAGCAGCCGCGCATCGGCGGCCACCCACATCAGGGTCTGCCCCTCTCCCTCCAGCTCCCGGGCGGCCGCCTCCGCCACGCCGCTGGGCGCAATCCCCTCCTCCTCCAGGATGCGGCGATTGCCGATCACCACCCGCCGCCCCGCCACCCCGGCCACCAGGCCCCGTCCCGGCCGGTTGCTGAACGAATCGAGGCGCTCGGCGGGGGGCTCCCCGACACGTTGCAGAATCGCCCGCGCCAGGGGATGCTCGCTGCCCTGCTGGGCCGCCGCGGCGAGCCGCAACAGGGTCGCCTCATCCCCCTCCAGCGCCAGTACCCGCTCGACCCGCGGTTTCCCGTGAGTCAGGGTCCCGGTCTTGTCGAAGACCACCGTGGTCGCGTGGTGGGCCCGCTCCAGCGCCTCGGCGTCCTTGATCAGAATACCGTGGCGCGCCGCCGCCCCGGTGCCGACCATGATGGCGGTGGGGGTGGCCAGCCCCAAGGCGCAGGGACAGGCGATCACCAGCACCGAAACCGCCGCCAGAAAGGCCCGTTCCGGATCCCCTGCCAGCCACCAGGCGCAAAGAGCGGCGAGGGCGATCAGCGCCACCACCGGCACGAACACCGCCGCGATGCGGTCGACCAGCCGCTGCACCGGCGCCTTGCTCGCCTGGGCCGCCTCGACCAGACGGATGATCCGCGACAGGGTCGATTCGGCACCCACGGTGGTGGCGTGAATCCGCAACAGACCGTCGCCATTGACCGAGCCTCCGGTCACCGCTTCCCCCGCCCCGCGCGCCACCGGCAGAGACTCGCCGGTGAGCAGCGACTCGTCGAGCTGGCTCTCGCCCTCCACGATCCGACCATCCACCGGCACCCGCTCGCCGGGACGCACCACCAGGAGTTCGCCCGCGGCCACACTCTGCGCCGGCACCTCGATCAGGGCCCCGTCACGCTCCACCCGCGCGGTCTCGGGGCGCAGCTCCATCAGGGCCCGGATCGCGGAGGCGGCGCTGCGCTTGGCACGCCCCTCCATCCACTTGCCGAACAGCACCAGGGTGATGACCATCGCCGAGCCCTCGAAGTAGAGCCCCTGCCCGGCCCCTCCGGTAAGCACCAGCCAGGTGCTCAAGCCCCAGGCCGCCGAGGTGCCGAGCGCCACCAGCAGATCCATATTCCCCACCCCGCCGCGCAGCGAGGCGAAGGCCCCCCGGTAGAAGCGCCAGCCGATCCAGAACTGCACCGGCGTCGCCAGCAGCAACTGTCCATAGGGGGGGAGCATCCACTCGACACCCCAGGGCATCAGCAGCATCGGCAGGGCCAGGGGCAGCGTCAGCAGCGCCGACAACAGCAGACGCAACCGCTCCGCACGTTCGCGCCGCGCGCCGCGCCACTCCTCCTGTCGCCGCGCCTCCACCCCACTGAGTGCAGGCGCCGCCTCGAAACCGGCGCGCCGCACCACCTCGATCAGCTGCGGTATATCAACCACACCGGCGGGAGCGCTCACCACCGCGCGCCCGCTGGCCAGGTTCACCACCGCCCGCTCCACCCCGGGCACCCGTCCCAGCAGGCGCTCCAGACGCGTCGCGCAAGCCGCGCAGGTCATCCCGTCCACATTCAGCTCATGGCTCTCGCCGGGGACCGCGAAACCGGCCTTTCCCACCACCGCCACCAGGTCGGCGGGAGCCACCCGGAGGGGATCGAAACGCACACTGGCGCTGTTGTCCACCAGACTGACCCGGGCCTCGCTCACCCCGTCGGGACGGCTCAGCAGACGCTCCAGCCGGGTGGAACAGGCGGCACAGGTCATCCCCTCGACGGGAAACCTGAGGCTGACTTCGGTGGCCGCCGCCCGGTTGCGTTCCGGGTCATTCATGGCGTCGCCGGCCCGAAGATCACGCCCGGCGCAGTCCCCCGATAACGAATTTTCACCGCAACCCCCTCTGCTCGCATGCGCTTTCCACTCTCTCCCGAGGCGTACCCGGATAATCCGGGTTCCGGCGTGATTTCAGGCCTGCCGTCAAAGCATGAATTGTCCTTCAGCCTCCCAGGTTAGACAACCGCCGCCGGAGTGGTTGCATATGCCCCGGCGGCCACGGCATAGGCAAGAGTGTCGCTACCTCGTGAAAGATTTTGGGACATCCCAGTCCCCAAAATCGACTCGCCAACGCGACAGCCGTTACTGCCCCGACCGTCCTGCGCTCATCACGACTCCGTCCCGCACATTGCAGCAAAGCTGCTCGTGCGCAACTCCGTCATGATGACCACAATGACTCTACGGCGTGTCGGATGCGCTATTTGTATGCCCTACGTCACTCCCTATCGGTCGTAACTGCGGCCATACAACCGCGCCTACGCCTATCGGGGACTAACCGCCTTCGCTTCGCTCTCCATGGCGGTTAGCGGATGTCGCGCATGGATCAACCGCCCCCCAGGGGCTATACTGGGCACGCCATCAAAATGATGGATGACTCATATCAATATTTTTATAACTGAAACCATGCAACAAGGGCGCCCGAGATACGGTTTTTCGAGTGGTGACCAATGCTCTCAGCGCCAACCGTGGGCTGAGCGGGTATCGCTGAATCCCGGGTGAACGTGCGCTTAGGCGCCGTACCACCACCAGTCGGCAGGATCAGTTGATAACCAGGCACCCCGGACGCACCCGCAATGAACACAGACTACGAAGCGATTGTCATCGGCAGCGGACCCGGCGGCGAGGGCGCCGCCATGAAGCTCAACAAGGCAGGCAAGCGGGTCGCCATCGTCGAGATGCACGAACAGGTCGGCGGCGGCTGCACCCACTGGGGCACCATCCCCAGCAAGGCCTTGCGCCACAACATCCAACTGCTGGTCGATTACAGGCGCAACCCCCTGTTCGCCCATATCGCCGAACAGATCCGGGTCGACTACCCGCAACTGCTGGCGGCGGCGGGGGTGATCCAGGAGCAGGTGACCACCCGCTACCGCTACTATGCCCGCAACCGGGTGGATATCCTTCATGGGCGCGGGCGCTTTCTCGACGCAGGCACCCTGGCCGTCGAACAGGGGGGAAAGGAGCGTCACTACCAGGCGGAGCATTACGTCATCGCCACCGGATCGAGCCCCTACCATCCGGCACAAATCGACTTCACCCACCCCAGGGTCCACGACAGCGACAGCATCCTCTCCCTGGAGCACACGCCGAAATCGCTGACCATCTACGGCGCCGGGGTGATCGGCTGCGAATACGCCTCCATCTTCTGCAACCTCGACGTCAAGGTAAACCTGGTCAATACCCGCGACCGCCTGCTCTCCTTCCTCGACGACGAGATCACCGACGCCCTCGGGTACCACCTGCGCAACCAGGGAGTGGTAATCCGCCACAACGAGGAGTACCAGCGGGTCGAGGCGAGCGATGACGGAGTCATCCTGCACTGTAAGTCAGGCAAGAAGTTCAAAACCGATCTGCTGCTTTGGGCCAATGGGCGCACCGGAAACACCGCCGACATGGGTCTGGCGGAGGCGGGCATCTCCCTCAATCATCGCGGCCAGATCGAGGTCGAGAAGAGCTACCAGACCTCCCTGCCCCACATCTACGCCGTCGGCGACGTGGCCGGCCCCCCCGGACTGGCCAGCGCCAGCTATGACCAGGGCCGTTTCGTCGGCGCACACATCGCCAACGGCGCCTGCGACTGGAACCTGATCGAGGAGTTTCCCACCGGCATCTACACCAACCCGGAGATCAGCTCCTTCGGCCGTACCGAACGCGAACTGACCGAGGCGCGCATCCCCTACGAAGTGGGCCATGCCATGTTCAAAAGCATCGCCCGCGCCCAGATCACCGGCCACACCGTGGGCATGCTCAAGCTCCTGTTCCACCGCGACACCCTGGAGATCCTCGGCATCCACTGCTTCGGCGAAACCGCCGCCGAAATCGTGCATATCGGCCAGGCGATCATGTCCCAGCGCGCCGGGGCCAACAGCCTGCTCTACTTCACGGAGACCACCTTCAACTATCCGACCATGGCCGAAGCCTACCGGGTGGCGGCCCTCAACGGACTCAACCGCCTGTTCTGAAAGGCACGCCGGATGCACAGGAGACCCAACACGCTAACCGCCCTGCTGCTGGCACTGCTGTCCGCAAGCATCGGCGCCAACCCCGCTCTCGACGGTGAAACCGCGCGGCTGCAAACCCAACACCAGGAGCTGCAGCAACAGCGCCACGACCTCCCGCTAACCGCCATGGAGAGCGAAGCGAAGGCGGTTAGTCCCCGATAGGCGTAGGCGCGGTTGTATGGCCGCAGTTACGACCGATAGGGAGTGACGTAGGGCATACAAATAGCGCATCCGACACGCCGTAGAGTCATTGTGGTCATCATGACGGAGTTGCGCACGAGCAGCTTTGCTGCAATGTGCGGGACGGAGTCGTGATGAGCGCAGGACGGTCGGGGCAGTAACGGCTGTCGCGTTGGCGAGTCGATTTTGGGGACTGGGATGTCCCAAAATCTTTCACGAGGTAGCGACACTCTTGTTGAACAAAACGCCCGGGACCGCCAACGCCTGCAACAGCTGCTCAAACAGATCGAACGGCTGCGCCGGGACAACGCGGAACTCGACCAGCGGCTGAACAATGAATCACGCTAAGCGGCACGCTCCGCTCCCACAACGCACCGCGCCGCTAGCCGCCAAATCCGAGTTGCTCTCCATCGAGGTCCACCCGAATCGTCTCGCCCGGCCCGTACCGACCCGCCAGGATCTCCTGGGCCAGCGGGTTTTCGAGCTGCTGGCGGATCGCCCGTTTCAGGGGGCGTGCCCCGTAGACCGGGTCGAAGCCCGCTTCGCCTAAGCGGTCGAGGGCCGCCGGGGAGACCTCCAGGCCGATGTCCGAGGCGGCCAGGCGCTGGCGCAACTGCTCGATCTGAATCCCGGTGATGGCCCGGATCTGCTCCCGGCCGAGGGGGTGAAACACCACGATATCGTCCACGCGGTTGATGAACTCGGGACGGAAGTGGCTGCCGACCACCTCCAGCACCGCGCCTCGCATCTCGCTGTAGCGCTCTTCACCGCTCAGCTCCTGGATCAGCTGGGAGCCGAGGTTGGAGGTCATGACGATGACGGTGTTGCGAAAATCGACCGTGCGCCCCTGACCGTCGGTCAGGCGGCCGTCGTCGAGTACCTGCAGCAGCACATTGAAGACATCCGGGTGGGCCTTCTCCACCTCGTCGAGCAGGATCACCGCATAGGGACGCCGCCGCACCGCCTCGGTGAGATACCCCCCCTCCTCGTAACCCACATAGCCCGGCGGCGCGCCGATCAGCCGCGCCACCGAGTGTTTCTCCATGAACTCGGACATGTCGATGCGGATCATCGCCTCTTCTGTATCGAACAGGAACTGCGCCAGGGCCTTGCTCAGCTCGGTCTTGCCGACACCGGTGGGTCCGAGAAACAGAAACGAGCCATTGGGCTGGTTGGGGTCGGAGAGTCCGGCCCGGGAGCGGCGGATCGCGTTCGAAACCGCGGAGATCCCCTCATCCTGGCCCACCACGCGCCGCGCCAGCGCCTGCTCCATGCGCAGCAGCTTCTCCTTCTCGCCTTCGAGCATCTTGCTCACCGGGATGCCGGTCCACTTGGAGACCACTTCGGCGATCTCTTCGTCGGTCACCTTGTTGCGCAGCAGCCGCATCTGCCGGGTCTCGGCCTGATCGGCCGCGTCGAGACGCTTCTCCAGCTCCGGGATACGCCCGTACTGCAGCTCCGACATACGCGCCAGATCCCCCGCCCGGCGCGCCGTCTCCATCTCCAGGCGCGCCCGCTCCAGCTCCTCCTTGACGTGGGCACTGCCCTGCAGGGCCGCCTTTTCAGACTTCCACACCTCCTCCAGGTCGGAGAACTCCCGCTCCAGGCGGGTGATGTCCCGCTCCAGATCCTGAAGGCGTCTCCGGGAGGCGGCATCGCTCTCCTTCACCAGGGCCTCGCGCTCGATCTTCAACTGGATCAGGCGCCGCTCCATGCGATCCATCTCCTCGGGCAGGGAGTCGATCTCCATGCGGATATGCGCGGCCGCCTCGTCCACCAGATCGATCGCCTTGTCCGGCAGCTGGCGGCCAGTGATGTAGCGATGAGAGAGGGTGGCCGCCGCGACAATGGCCGGGTCGGTGATATCCACTCCGTGGTGCACCTCGTAGCGCTGCTTCAGCCCACGCAGGATGGCGATGGTGTCCTCCACGCTGGGCTCTTCCACCAGCACCTTCTGAAAGCGCCGCTCCAGGGCGGCGTCCTTCTCGATGTATTTACGGTATTCGTCCAGGGTGGTGGCGCCCACGCAGTGCAGCTCGCCCCGGGCCAGGGCCGGCTTGAGCATGTTGCCGGCATCCATCGAGCCCTCGGCCTTGCCCGCCCCCACCATGGTGTGCAGCTCATCGATGAACAGGATCACCTGCCCCTCCTGCTTGGCCAGGTCGTTGAGCACCGCCTTCAGGCGCTCTTCGAACTCGCCACGGAACTTGGCCCCGGCGATCAGCGCGCCCATATCCAGGGAGAGCAGTCGCTTCCGCTTCAGCCCCTCGGGTACCTCGCCGTTGATGATGCGCTGGGCCAGCCCCTCGACGATGGCGGTCTTGCCGACCCCAGGTTCACCGATCAGCACCGGGTTGTTCTTGGTGCGCCGCTGCAGCACCTGCACGGTGCGGCGGATCTCATCGTCGCGCCCGATCACCGGATCAAGCTTGCCCTGCTCGGCGCGCTGGGTGAGGTCGATGGTGTACTTCTCCAGGGCCTGGCGCTGCTCCTCGGCGTTGGGATCATCCACCCGCTGGCCGCCGCGCAGCCGCTCGATCACCTGCTCCAGGGGCTTGCGGGCGGCCCCCGCACGGCGCAGCAGCTCGCCCAGCTCACCCTTGTCATCCACCGCCGCGAGGATGAACAGCTCACTGGATATGTACTCGTCCTTGCGCTGCTGGGCGAGCTTGTCGGTCTGGTTGAGCAAGCGCGCCAGATCGTTGGAGATGTGCAGATCCCCACCGGTGCCCTGGACGCTGGACATGTGATCCAGGAGATCGCCAAGGCTGGAGCGCAACAGGTTGACGTTGACATCGGCCTGGGCCAGGAGGTGGCGCACCGTGCCCCCCTCCTGATCCAGCAGGGCGGCCATCAGGTGCACCGGCTCGATAAACTGGTGATCGCGCCCCACCGCCATGCTCTGAGCATCCGCCAGGGCCATCTGGAATTTACTGGTCAATCGGTCCATTCGCATGAGAACAACTCCACAATCTTTAAGGTCATGCCCTCAATCTGGGGAGCAAACGGACGAAATCAAGGGGGGGGGCGGGGGATCCGCGACGGGCTGTGCAGAGCCATCCATGCGGGCTTTCCAGCCCTGCGCGCCGGAAGGCATCTCAGTCTTTTGCACCGCCCTTCTGGTACACCTTACGCCGGAACAGATCGGTGCGCCGGCTCACCACCCGGTCGATGAACAGGGTGCCGTCGAGGTGGTCGATCTCGTGTTGCAGGGCGCGCGCCTCGAAGCCCTCCATCGTGTACTCCAGGGCCGCGCCGTGGGGATCCCGGGCCTTGAGCCGGATATGGGTGGCACGGATCACGTTGCCGGTGTAGTCCGGCACCGAGAGACACCCCTCGCGGCCCATCTCGTACCCCTCCCAGTGCACGATCTCGGGATTGACCAGGACCATGTGGCCGTGATTCGGCACCGGCTTGCGGGTGTTGGACACATCGACGATGACGATGCGTTGAAAACACCCCACCTGAGGGGCGGCGATGCCCACCGCGCCGGGGCCGTGCCGGCGGGTCTCCTCCAGATCGGCAATGAAGGCGCGCAGGGCGTCGTCGAAGTGTTCCACCGGCTCCGAGGGTCGCTTCAGGCGCTCGTCCGGGATACGCAGGATCTCCAGTACCGCCATCGCCCTACCCGATCAGCGTCTCGATGGAGGAGACGCTCACATCCACGTCGCCGAGCGCGTCCAGGGCCTGCTCGACACGCTCCAGGGTGGTCTCGGTCACCCCCTGGATATTCATGATGTAGACCGGACGCTCCCGGGAGCCGGCCACATCCGACTCCAGCTCCAGGATATTGAAGCCGGCTTCGGCCAGGGCCCCGGTGACCTGGGCGACGATGCCGGCGCGGTCCGCTCCACTGACCCTCACCTGGATGTTGGGCACCATGTGCTGGTGCAGGTCACCGCTGATCTCATCCACGTGCATGTGCAGTCCCATGGACTGGGCGGCGGGGCGCAGGGCCTCGGTGACATCGCCCGTGCCGCGCACCATCATCATGACGCTGAAGTTGCCGCCGAGGCGGATCATCGAGGCCTCGCCCAGATTCCAGCCGCCGCGAAACAGCGCATCGGTCACACCGGCCACGATGCCGGGGCGATCCTCACCCACCAGGGTCAACATTTTCCAGTTACTCATCCGCTCTTCTCTCGTCTGACTCGCCTCTCCGGCGCGGATCCGCCCCACTCATTCACCCGCCGCATCGATCCAGATCAACGACGCCATGCGCCCGGTCACCCCATCCCGGCGGTAGGAGAAGAAGCGACGGCCGTCACTCACTGTACAGTACTCTCCGCCACCGATATAGCCAACCCCGTGATGGCGCAGCCGCAGCCGGGCCAGTTGGTAGATATCGGCCAGCCAGCGCCCGCCGTGCGCGGCGAACGCACTCGCGCAGCGGGCATCCTGCGCCATGAACGCCGCGCGCACCTCGGACCCCACCTCAAAGGCCCGGGGACCGATGGCGGGCCCGAGCCACGCCATCAGCTGCGGCCCGGGCGCGGAGAGCCGCGCCAGTGCCGCCTCGACGACCCCGGCCGCCAGCCCGCGCCAACCGGCGTGAACAGCGGCCACCTCGCGCCCCCGGCGGTCGCAGATCAGCAGCGGCAGACAGTCGGCGGTGAGCACCGCGCAGACCGCTCCCGGCCGGTCGGCGACCACGGCATCGGCCGTCACCCCCGGGCGCTCGCTGCCGCAGCGCGCCACGGCGCAGCCGTGGACCTGATTCAGCCACAACGGTTGCGACGGCAGCCCGAGGCGGCGTCCGAGCAGGGCGCGATTGGCCTGCACGCTGCGCGGATCGTCACCTACGTGCCCGCCCAGGTTCAGGGTATCGTAGGGAGCGGCGCCGACCCCCCCATTGCGGGTGGTGATCAGTGCCCGTACCCCCGCCGGGGCCGGCCAGTCGGGGGTGATCCAATCAGCCACGGGCGGCATCTTCCCGCAGCAGTTCGAGCAGCGCAGCCAGATCCTCCGGCAGGGGCGCCTCCCAGGCCATCCACTCGCCGCTGTGCGGATGGCTGAGACCGAGGCGCAGGGCGTGCAGGGCCTGGTGGCGGTAGTCGCGCAGGGCCTCGACAAACGCCGCCGGCGAATCGGGGGGGATGCGAAACCGCCCGCCGTAGAGCGGATCGCCCACCAACGGGTGGCGAATGTGGGCCATGTGGACCCGGATCTGATGGGTCCGGCCGGTCTCCAGGTTGATCTTCAGATAGCTGTGCAGCCGAAAACGCTCCAGCACCCGGTAGTGGGTGAGCGCCGGCTTGCCCGAGTGCACCACCGCCATCCGCGTGCGCTGGGTCGGGTGGCGCCCGATGGGCGCCTCCACGCTGCCCCCGGCGGTCACCACCCCGGTGACCACGGCACGGTATTCGCGATGGAACAGGCGCGCCTGCAGCTGCTCGACCAGCGTGCGGTGCGCGGCCGGGGTCTTGGCCACCACCAGCAGGCCGCTGGTCTCCTTGTCCAGGCGGTGCACGATCCCGCCACGCGGCAGCTCGACCAGGGCCGGCGCGTGGTGCAGCAGGGCGTTCTGCAGGGTGCCGTCCGGGTTGCCAGCGGCCGGATGCACCACCAGGCCGACCGGCTTGTTCACCACCAGGATATGGGCGTCTTCATGGACGATGTCCAGCTCGATCGCCTGGGGCAGGCACCCGCCCCGCTCTTCGAAGCAGGCCACCAGGACCACCTCCTCGCCTCCGGCGACGCGATCGCGGGGACGGCAGTCGTGCCCGTCCAGGCGCACCCGCTCCTCCTTCAGCCAGCGCTGCAGGCGGCTGCGGGAGAAGTCGGGAAACAGCAGGGCCAGGGCCTGGTCGAGGCGCTTGCCGGCAAGTTCGGTCCCGATCCGGGCGGTTAGGCGTTGTGTTCGCAGGCTCAAGGCGTTCTCTTCGGGGCTGTGCCGTGGCTGGCGCTGTGCGCACCCCGCGCGCGGTTTGGGTTATACTCGCGCTTTCAACTTGCAATGATCACGGCTTCCGGAAATGAAGGCAACTATTCGCGCACTGTTTTTTATCGCAGGACTCCTCTCCCTCTCCGCCTGCTCCCTGCTGCCGGAGGAGGTCGACGAAACCAAGGGCTGGAGCGCACAGAAGTTCTACGAAGAGGCCTCCTTCGCCATGTCCGAAGGCGATTACGACACCGCCATCAAGTACTACGAGGGCCTGGAGGCGCGCTACCCCTTCGGCCGCTTCGCCATGCAGGCCCAGCTGGATGTCGCCTACGCCTACTACAAGGACGCCCAGCCGGAGTCGTCGATCGCCGCGGCGGAGCGCTTCATCAAGCTGCACCCGCGCAACCCCTACGTCGCCTACGCCTACTATCTGAAGGGGCTGGTCAACTTCAACCGCAACATCAGCTTCATCACCCGCTTCGTCCCCACCGACCAGTCGCAGCGCGATCCGGGCTCCACCCTCGACTCGTTCAACGACTTCGCCGAACTGGTACGCCGCTTTCCCGACAGCGAATACGCGGAAGACGCCCGCAAACGCATGACCTACCTGCGCAACAACCTCGCCATGCACGAGGTGCACGTGGCGCGCTACTATCTCGATCGCGGCGCCTACCTGGCCTCCGCCAACCGCTGCGTGACGGTGATCGAGAAGTATCAACGCACCCCGGCGATACGCGAGGCCCTGGTGACCATGATCGAGGCCTATGATGCCCTGGGGATGCAACAGCTGGCCGGAGACGCCCGGCGGGTACTGGCGCTGAACGAGGGGGCGGGGAACTTTGCCCTGCCGGAGCTCGACCAGGAGGCGGGGGAGAAGACGCTGATCAGAAGGGCCTGGGAGTATATGGAGCTGGACGAGAACTAAACGTCCGGAACCGGAAACGGCAGCCCCCGATCCCGGGAGACCGCCGCTTCCCGGGGTAACGCGGGGTCAGACCGCCGCCTCGTCCTCTTCCCCGGTGCGGATGCGCACCACCTTCTCCACCGAGCTGACGAAGATCTTGCCGTCACCGATCTTGCCGGTACGGGCGGCGCTGGTGATCGCCTCCAGACAGTCGTCCAGCTGCTCTTCGTTGATCACCACCTCGATCTTCACCTTGGGGAGGAAATCGACCACATACTCGGCGCCCCGGTAGAGCTCGGTATGCCCCTTCTGGCGACCAAAACCCTTCACTTCGGTGGCGGTCATGCCGGTGATATTGACCGCCGAGAGCGCCTCGCGCACATCGTCCAGTTTGAAGGGTTTGATAATCGCGTCAACTTTTTTCATTGCGGCTTTGCTCCTGTTTTCAGCACCACGCCCAGTGGGCGATTGCCCACCATTGTAGCAGTAACCCGAGTCTAAAACCCACTGGTGAGGGGATAACGGCGGTCGCGTCCGAACGCCCGCTGGGTAATCTTGACCCCGGGCGGGGCCTGGCGGCGCTTGTACTCGTTACGATCGACCAGGCGCACGATGCGCCGCACCAGCGCCTCGTCGAATCCGGCGGCGACGATCTCCGCGATCCCCTGGTCACGCTCCACATGGCGCTCCAGCACCTGGTCGAGCACATCGTAGGGGGGCAGGCTGTCCTGGTCCTTCTGATCGGGGGCCAGCTCCGCCGAAGGCGCCCGCTCAATCACCCGGCGCGGGATCACCTCCCCCTGGCGGTTGCGGTATTCGCACAGGCGGTAGACCAGCATCTTGGGTACATCCTTGAGCGGGGCGAAGCCCCCCGCCATATCGCCATAGAGGGTGGCGTAACCGACGGACATCTCGCTCTTGTTGCCGGTGGTGAGCAGGATCCGTCCCTTCTTGTTGCTGATCGCCATGAGGATGATGCCACGGCAGCGGGCCTGGATATTCTCCTCAGTCACGTCGGCGGCGCTCCCCGCGAAGGTCTCCGCGAGCATCTCAAGGAAGGCGTTGAAGGCCGGTTCGATGGGGATGCTGCGATAGGCGACCCCCAGGGTCTCGGCCTGGCGTGCCGCGTCCTGGTTGCTGATCCCGGCGGTGTAACGCGAGGGCATCAGCACCGCCTCCACCCGTTCCGCGCCCAGGGCGTCCGCCGCCACCGCCAGGGTCAGGGCCGAATCGACCCCCCCAGACAGCCCCAGCACCGCGCCGTCAAAACCGTTCTTGCGCACGTAGTCACGCACCCCCAGCACCAGGGCGTTGTAGACACCCTCCTCGGCACCGGGCTGGGGTGCCACACCGGCTGGAGCCGGCACCACCCGCCCCTCGTTCAGCCGGAACCGCGCCAACTCCAGGGACTCATCGAAAAAGGGGCTGCGCTGGGTCAGCCCGCCCCCGGCGTCGACCACGAAGGAGCCACCGTCGAAGACCAGCTCATCCTGTCCGCCCACCAAGTTGAGATAGATGATCGGCAGACCGCTCTCCCGGGCCCGCTTGCGCAGCAGCTGCTCCCGCTCCGGCGCCTTCCCGGAATGAAACGGCGATGCGTTGAGGTTGAACAGCAGCTGCGCCCCCGCCTCGGCCGCGCGCTGGGCCGGCACCCGGTACCAGATATCCTCGCAGATGGTCAGCCCCACCGGGATGCCCCGGATATCGACCACGCACGGGGCGTCCCCGGGCTCGAAGTAGCGCTTTTCGTCGAACACGCTGTAGTTGGGGAGCAGGGCCTTGTGGTACTCGCCGATGATCTCTCCGTCGCGGATCACCCCGGCGCTGTTGTACATCACCCCGTCGCGCAGCCGCGGATAACCCAGCACCAGGTCGATGCCGCGCACCGCGGCGCCGATCTCATCCAGCGCCGCCTCCACCCGCCGGTGCAGTTCGGGGCGCAGCAGCAGATCCTCGGGGGGATAGCCGGTGAGGGTCAGCTCGGGAAACAGCACCACATCGGCGCCCTGTTGATCGCGCGCGCGCAGCGCCGTCTCGATCACCCGCCGGGCGTTGCCGGCGATGTCGCCGACCAGCAGATTGAGTTGTGCGAGGGAAACGTTCAGGCTCAAGACACCACCTCTGTGAACAGACGCCCGGGGCGGGGAGGAGACGCTCGCCCCCACTCCCTTCGCGCACCGAGAAAAGACCGCATCCGGCATGCCGGACGCAGTCCGGTGATACTACGGCCACAGCCCCCGTGAACGGACGGGACGGGGCACGCGGACCACACCCCAAAACCACGCCTGGACCCGGCCCGATCGGCGATCGGCGAGCGGCACGGCCCAGGCCCGTGCGCCGCCTAGCGCAACAGCTCCAGCATCCGGCTGCCGATCTCGGCGGGCGAACGCACGGTGGCCACACGCGCCGCCTCAAGGGCCGCGAACTTGCCCTCCGCGGTCCCCTTGCCGCCACTGACGATGGCCCCGGCGTGGCCCATGCGTTTGCCGGGCGGCGCCGTGACACCGGCGATATAGGCGACCACCGGCTTGTCCACGTGCCGTTGGATATACTCGGCGGCATCCTCTTCGGCGCTGCCGCCGATCTCACCGACCATGACGATGCCCTCGGTTTGCGGGTCCTGCTGGAACAGCTCCAGGCAGTCGATGAAATTCATGCCGTGGATCGGGTCGCCGCCGATGCCGACGCAGGTGCTCTGCCCGAGTCCCGCCTTGGTGGTCTGATCCACCGCCTCGTAGGTGAGGGTGCCGGAGCGGGAGACGATGCCGATGCGCCCGGGCCGGTGGATGGCACCGGGCATGATGCCGATCTTGCACTCCCCGGGAGTGATCAGGCCGGGGCAGTTGGGACCGATCAGCCGACAGTCGCGGCCGGCCAGCGCCGCCTTCACCTTCAGCATGTCGAGCACCGGGATGCCCTCGGTGATGCAGGCGATTACCCGGATGCCGGCGTCGGCCGCCTCCAGAATGGCGTCGGCGGCGAACGCCGCCGGTACGTAGATCATGGTGGCGTCGGCACCGGTCCGCTCCACAGCGGCGTGCACGGTGTCGAATACCGGCAGCCCGAGGTGCTGCTGACCGCCCTTGCCCGGAGTCACGCCGCCCACCATGTTGGTGCCGTAGGCCAGGGCCTGTTCGGTGTGGAAGGTGCCCTGCTTGCCGGTAAAGCCCTGGCAGATGACACGGGTGTCTTTGTTTACGAGAATGCTCACTTGCTTCTTCCTCTGTCCGGTATTCAGCCGCTGACGGCGGCGACGACCTTCTCGGCCCCTTCACTGAGATCGGCCGCGGTCTCGATGGCGAGCCCGCTGCCGGCCAGCCGTTCGAGGCCGGCCTCGGCGTTGGTCCCCTCCAGGCGCACCACCACCGGCACCTGGATATCCACCTCCCTGACCGCCTGAATGATGCCCTCGGCGATCAGGTCGCAACGCACGATGCCGCCGAAGATGTTCACCAGCACCGCCTCCACTTTGCGATCGGAGAGGATCAGCTTGAACGCCTCCGCGACCCGCTCGGCGGTGGTGCCGCCGCCGACGTCGAGAAAGTTGGCCGGGTGGCCGCCCTTGAGCTGCACCAGGTCCATGGTGGCCATCGCCAGTCCCGCCCCGTTGACCATGCAGCCGATATTGCCGTCGAGGGTGATGTAGTTGAGATCGTGCTCGGCGGCCTTGGCCTCGCGCTCATCCTCCTGGGAGATGTCGCGCATGGAGATCAGATCGGGGTGGCGGAAGAAGGCGTTGTCGTCGAGATTGATCTTGGCGTCCAGGGCCAGCAGATCCCCCTTGGCGGTGACCACCAGGGGGTTGATCTCCACCAGGCTGGCATCGCTGCCCACGAACAGCTCGTAGAGCCCCTGCATGAAGCGTCCGAACTGGCGGATCTGGCCACCCTCCAACCCCAGGGCGAAGGCCAGCTTGCGGCACTGGTAGCCCTGCAATCCGGCCGCCGGGTCGATGTGCACGGTGTGGAGCTGTTCCGGGTGCTGCTCGGCCACCTCCTCGATATTCATGCCGCCGGCGGGAGAGGCCATGAACAGGATCTTCTTCTCGGCCCGGTCCACCAGGGCGCTGAGATAGAGTTCGCGGGCGATCTCGGTGGTCTGCTCGATCAGCAGGGTGTTGATCGGCAGCCCCGGCTCGCCGGTCTGCTTGGTCACCAGGCGGCTGCCCAGCATGCGTTCGGCCTCGGCCTCGACCCGGTCCAGGCTATCGACCAGCACCACGCCGCCGGCCTTGCCCCGCCCCCCGGCGTGCACCTGGGCCTTGACCACCCAGCGCTCGCCCCCCAGAACCTGGGCCGCCTCGCGGGCGTCGTCGACGGTGGTGGCGGGCTTGCCCTCCGGCACCGGGATACCGTGCCGGGCAAACAGTTGTTTCGATTGATACTCGTGTAAGTTCATGTCGATTGGAACCCGTTCACTGAAAAAGGTGCTATTCTGTTATAAATTAAGAAAATAAGCAAAGCTGAAAAATACCCTGATAACTTATATTTATGGGCCTGCGCACGCTACTGTTCCTGTTCGCCCTCGGGCTGGTCTATCTGGCCCTGCGCAACTACCTGGGCCGGGGAAAAACGCTGGACAAGCAACCGCGCACCCCGGCCTTCAGAAAGACCCTGCGGTGCGATCACTGCGGCACCCACGTGCCTTCGGAAGAGGCCGTGAAAACCGCCTCGGGCAGCTTCTGCTGCCCTGAGCACGCCACCGCAAAGGAGAGCGTCGGAGTGGATCCGGACGACTGAGTCCACCACCGGAGATCCATCCGCCAGGGCGCCGCCCGCGCCCGGCATGCAACGGCGTTTCACAAATGAGCAGCAGAGCCCGACAACAGCCCTTCGAGCAGCGATCCGATCCCGGCACCCCGCGGCGCGTTCAGTGGCTGTTCTGGACCTATCACCTGCTGGTCTCGGCCCTGCTGGCCTTCCTCTTTTTCGTCCCCGGCTCCTCTTCCCAGTTGGGCCAGTACCACCCGATCCTGTTCGGTTGGAGCATCGTCTTCTACTTGGCCGCCGCCCTCGTCGAGGGGGGGCTGCTGGCGTACTTCCGCGCACTCCCGGTGGCCATCCACACACTGCTCGGCCTGCTCATCGACATTGCCGTGGTGGTGCTGCTGATGCACGCCAGCGGTGGTATTCAGTCCGGTCTCGGGATGCTGCTGGCGGTCACCATCGTCTTCGTCAGCCTGCTGATGCCGGGCGTGACTGCCATGCTTGCCGCCGCGCTGGCCAGCCTCGGCATCCTGGCCCAGGAGCTCTACGCGACCCTCCTCGAACCCTGGATCCCCACCACCTATCCCCAGGCGGGGCTGCTGGGGGCGTCATTTTTCGCCATCGCCATCCTCTCCCACGTCCTCTCCCGGCGGATCAAGGAGCGAGAGCGGCTGATCAGCCAGCGCGAACTCGACCTGGCCAACCTGGAACAGCTCAACGAATACATCATCCGCAACATGCAGACCGGGATCCTGGTGGTGGACGACCTGCACACGATCCGCCTGATGAACGAGTCGGCCTGGCACCTGCTGGGGATGCCCGGCGCCAAACCCGGCAACCCGCTGAACCAGGCATCGGCGCAGTTGGCCGACCTGCTCGGCGAGTGGAGCGAGGATCCCACGTTCAGCGCAACCCCCTTCAGCCCCCTGCCCAACGGGCGCGAGATCAAACCCGGCTTCTCACGTCTCGGGATTGAGACCAGCCAGGGGGCTGTGATCTTCCTCGAAGACGTCACCGCCGTCACCCAGCAGGCCCAGCAGATGAAGCTCGCCTCCCTGGGGCGGCTCACCGCCAGCATCGCCCACGAGATACGCAACCCCCTGGGCGCCATCAGCCACGCCGGGCAGCTACTCCAGGAGTCCCAGGGGATCCCCGACGACGACCGGCGCCTGCTCGACATCATTGAGACCCACACCAAGCGGGTCAACAGCATCATCGAGTCGGTACTGCAACTCTCGCGCCGGGGCTGCGCGCACCCCGTGGAGATCGATATGAAAGAGTGGGTGGAGCAGTTCGCGCGTGAGTTCCGGGATGCCAAGTCCCTCCCCACCGATGCGCTCAGCACCCGCATTCTGCCGGAGCGCACGGTGGTGCGGGTGGACAACACCCAACTGCACCAGATCGTCAGCAACCTGTGCGAGAACGCACTGCTGCACGCCGAGCCGCCCCACGGCCCGCTGCGCATACAGCTCATCGGCGGAATTACCCGGGAGACCGGCGGCCCCTATCTGGACATCATCGACAACGGCCGGGGGATCACCCCGGAGGCGCTGCGTCACATCTACGAGCCCTTCTTCACCACCGACAGCGCCGGCTCCGGGCTCGGGCTCTATATCGCCAAGGAGTTGGCGGAGACCAACCGGATGCGTCTAGCCCGAATGTTTCATAAACCATTAGGTGACCACAAATACCGTACAACCAGACTAGGGTATTAGCCGAGAACTAGGCAGGCCGGTAACTG
Source organism: Candidatus Sedimenticola endophacoides (assembly GCA_003062205.1). Lineage (GTDB taxonomy): Bacteria > Pseudomonadota > Gammaproteobacteria > Chromatiales > Chromatiaceae > Sedimenticola_A > Sedimenticola_A endophacoides. The sequence continues at coordinate 27,953 of PQCP01000076.1, forward strand.
TTAGCGGGGCGACGATCATTTTTTCGGGGTTGTA
>PQCP01000102.1:0-47500 GCA_003062205.1 Candidatus Sedimenticola endophacoides
CAATGTGCGGGACGGAGTCGTGATGAGCGCAGGACGGTCGGGGCAGTAACGGCTGTCGCGTTGGCGAGTCGATTTTGGGGACTGGGATGTCCCAAAATCTTTCACGAGGTAGCGACACTCTTGACTACCGGGTCTCCACCGAACCCCTCTTTACGCAGCGCTATCGTCCGGCCGTGGCCGAAGGTGAGCACGCCCTGCTGGCACGGGTGGAGGCGGGGTTTGCCCTGATCGGTGTCGATGCGCGCCGCCGCTTGATGGCGCGCTGGCTCTCCGACGGCGGTGTGGCCTCCGGTCGGGGCCTGCGAATTTCTCTGATGGGTAACGCGCCACCGCTGGCGTTTCGCGACCAGGAGGGTCAGCCCGCCGGCCTGCTGGTGGACCTCTGGCGTGAATGGGGGCGGCGTGTCGGCCATGATGTCTGGTTCCAGTTGAGAAACACCCTGGTGCCGCTGGAGAGCGTGGAGGCGGACATCATCGGCGATTTGCCGGCTTGTAGCGACTATAGCGGGCGTTTTCTGGTCTCCTCGCAAGTACACGCTGTGGCCCTCGGGATCTACCATCGCCGGGGTGAGCCGGGGCCGGCCAGCCTTGGGGAGTTGGAGGGTGCCCATGTGGGGGCCATGGCCGGGAACTGCGCCCATGCCTACATCTCCAGCCGCATGCCGGAGGTCGATCTCCATGTCTACAATGACCGGTTCTCCATGCTCAACGCCCTCATGGACGGTCGGCTTGACGCGGTGGCTGCAAGCCGGGCGACGATGGGCGGCACCCTGATACAGAGCCGTTTCGCCGCCCAGCTGGTCGCTTCGAATTATCACTACGACGGGCAGTACGTGGCCGGTGTGCGGCCCGGGCGCGAAGACCTGCTGCGGCTGCTCAATGTAGGGTTGACGGAACTGGACGAGGCGTACGCCACTGAGCTGGACGCGCAGTGGATACCCGATGAGGAGGGTCGTTATTACCGGGGGATCGGCGGCGAGGTGCGGCTGACCGCCGAGGAGAGAAGCTGGATCGAAGAGAACAACCCGGTGCGCATCGCGGTCCATTCCAGCTTTCATCCTCTGGAGTACACCGATGAGCGGGGCGGTATTCAGGGTGTAAGCGCGGACCTTCTGGCCCTGGTGAGTCAGCGAACCGGATTGCTGTTTGCACCCCTCACCACCGAGGGAACGCCCCAGGAGAGTGTGCAGTTCGGTGAGGCCCCACTGCTCGGGCTGAACCTGCTGCCGGAGGATGAGCTGAGCGGGTTGACGCGGATCGGCGTGCTCGAGGATATGCCCCTGTTGCTGTATGGCCCGGCGAAAAGCCGGGATGCCTTCGACCTCTCCCGGGATAGGGGGCTGCGCGTGGCGCTTCCCGCCGGCTATCCGGCGGATGTCGCCGGACGGCTGGGCTCGATGGGGCTGGTTGCGGTAGAGAGTGCCGGCTTGCGCGACTCCATGCAGCGGGTGGCGGCGGGGGGCGCCGATCTGTTGCTCGCCTCCTCGCCGTTGCAGGGGGATTGGTTGATCGATGAGGGGTGGGTGCCGGTGCGCCCTCCCCTGCCGTTGTCGGCCCATCAGGCGGCGGGATATGCTGTTCGCGAGGATCAGACACGGCTCCTCCGCTAACCGCCATGGAGAGCGAAGCGAAGGCGGTTAGTCCCCGATAGGCGTAGGCGCGGTTGTATGGCCGCAGTTACGACCGATAGGGAGTGACGTAGGGCATACAAATAGCGCATCCGACACGCCGTAGAGTCATTGTGGTCATCATGACGGAGTTGCGCACGAGCAGCTTTGCTGCAATGTGCGGGACGGAGTCGTGATGAGCGCAGGACGGTCGGGGCAGTAACGGCTGTCGCGTTGGCGAGTCGATTTTGGGGACTGGGATGTCCCAAAATCTTTCACGAGGTAGCGACACTCTTGATTTCATGGCCAGCATCCTTATAGTGAACCCCCTTTGGCAGTGTGCGGAGGTCAATTTTCAACTCGGTCACTTCATCAGGCTCGTCCACTGGCTCAAGCGTGGTGCCGATACGCCCTTTCTGACCACCGCTAACCGCCATGGAGAGCGAAGCGAAGGCGGTTAGTCCCCGATAGGCGTAGGCGCGGTTGTATGGCCGCAGTTACGACCGATAGGGAGTGACGTAGGGCATACAAATAGCGCATCCGACACGCCGTAGAGTCATTGTGGTCATCATGACGGAGTTGCGCACGAGCAGCTTTGCTGCAATGTGCGGGACGGAGTCGTGATGAGCGCAGGACGGTCGGGGCAGTAACGGCTGTCGCGTTGGCGAGTCGATTTTGGGGACTGGGATGTCCCAAAATCTTTCACGAGGTAGCGACACTCTTGGCCGCTTTCGCAATGTACGATGCGAAGGATCGCCTAGTGATCTGCAACCGCCGCTACCGGGACCTGTTTCAGGGAGGTGGAGAGGGTGCGGCCGTGGAGGGGATGACTCAGCGGGAGCTGTTGGACGCCGCCTGTGACTGCAACAGGCGAAGCGACTGCCTGGAGAACTTCTTGGACAAACGCAATGAGCAGATCCAGTGTGGCGGCCGCTGGTTGTTGAGCAGCGACCATCCGACTTCAGAAGGCGGGACCGTTTCGCTGCGTTACGATATCACCCAGCTCAAGCGTATGGAGGAGGAGTTGCGTGCGGCCAAGGAGACCGCTGAGAGCGCCACCCAGGCCAAGTCGGAGTTTCTGGCCAACATGAGTCACGAAATTCGCACCCCGATGAATGCCATTATCGGCTTGTCGGAGTTGGCACTGCGTACCGGGTTGACCTCGAAGCAGTACGACTACGTGCACAAGATCGACCTCTCAGCCAACAACCTGATGGGGATCATCAACGAGATCCTGGATTTCTCCAAGATCGAGGCGGGCAAGCTGGAGATCGAGTGCATCGATTTTCAGTTGCAGGAGATACTGGACAACCTGGCGCACGTCATAGGTATCCGCTCAGGGGAGAAGGAGCTGGAGCTGTTGATCGACCTATCTTCCGACGTGCCACAGAAACTGGTTGGTGACCCGTTGCGGTTGGGGCAGGTGCTGATCAATCTGGCCAACAATGCGGTCAAATTCACCGAGGCGGGGCATATTGCAATTGGGATCGAGCTGCTCGAACGGCGGGATGCGCAAGTACGGCTGCGATTCGCCGTATCGGATACCGGTATCGGGATGACATTGGCGCAGCAGAAGGGTCTGTTCAGGGCCTTCTCCCAGGCTGATGGATCGACCACGCGCAAATATGGAGGTACCGGTCTGGGGCTGATCATCAGCAAACGGTTGGTGGAGATGATGGGGGGGGAGATTGGTGTCCACTCCGTGGCGGGGGAAGGCAGTACCTTTCACTTCACCGTCCCCCTCACCGTTAGCAGCAATACCGATGCCAGCGAGAGGCGCGAGGACGATAAGCAGTTGCACGGCCGGCGTCTGCTGATCGTGGATGACAACCCGGTCTCGCGGGAGATCCTGGCCCGCCACGCGGACCACTTTGGTATGGAGATCGCCGAGGCTTCATCCGGACACGAGGCACTGGTGGATATCGCGCACGCTGATCAGCAGGGCGCCCCCTTTCATCTGGTGCTGATGGATTGGAAGATGCCGGGCCTTGACGGCATCGAGACCAGCCGGCGGATACGATCGAACGCGGCGCTTGGCATGCAGCCGAAGATCATCCGCTAACCGCCATGGAGAGCGAAGCGAAGGCGGTTAGTCCCCGATAGGCGTAGGCGCGGTTGTATGGCCGCAGTTACGACCGATAGGGAGTGACGTAGGGCATACAAATAGCGCATCCGACACGCCGTAGAGTCATTGTGGTCATCATGACGGAGTTGCGCACGAGCAGCTTTGCTGCAATGTGCGGGACGGAGTCGTGATGAGCGCAGGACGGTCGGGGCAGTAACGGCTGTCGCGTTGGCGAGTCGATTTTGGGGACTGGGATGTCCCAAAATCTTTCACGAGGTAGCGACACTCTTGTTATATCAATTGGTTGAACGAGGTGCGCCCTTTTTTATGAATAATTCGGGTTAGGGCATCGGCCGTTGTCGTTATGGCGTTGTCCTTGTTCGCAACTGCTCCTCTTCCTCCTTGCGTGCGCTAACCGCCATGGAGAGCGAAGCGAAGGCGGTTAGTCCCCGATAGGCGTAGGCGCGGTTGTATGGCCGCAGTTACGACCGATAGGGAGTGACGTAGGGCATACAAATAGCGCATCCGACACGCCGTAGAGTCATTGTGGTCATCATGACGGAGTTGCGCACGAGCAGCTTTGCTGCAATGTGCGGGACGGAGTCGTGATGAGCGCAGGACGGTCGGGGCAGTAACGGCTGTCGCGTTGGCGAGTCGATTTTGGGGACTGGGATGTCCCAAAATCTTTCACGAGGTAGCGACACTCTTGATGGTGACCGCCTATGGACGCGACGAGGTTCGGCAGGAGGCCGAGCGCGTCGGATTGGACGCTTTTCTGATCAAGCCAGTGTCCGCTTCCAGCCTCTGCGATGCGGTGATGGGGGCAATGGGCATTGGTGCTGTCAAGCGGGGGAGGCGGGAGCGGGCGGCGACCCTGGCCGCGCGGCATGTACGGGGCGCGCACCTGCTGCTGGTCGAGGATAACGACATCAATCAGCAGGTCGCGTTCGAGATACTGCAACAGGCCGGCATCCGGGTGACTCTGGCAGAGAACGGTCAACTTGCGCTGGATACGCTGAACCGTTCGCCCGGGAGCTTTGACGGTGTACTGATGGATATCCAGATGCCGGTGATGGACGGTTATCAGGCCAGCCGGGAGATCCGCCGGGATGCGCGGTTACGGCACCTCCCGATCATCGCCATGACCGCCAATGCCATGGAGAGTGACCGCGATGAGGCGTTGGCGGCGGGGATGAACGATCATCTGCCCAAACCGATCGATGTCGATCAGTTGATGACGGTGCTCGGGCGCTGGATCAGGGCCGAATCACCGGAGCGCGGCGAGCGGTTGCCGGAAGTGCCGCGGGTTGATCCCGGCGACGCCGCGCAATTGCCTGAACTGCCCGGTATCGACACGGTTGACGGGCTGAACCGGGTGGGGGGCAATCTCGCTCTTTATCGGCGTTTGTTGAATACCTTTTCCGCCAGCAAGGGGGATATCCCGCAACGGGTGCGGGAGGCATTGGCGCGTGGGGACCGGGAGAGCGCCCGCCGCGAGGCGCATTCACTGCGGGGGGTGGCGGGGAACATCGGAGCCAAACGGCTGGCGGAGGCCGCTGCCTCGCTGGAGGATGCCCTAAAGCGGGAGGACGGCGATCCCCAGCCACACTATGCTCCGGTGGAGGCGGCCTTGTCGGAGGTGCTTGACGGGTTGCAGGCGCTCTCGGAACCCACCGGGCGACCAGCGCCGGAATCGGTCGGCGATGGCCGCCAGGTCGCCACGTTGTTGCAACAGTTGCAGGAGGCCCTTGAGGAGGACAGTCCCCGCGCTGTCGAAATCACCGAGGCCCTACAGCAGGCGCTCGCCGGTAGCGATCTGGCGTCGACGCTGGATGAGATCGCCCGCTGTCTGACAGAGTACGACTTCGATGCCGCCCTGCTCCTGCACCGGAAACTGCTCGCCGCCGATGCGAGGGGAGTGGAGCGGGAGTAGCTTCAGCCAGCCCCCGTCTTTCTGAAATCACCGGGCCTGTTTTCTAGACCGAAAGGGGACGGGGCCGGTTGCCGGCAGGCAGGGAAAAGAGGCAGGCGGAGCGGGTGCGATCGCTAACCGCCATGGAGAGCGAAGCGAAGGCGGTTAGTCCCCGATAGGCGTAGGCGCGGTTGTATGGCCGCAGTTACGACCGATAGGGAGTGACGTAGGGCATACAAATAGCGCATCCGACACGCCGTAGAGTCATTGTGGTCATCATGACGGAGTTGCGCACGAGCAGCTTTGCTGCAATGTGCGGGACGGAGTCGTGATGAGCGCAGGACGGTCGGGGCAGTAACGGCTGTCGCGTTGGCGAGTCGATTTTGGGGACTGGGATGTCCCAAAATCTTTCACGAGGTAGCGACACTCTTGCACCACCGATCCCTGATGCACTGACTCCGGTCTCTGGCGGCGGATCATCTCCACGGCGTCAGAAGCCGTAGAGGCGGGGCAGGATCAGGCTCAGGGCGAGCCACATCAGCAGGGTCAGGGGGAGGCCGATGCGCACGAAGTCGGAGAAGCGGTAGCCGCCGGCGTTCATCACCAGCAGGTTGGTCTTGTAGGCCATGGGGGTGGCGTAGCTCATGTTGGCGCCGAACAGCACCGCCAGGACGAAGGCTTCGCTGGGCAGACCGAGTTCCCGGGCGATGCCCACCGCGATGGGTGTGCCGATCACCGCCGCCGCATTGTTCGACACCACGTTGGTGAGCAGGGCCATCAGCAGCATCAGGCCCGACAGGACCACGGCGGGCGATGCCCCCTCGGAGAGCGCCAGGAATACGCGGGCCACATAGTCCGTGGCCCCGGTCTGATGCAGGGCGCTGCCCAGGGCGAGGCTGGCGACGACGATCAGGATGATCGGGACGCTGAGCGCCTGGGTGGCGTCGCGCCAGGAGAGGCAGCCGGTGAGCAGCATCGCCAGCACGCCCAGTGTGGCGCTGATGGCGATGGGCAGGACGGCGAAGGCGGCAAGCCCCACGGTCAGGCCCATGATGGCGAGGGCCAGGGGCGCCTTTTCGGTATGCGGCAGATCGCTGGTGGCATCGAGTACCAGCAGCCCCGGGTCGCGCTTCAGGGCGCTGATCTGCTCCTGGCTCCCCTGCACCAGCAGTACGTCACCGATCTGCAATGCGATGTCGGCCAGCTCACGCCCGCCGCGCCACAGGGCGCGCCCCTGGCGGTGCACTGCGAGTACCGCCAGGCTGTAGCGTTCGATGAACCGGGCCCGGCGCAGGGAGACGCCGGTCACCGCAGAGCCCTGGATCACCACCACCTCGGCGATCTGCTGGTCGGAGGCCTGTAGCGGGTGCGCTTCGTCCACCGGGTCGTCGCCCGAGAAGAGCACCAGCCCGAGCACCTCTTCGAACTCCTTGAGGTTGTGCGGTGTGTCGCTGACCAGCAGGCGGTCGCCGGGGCGTAGCCGTACGTCGGGGATTGGCACCAGGAAGGTGTCGCCGCCGCGCAGGATCCGCTCCACCCGGAGGGCGCCGTCGGTGGCCTGGATCAGGTCGGCCAGGGTGGTTCCGGCACGAGGCCCCTCTTCCGGCACGCTCAACTGCGCCGAGAAGATGCGGGGCGAGGCGTCGCTCATCGGGGGCTGGCGTTCAGGCAACAGGCGTGGGGCCAGCAGCCAGAGATAGAGCAGACCGAGGCTGCCTGCGAGCGCCGCCGGGAGCAGAAAGTCGAACATGCCGATCGGCGCCAGCCCCAGATCGGAGGCCACCGACACCACCAGCAGGTTGGTGGAGGTGCCGATGGTGGTGGCCATGCCACCCACCAGGGTGGCGAAGCCCATCGGCATCAGCAGGCTGGAGGGGGAGGCGCCGGTGCGCAGGGCGACGCTGACCAGGATCGGCAGCAGCAGGACCACGATCGGGGTGTTGTTGAGAAAGGCGCTGAGTATGCCGCCTAGCAGCAGGGTGAGCAGCATCGAGAGGCGTGGCGTGGATGCCCAGAGGCGTGCCAGGAGGCGTCCGGCCGGCTCCAGGGCGCCGGTTCTGACCAGCCCCTGGCCGGCCATCATCAGGGCGCAGACCGCTACCAGCGCCTCATGGCCGAAGCCGGAGAAGAGGCTGGCAGGCTCCAGTTCGCCGGCGGGGCCGTGGAAGGGGAACAGTGTCAGACCCACGCTCAACAGCACCAGGATCAGCAGGCTGGATGTCTCCAGCGGCAGCCGGTCGCGCGAGAACAGCACCAGTGCCGCCAGCGTCAGCAGCAGCACCAGTGCGGCGTGGGTGTTGGGCAGGTCTGGAAACAAGGCGGTGGCCCCGGGGTGGTTGTATCCCCGTATTGTACCAGCTGGCGCGGGTACCATGCGGTGGCGGCCGGATCCCGGCATTGACAACACGCGGCTTTCTGTAACGATAGGGCATGCAGCGGGGCCGCGCCCTGTCTGTTCGCCTGGTACCTCTCTACGCCGCCAAGGAGCGCGCCGATGATCCCTGCCGCCACGCCAGAGGCATCGCTGCGCACCGGCGTCGCCGCCTCCCTGGGCGCCTATCTGTTGTGGGGCTTCTCTCCCCTCTTCTATCGCCTCGTGGGCCAGGCCCCGGCCCTGGAGATATTGGCTCACCGCGTGTTGTGGTCGTGCGTGTTCACGTTGCTGCTGGTGATCATGGCGGGGCGCCTGAGGGCGCTGGCGGGGATCGCTGTCCGGGGCCGTCTGATGGCGATGTTGCTGGCCAGCTCCCTGCTGGTGGCGCTCAACTGGCTGGTGTTCATCTGGGCGGTGAACAACGAAAAGGCGCTGGAGGCGAGTCTCGGGTACTTTCTGATGCCCCTGGTGATGGTGCTGCTGGGCAGGCTGTTTCTTGGCGAGGCGCTGAACAGACGCCAGACCCTGGCGGTCCTGCTGGCCGCCCTCGGGGTGTTGAATCTGCTGCTGGCGCTGGGGCAGTTGCCGTGGGTGACGCTGGTGCTCGCCCTCAGCTTCGCCAGTTACGGGCTGTTGCGCAAGCTGGCCCCGGTCGATGCCCTGCTGGGACTGACGGTGGAGTGTCTGCTGCTGACCCCCGCCGCTTTCGCCTATCTGCTGCACCTGCGGGCCCAGGGGGAACTGGTGTTCGGTACCCTCGGGCCGGGGTTCGATGCCCTGCTGGCCGCCTCCGCCCTGATGACGGCACTGCCCCTGATCCTGTTCACAGCCGGTGCCAGGCGCCTGCCCTACGCCACGGTGGGGATGCTCTCCTACCTCAACCCGAGCATTCAGTTTCTGCTCGCGGTGTGGCTGTTCAGCGAGCCGTTCGGTGTGGCGCACCTGGTCACCTTCGCGCTGATCTGGGCCGGGCTCGGGGTCTTCAGCCTGGATGCGCTGAGGCGCTCGCCCGCCAGGCGTCCCGCGCGGGCCCCTTAACGTAGGTGATAGCTGTCGAGGGCCTTGAGGTAGTTGATGCGCTCCAGGAGTTCGGGGTTGTCGGTGTGGTGGTGGCTGAGCATGCCCCGAAAGGCGTCGAGGTCTTCGAAGCCCTTCTCCTCCATCCACTCCTCGATCCCCAGGCGGACCTTGGCCAGGGCGCCGGGCCCCTGCTCCAGCAGCAGGCTGCACAGGTGCACCACATCCGCTCCGGCCAGGAGCAGCTTGATGGCGTCCGTGGCGCTGTGTACCCCGCTGGTGGCGCCCAGGGTGAGACTGGTCCGGCCGTAGAGCAGGGCCATCCAGTGCATGCTCAGCAGGCTCTCCTGGGCGGTTGAGAGTTGCAGGCGGTGGTTCAGGCGCAGGCTTTCGATGTCGATGTCCGGTTCGTAGAAACGGTTGAACAGGGCCACACCGTCGCCGCCGATGGTCTCGATCTCGCGCACCAGGTGGCCGGTGGAGCTGAAGTAGGGGGAGAGCTTCATGTTGATCGGGATGCGGATGCGCTCGCGCAGGGCCCCCAGCAGGGTGAGGTAGCGCCGCTCCACCTGGGAGCCGGGGAGGTCGAGATCGGTGGGGACGAAGTAGACGTTCAGCTCCAGGGCGTCGGCGCCCGCCTGCTCCAGGTCGGCGGCGTGCTCCAGCCAGCCCCCCTCGGTGATGCCGTTGAGGCTGGCGACGACCGGGATCTGCAAGGCCTCCTTGAGCCGGCGCAGCTGCTCCAGGTAGTCGTCCAGGACGCTGCCGAAGCCGTTGTGGGTGGGGAGGAAGCTCTGGGCCTCTCCGAAGCCGGTCTCCTGGTGATGCAGAAGCTTCTCCAGGTGCGCCTCCTCCGCGTCGATCGACTCCTCGAACAGCGAGTGCATGATGATCGCCCCGGCGCCCGCCTCTTCCAGGCGTCTGGCGCTGTCGAGGCTGTGGGTCAGTGGTGAGGCGGAGGGGATCAGGGGGCTGGTGATGCGCAGGCCCAGGTAGTCGGTGGTGAGATCCATTACTGCGCTCCCTTGGCGGCGGGGTCGGGGTTGATGGCCAGCTCGGCCAACTGGTGGTAGAGCAGGAAGCGGGACTTGACCTCCTCCTGCGCCTGTTTCAGATAGCGCTCCGCCTCCTCCGGATGGGTGCGCATCAGCACGCTGAAGCGGGTCTCGCTGGCGGCGAAGTCGCGGTAGGGGATGGAGGGCTCCCTGGAGTCCATGTGCAGGGGGTTCTCCCCGGCCCGTGCCTTGCGCGGGTCGAAGCGGAACAGGGGCCAGTGGCCGCTGTTGACCGCCAGCTCCTGGTGGCTGATGTTGTTGGCCATGTCGATGCCGTGGGCGATACAGGGGCTGTAGGCGATGATCAGCGAGGGGCCGTCGTAGGATTCCGCGTCGAGAAAGGCGCGCAGGGTTTGCACATCCTTGGCGCCGAGGGCGATCTGGGCCACGTAGACGTTACCGTAGGCCATGGCCATCAGCGCCAGGTCCTTCTTCATGGTCGGCTTGCCGGCGGCGGAAAACTTGGCCACCGCCCCCAGCGGGGTCGCCTTGGATGTCTGGCCGCCGGTGTTGGAGTAGACTTCGGTGTCGAGTACCAGCAGATTGAGGTTGCGCCCGGAGCTCAATGCATGGTCCACGCCGCCGTAGCCGATATCGTAGGCCCAGCCGTCTCCGCCGAACGACCATACGCTCTTCTTGACCAGCATATCGGCCAGCGCCAGGAGTTTGCGGGCGGCCTCCCCGGGGGTCGCCTCCAGGATCCGCTTCAGCTGCCGCACATCCTCGCGCTGCTGGTGAATGCCAGCCTCGTCCGGCTGGGGGTTCTCCAGCAGGCGTTCACGCAGCCCGGGATCGATTGCGTCGGTAAGCTGTTGCAGCAGTTCGCGGGCGTGGGCCGCCTGTTTGTCCACCGCCAGGCGGATGCCGAGGCCGAACTCGGCGGTGTCCTCGAACAGGGAGTTGTTCCAGGCCGGGCCGCGTCCGTCGGGGTCGGTGGTGTAGGGGGTGGTGGGCAGGTTGCCGCCGTAGATGGAGGAGCAGCCGGTGGCGTTGGCGATGATCATGCGGTCGCCGAACAGCTGGGTGGCCAGCTTGACGTAGGGGGTCTCTCCGCAGCCGACGCAGGCGCCGGAGAACTCGAACAGCGGCTGCATCAGCATCGAGCCCTTGAGGGTGGTGACCTTGATCCGGGAGCGGTCGTATTCGGGCAGAGCGGCGAAAAACGCCCAGTTGGCGATCTCCTGCCGCTTGTAGGCCGGGTCGGCGGTCATGTTCAGCGCCTTGCGTCCCGGGTTCTTCTTGTCCTTGATCGGGCAGATCTCCACGCACAGCCCGCAGCCGGTGCAGTCCTCGGGGGCCACCTGGTAGCTGATGTGCCACCCCTCTTCAAAGACCTTGCCCTTGATCTGGCGGTGCAGGAACGGTTCGGGGGCATCCGCCGTCAATTCCAGCCGGAACAGTTTGGAGCGGATCGCCGCGTGCGGGCAGATCAGGGGACACTTGCCGCAGTGGGTGCAGATATCGGGTTCCCAGCGGGGCAGCTCCCGGGCCAGATCGCGTTTCTCCCAGGCGGCGCTGCCCAGGGGCCAGGAGCCGTCGTCGGGGATCTGGCTGACCCGCAGCTCATCGCCGCGCCCGGCGATGATGGTGGCGGTCACCTCCCGCACGAAGGCGGGGGCCTGTGGACTGACGATCGGCCGGGGCTGCTCGTGGCCGCTGAGGTGTTGCGGAATCTCCACCCGGTGCAGGCGCTCGACACTGCCGTCGATGGCGGCGAAATTGCGCTCCAGCAGCTTACGCCCCTTGCGTCCGTAGCTCTTCTCCACCGCCTGCTTGATCAGCTCGATGGCCCGCGACGGCTCCAGCACGCCGCTGATGGCGAAGAAACAGGTCTGCATGATGGTGTTGATGCGCCGCCCCATGCCGGTGGCGTCGGCCACGCCGTAGGCGTCGATCACGTAGAAGTGGATCCGTTTGTCGATCATCTGCTGCTGCATTGCCCGGGGCAGCTGGTCCCAGATTTGCTCCGGCGGGGTGGCGGTGTTGAGCAGGAAGGTGGCCCCGGGGGCGGCCTTGTCGAGCATCGGGTAGCGGCCGATGAAGGTGGGTTGATGGCAGGCGACGAAGGCGGCCTGATGATCGCCGATGAGATAGGTGGAGTGGATCGGGCGCGGTCCGAAGCGCAGGTGGGAGATGGTCACCGCACCGGCCTTTTTGGAGTCGTACTGGAAGTAGCCCTGCACGTACCGGTCGGTCTGCTCGCCGATGATCTTGATGCTGTTCTTGTTGGCGCTCACCGTGCCGTCGCTGCCGAGGCCGTAGAACAGGGCGCAGGTCATCTCCCGCGCCGCGGCGGGCAGTTGGGCGGGATCCCACTCCAGGCTGGTGCCGCCGAGGTCATCGTGGATGCCGATGGTGAAGGGGGTGTGTGGCCGCTCCGCTTTCAGGTGCTCGAACACCGCCTGGACCATGGCCGGGGTGAACTCCTTGGAGGAGAGGCCGAACCGTCCGCCGATCACCAGGGGCATGTCGCTGCGCCCGCCCCGGGTGAAGGCCTGGGCGAGGGCGCCGAGGATATCCTTGTAGAGCGGCTCGCCGTCGGCCCCCGGCTCCTTGGTGCGGTCGAGCACCGCGATGCGCCGGGCGCTGGCGGGCAGCGCGCCGAGCAGCGCGTCGGCGGCGAACGGGCGGAACAGGCGTACCTTGAGCAGACCCACCCTCTCGCCCCGGGCGACCAGGTCGTCGACCATCTCGGCGGCGGCCCCGGCCCCCGAGCCCATGAGGCAGATCACCCGCTGCGCCTCGGGGTCGCCGTGGTAGTCGAAGAGATGGTAACGGCGCCCCGTCAGCTCCGCGAACCGGTCCATCAGGCCCTGTAAAATAGAGGGAAGCTTCTGATAATAAGCGTTGACCGACTCACGGCCCTGGAAGTAGACGTCGGGGTTCTGGGAGGTGCCGCGGATCACCGGGTGGTCGGGGTTGAGGCCGCGCCGGCGGTGCGCCTCGACCGCCTCCTCGTCGATCAGTGCGCGTACCTGGTCCGACTCGACCCGGGTGATCTTGCTCACCTCGTGGGAGATCCGGAAGCCGTCGAAAAAGTGCACGAAGGGGATGCGCGATTCGAGGGAGGCGGCCTGGGCCAGCAGGGCAAAATCCATCACCTCCTGCACCGAGTTGGAGCAGAGCATGGCAAAGCCGGTGGCGCGGCAGGCCATCACGTCGCTGTGGTCGCCGAAGATCGACAGCGCCTGGGCGGCCAGGGAGCGGGCCGAGACGTGCAGCACCATCGGTGTCAGCTCGCCGGCGATCTTGTACATGCTGGGGATCATCAGCAGCAGGCCCTGGGAGGCGGTGAAGGTGGTGGCGAGGCTGCCCGCCTGCAACGCGCCGTGGATCGCGGCGGCGGCCCCCGCCTCGCTCTGCATCTCGATCACATCGGGCACCGTGCCCCACAGGTTGGGTCGTTTGAGCGAGGACCACTCGTCGGCCCACTCCCCCATCGGTGAGGCCGGGGTGATGGGGTAGATGGCGATCACCTCATTGGTCAGATGGGCGATCTGGGCGGCGGCTTCGTTGCCATCGACGATAACCATGGTGGATTCCTGCATGGCGGGCTCCCTGGAACAGTGCGGCTGGGTCTCTCTCCGGGCCTCTTGGCGGGCCTGCATCCAAGCATAGCCGCTTTTACGGTCCGCACGCATTGGAGTGGGTCAATAAAAGCGGCCGATGCCCCGCCCGGAAAAAGTGCTGTGGAATGTGGTAAATTGCCGGGGTCAGCCGGAGCTTCAGGTCGCTGTTCATGTTGATTACCGAGATACTGGCCCGCAACGCCAGGATGTACCGTGATGAGGTGGCGCTGGTGGAGCGCGATCCGGCCATCGGCGCGCGCCGTGAGATCACCTGGCTGGAATTCGACCGCCAGGCCAGCCGCTTCGCCAATGCCCTGCGCGCCCACGGGGTGCGCCCCGGGGATCGGGTGGCGCACCTGTTGATGAATTGCCTGGAGTGGCTGCCCGCCTACTTCGGCATCCTGCGCAGCGGGGCCTGGGCGGTGCCGCTGAACTTCCGTTTCGAGGCCCAGGTGATCCGCGGTTGCGCCGGGCTGGTACGGCCCCGGGTGCTGCTCTTCGGTCCTGAGTTTATCGAGCGCATCGAGGCGATCCGCGCCGATCTCGACCGCGATGTCGAGCACTATGTCTATCTGGGTCCCGAGGGGGGTTGCCCGGCGTTTGCCGTGCCCTACGCGGCGTTCGTTGCGCAGGCGCCGTCCCGGGATCCCGCCCTGCCGCTGGAGCTCACCGACACCGCCGCCCTCTATTTCACCTCAGGAACCACCGGGCTGCCCAAGGCGGTGCGTCTGACCCATCGCAACCTGGAGCACGCCTGCTACGTGGAGAACCGCCACCACGGTCAGACCCACGCTAACCGCCATGGAGAGCGAAGCGAAGGCGGTTAGTCCCCGATAGGCGTAGGCGCGGTTGTATGGCCGCAGTTACGACCGATAGGGAGTGACGTAGGGCATACAAATAGCGCATCCGACACGCCGTAGAGTCATTGTGGTCATCATGACGGAGTTGCGCACGAGCAGCTTTGCTGCAATGTGCGGGACGGAGTCGTGATGAGCGCAGGACGGTCGGGGCAGTAACGGCTGTCGCGTTGGCGAGTCGATTTTGGGGACTGGGATGTCCCAAAATCTTTCACGAGGTAGCGACACTCTTGCGACGACAACTTCCTCTGCATCCCCCCCCTGTACCATACCGGCGCCAAGATGCACTGGTTCGGCAACCTGATCGTCGGCGCCCGGGCGGTGATCCTCAAGGGGGTGCGGCCGCAGTGGATCCTGGAGGCGGTCTCCGAGGAGCGGGCGACCATCGTCTGGCTGCTGGTGCCCTGGGCACACGATATCCTGATCGCCCACGAGAATGGCGAGCTGGATCTGGGGCGTTACCGGCTGGAGCAGTGGCGCCTGATGCACATCGGTGCCCAGCCGGTGCCGCCGAGCCTGGTCCGGGCCTGGCGGCGGCTGTTTCCCGGACATGACTACGATACCAATTACGGCCTGACCGAGACCACCGGACCCGGTTGCGTGCACCTGGGGCTGGGCAATACCGAACACATCGGCGCCATCGGCGTGCCCGGCTTCGACTGGGAGGCGCGGATCGTCGATTTCGACGGCAACGACCTTCCCGACGGTACCCCCGGCGAGTTGTTGGTGAAGGGGCCGGGGGTGATGCGGGAGTACTACCGCGATCCAGAGGCGAGCGCCGCGGCGATCCGGGATGGGTGGCTGCATACCGGGGATATCGCCCGCCGCGACGAGGTGGGCTTTATCTGGCTGGTGGATCGCAAGAAGGATCTGATCATCACCGGCGGCGAGAACGTATCCCCGGTGGAGGTCGAGAACCACTTCATGGCCCACCCCGCGATTCAGGATATCGGGGTCATCGGCACCCCCGACGTGCGCCTGGGTGAACTGGTTACCGCGGTGATTCAGCTCAAACCGGGGCGGACACTTTCCGAACGCGAGGTACTCGACTATGCCGAGGCCCTGCCCCGTTACCAGCGTCCCCGGGTGATCCACTTCGGCGCGGTGCCGCGCAACGCCACCGGCAAGATCGAGAAGCCGAAGCTGCGCCGGCGCTACGCCCCGGCCGACGCCTGAGCGGCATTCTCCGCCGGGGGCTGTTCCCGGGCGGTGGTGGCCAGCCCCAGGTCGTGCAGGATGCTGTAGAGCGCCGGCACCACCAGCAGCACCAGCAGCGTGGTGGCCAGCAGCCCGAAGACGATGCTGGTGGCCAGGGGGATCAGCACCTGGGCCTGCATGCTGCGTTCGAGCAGCAATGGGGTGAGGCCGGCGATGGTGGTGATCGAGGTGAGCAGCACCGCGCGGAAGCGGTCGCGGCTGGCCATCCGTGCCGCCTCCACGATATCCAGTCCCTCGCGCACCCGCAGCTTCAGAAACTCCACCAGCAGGATCGAGTCGTTGACCACGATGCCGGCCAGGGAGGTGAAGCCGATAATGCTCGGCATGGTCAGGGGCTGGCCCATCAGCAGGTGGCCCCAGATGACCCCGATCAGGGCCATCGGGATGATGCTCATCACCACGACCGGTTCGGTGTAGCTGCGGAACTGGAAGCTGAGCAGGATGAAGATGCCGATCAGTCCGATGCCGAAGCTGCGCAGCATCGAGGCGCCGGTCTTGGCGGTCTCGGCGGACTGCCCCTTGATCCCCACCCGTACCCCGGGGTGGCGCTTGAGCAGGTCCGGGATGAACGCCTGATTGGTGTGGTTGATGATCTCGCGGGCGTTGGCCAGGCGGCTGTCGAGGTCGCCGCTGACAGTGACGGTGCGCACCCCGTCCACCCGCTGGATGCGGGAGTAGCCGCGGTCATGCTCGATCACCGCGACCGCGTTGAGGGGGATCTGGGCGCCGTCCGCGGTGTGGATCCGGAAGCGCTCCAGGTCGCCGAGGGTGGCCCGGTCAGCGGCGTCCAGGCGTACGTCGATCTCGTAGGACTCGGGGCCGATCTGGATCTCGTTGGCGGTGGCGCCCTGGAACGCGGCGCGTAGCTGGCCGGCGATGCCGGCGGCGTCCAGCCCCAGGGCCAGGGCGCCGTCGCGCAGGCGCAGGCGCAGCTCGGGCTTTCCCGGACGCAGGTCATCGGAGAGGTCGAACACCCCCCGGTAGCGGGCGAGCCACGCTTGCAGCTCACCGGAGGCCCGCTTCAGCTGATCCAGGTCGGGGCCGGTGAGGCGGATCTCCAGGGGGATTCCCCCGGGGCCGAGCACCGGCTCCTTGAAGTTGAGGGCGACGATGTCGGGGATCTCGCCGACGCGCTGGCGCCAGTCGTGGATGAAGTCATCCATCCGGCCGTTGCGCTGTTCGGCGGTGAGCAGATCCACCGTCACCGTGGCCAGGTGCGGCCCGGCCTCGCCGGCGTCGGCGTTGCTGTTGAAGCGGGCCTGGATGTTGCGGACCAGGCGCTGGCCGTCGGGCTGCGCCGGGGAGAAGGTCGCGTCCATCTCCCGTGCCGCCTCTACGATCCGCTCCACCACCGCCTCTGTGTGGGCCAGCGGGGTGCCCTGGGGCAGCAGCAGGCGCGCCTCGATGATGTCGCCCTCGATATCCGGAAAGGTCTGAAACTTGAGCTTACCGCCGGCCAGCATGCCGATGCTGACGATGAACAGGGCGATGGCGCTGCCCAGGAACCAGTAGCGCTGGCGGATCGCCCGGTCCACCAGATGCCCCAGGGTGTGGTCGCGGAACCGGTGCAGGCTCTGGTCGAAACGCTGGCGGAAGGCGCCGGGTTGTCCCTCGTGGCGGCGCAGGGAGTGGGCCAGGTGATGGGGCAGGATCAGAAATGCCTCGATCAGGCTCACCGTCAGCACCAGCAGCAGCACCATGGGGATGAACTGCAGCACCTTGCCCATGTGGCCCGAGAGGAAGGCGAGGGGGCCGAACACCGACACCGTGGTGAGGAACGAAGCGAGGACGCCCGGGGCCACCTGGCGGGTGCCGTCGATGGCCGCCTGCAGGGCGCCCCGGCCCCGGCGTAACTGTGTGGCGATGTTCTCGGCGATGACGATGGCGTCGTCCATCAGCAGACCGATGGCGATCAGCAGGGCGACCATGGTGATCATGTTGATGGTCAGCCCGAGGAGGTTCATGAAGAACAGGGCGCCGAGGAACGAGACCGGCAGGCCCATGGCGACCCAGAAGGCGAAGCGCCCCTGGAAGAAGAGCCACATCACCAGAAACACCAGCACCAGCCCCTGGGCGCCGTTACGGGTGAGCAGGTCGAGGCGATCCTGGACGATGGAGGAGCGGTCCTGGGTGATGAAGAACTCCACCCCGGGCGGCGCCTGGGGGCGCAGCCGCCCCTCCAGGAAGGCGCGTACCTCCTGCATTACCTGCAGAGTGTCCTGCTGCTTGGTTTTGATCACCTGCAGCAGGGCCGCGCGGCGGCCGTTGAACAGAACCTTCTCCTCGTCCCGTTCGAAGCGGTCGTGGATGCGGGCGATGGCGCCGAGGGGGATCTCCGCCCCGGAGTCTGCGCCGACCACGGTCAGCGCGGCCAGTTCGCGCGGGCTGCGGCGCAGATCGGCGAAGCGGATCAGGAGGTCGCGGTCATGGGTCTCCAGCGATCCCGAGGGGAGGTCGATGCCCTGACGGGTGACGGCGTTGGCCACATCCGACATGCTCAGCCCGTACTGGCGCAGGGCGCTGGCCGGGACCTCGATGCGCAACTGACGGTCGGAGAAGCCGTTGACCTCCACCTGCGATACCCGCGGCAGGCCCTGCAACTGCTCCTTGACCTGCTCGGCGTAGGCCTTCAGATCGGTGTCGCTCATGGGGCCGGTGATGGCCAGGGCGACCACCTTGTCGGTGCGCCCGAGCTCCTTGATCACCGGCAGCTCCACCTGGTCTGGGAAGCTGGAGATGGCCTCGATCTCGCTCTTCACGTCATCCATGAAGCGGGCGATATCGCCCCCCTCCTCCATCTCCACCACCGAGACGCTCACCCCCTCGCGCGCCTCGCAGCGCATCTCCGCCACGTCGCTGATGGCGTCCACCGCCTCCTCCACCCGTTGGCACAGCGCCTCCTCCACCTCTTCCGCGCTGGCGCCCGGGTAGGCGATGCTGATCTGCAGCTGCTGGGCGGCGAAGTCGGGAAAGGTCTCGCGCTGCAGCCCCGGCAGGGCGCTGATGCCGAGTACCGCCAGAAACAGCATCAGCAGGTTGCCGGCGGTGGGGTGGCGGGCGAAGAAATCGATCATCGGGCGGTTCCCCCGGTGGCGCCGGCGCTCAGGCGCGCCAGGGTCTCCGGGTCTTCATGGGGCGCCAACAGCATGCCATCGATGGCCGGTACCAGGTCCGATACCACCAGGCGCTCGCCGGCGTTCACGCCTTGGCTGAGCACGACGTATTCGGGCTGGATCAGTCCGGTTTCGACCGGGCGGATCTCCAGGCGGTTGTCGGCGTTGGCGATATAGACCCGCTGATCGGAGCGCAGGGCCGAGCGCGGGATGGCGATGCGATCGGGGCGGGGGGTGCCGGTGAGGTCGATCTGCACGAACAGGCCCTTGACCAGGGGCGGACGCACCCCGGGCTGCATGCCGGCGTAGGGGTCGTCCACCTCGACGATCACCCCGGCGGTGCGGGTCTTGGGGTCGAGGCTGTCGCTGAGGCGCGCGAAGCGCCCCTCCCACTCGGCGCTCAGGCCGTTCTCGCGCAGGCGCACCCGGGCGGTGATCTGCTGTCCGAAGGCGGCGGCCGCATCCGGGCGGTTGAGGATGTCGATGGGGCGGCTGGCGTGGAACAGGGGGGCCATCTGATCGATCGGGATCTGGGCCTCGATCTCGGCGCGTTGCAGATCGTCGACGCCGAACAGCGCCTCGCCCTCGCGCACGTATTGCGCCTGCTCGACCCGCACCTCGGAGATGCGGCCGGTGAAGGGGAGGCGGATCGCGGTGTGTTCCAGGTTGCGCCGGGCCACGGCCAGCGCCGCCTGGTGCCGGGCCAGTTGCGCCTCCAACAGGGCGCGCTGGCTGGGCAGCAGGTTGAGGGCGTTGCGTTGCGCCTGCACGCTCTGCTGCTGGGCCAGCAGACTGCGCTCCTGGTTGTCGAGGTCGGAGCGGCTCACCCCGCCTTTGCCGAGCAGATCCCGCTTGCGTTGCAGCTCCTTGCGGTTGAGCGCCAGGGCCTCCTGTTCGATGCCCAGCGAGGCGCGAATGTTGGTGGCGTTCGCCTCCAGCTCCCGCAACTGGGCCTGGGCCGCTTGGATATCCGCATCGGCCTGGGCGATGGCCAGTTCGTAGTCCGCTGGATCGATGCGCAGAACCAGGGTCCCGCTCTCCACGATCGCCCCCTTCTCCAGACCCGGATGCCGCTCCACGATCTTGCCCCTGACCTGGGCCACCGCTTCCCAGGTGCGGGAGGGGCGTACGCTGCCGTGGCCGGTGGCGCGGGGCAGCACGGTGAGGCTGGGGACGGTCACCACCCGGACCGCCTTCGCCTGCTCGCCCGGTGGTTCCTGCACCGGCTCCAGGCGGTTCTTCTTCATCATGGCAAACAGGGCCACGCCGATCACTACCGGGATCAGCAGGACCCATCTCTTTCGACTGGTGGACATGTTCTCTCCGCCGCTGGTCAATGGGGCGTCTGTTGGACACGGGGCGGCGGCAGAAAGTTCGGGCCACGCGCCTGCGCAACGGCCGAATGTAGCAGTTCCGGCCGGGTTAGGCGATGGGTTTTGTCAATGCGGCACCCGGTGCGGGATGCGGGTCAGGGGGTCTCCCCGTCCACCGGTTCGCAGAAGCCGCACTCCTTCTGCGGGCACACCTTTTCGGTGCCGCGGCGCTTGGTGGTCTTGAGGGTGAGGATCGGCCAGCCGCAGCGCGGGCAGGGCTCGGCCAGGGGTTCGTTCCAGGTGGCGTAGTCACACCGCGGGTAGGTGGCGCAGCTGTAGAAGATCTTGCCGCGGCGCGATTTGCGTTTCATCAGGCTGCCGTTGGCGCACTTGGGGCAGGTGACGCCGGTGTCCTCGGGTTTTTCCAGGGGTTCGATGTAGCGGCAGCCGGGGTAGCCGCTGCAACCGATGAACTTGCCGTACTTGCCACGCTTGATCACCAGGGTGGAGTCGCAGTCGGGGCAGTTGCGCCCCTCCACCGTCTCCGGCTCCTGCTCGCGCTGGGTGCCGTCGAGATCGCGGGTATAGCTGCAGGTGGGGTAGTTGGTGCAGCCCACGAAACGGCCGTGGCGTCCGAGGCGGATCGAGAGGGGGCTGCCGCACTCGGGGCAGCTCTCATCCAGCGCCTCGTGGGTGACGTCGCTGCGCTTGACGTTCTCCTGGGTATGGTCGATGCGCTCCTTGAACTGACCCCAGAACTGGCGCAGCAGGGGGACCCACTCCTCCTCGCCCCGGGAGACGGCGTCGAGCTCGTCCTCCAGCCGGGCGGTGAAGTCGTAGTCGACATAGCGCGTGAAGTAGTTGGTGAGGAAGCGGTTGACCACGCGTCCCACGTCTGTGGGGTGGAAACGCTTCTTCTCCAACTGCACATACTCTCGGTCCTGCAGGGTGGAGATGATGGAGGCGTAGGTTGAGGGGCGGCCGATGCCGTGCTCCTCCAGGGCCTTGACCAGGCTCGCCTCGCTGTAGCGCGGCGGCGGCTCGGTGAAGTGCTGCTCGGGGCGGATCGCACGCAGGTCGATCTGCTCGCCCTCTTCCAGGGGGGGGAGCATCTTCTCGTCGTCGTCGCCCTTTTTGGCGTCGTCCACGCTCTCCAGGTAGAGTGCCATGAAACCGGGGTTGGCGATGGTCGAGCCGGTGGCCCGGAAGTTGTTGTCGGCGCCGCAGGCCAGATCCGCGGCCACGGTATTGATGGTGGCGTGGATCATCTGGCAGGCGACGGTGCGTTTCCAGATCAGCTCGTAGAGTCGGTGCTGGTCGCGGCTCAGGTGCCCCTGCAGCTCCTCCGGGGTGCGCAGCGCGGAGGTGGGCCGGATCGCCTCGTGGGCCTCCTGGGCGTTTTTCGCCTTGGTCTTGAACAGGCGCGGTTGTTTCGGCAGCTGGGCGGTGCCGAAGCGCTCGTTGATGAAGGCGCGCAGCTCCTCCAGCGCCTCGTCGGCCAGGTGCACCGAATCGGTACGCATGTAGGTGATCAGGCCGACCGCCCCGGTCCCGGTGTCGATGCCCTCGTAGAGCTGCTGGGCGGTGCGCATGGTGCGCTGGGCGGTGAAGCCGAGCTTGAGCGCCGCCTCCTGTTGCAGGGTGGAGGTGGTAAAGGGGGCTGCGGGGTTGCGCCGGCGCTGCTTTTTTTGAACCTGGGTGACGCTGAGCCGGCCTCCGGCGGCCTGTTGCAGGGTCTCCTCCACCTGCGCCGCCTGGGCGGCGTTGGTAATGCTGAACTGTTCGATCTTCTCACCGCCGTAGCGGGTGAGTTTGGCGCTGAAGCGCTGTCCCAGCTTGTCCAGGTCCGCCTCGACGCTCCAATATTCGCGCGCCACGAAGGCCTCGATCTCCTCCTCGCGCTCTACGATCATGCGCAGGGCGGGGCTCTGCACCCGTCCCGCCGAGAGGCCGCGGCGCACCTTCTTCCAGAGCAGGGGCGAGAGGTTGAAACCGACCAGGTAGTCGAGAGCGCGGCGCGCCTGCTGGGCGTTGACCAGGTCCATCGACAGCTGGCGCGGATGGGCTACCGCATCCTGGATCGCCTTCTTGGTGATCTCGTTGAAGACCACCCGGTACACCTCCTTGCCCTTGAGATGGCGGCGCCCCTTGAGCAGCTCGTAGAGGTGCCAGGAGATCGCCTCCCCCTCGCGGTCGGGGTCGGTCGCGAGGTAGAGGGTGTCGGCTCCCTTGAGTGCCTTGGATATCGCCTGTACGTGGCGATCGTTCTTCTCGATCACCTGATACTTCATGGCGAAGTCGTTGGCGGGGTCAACCGCCCCCTCCTTGGGTACCAGGTCGCGGACATGCCCGTAGGAGGCGAGGACCTCGAAATCCTTGCCCAGGTATTTCTTGATGGTTTTGGCTTTGGCTGGGGATTCGACGATGACCAGATTCATGGAGTGCAGGATTCGTTTGTCGCGGTTGGGTGGGCGGGGTGGGTGGCGGGGCTCCGTCCCCGGTCCCGCTGCCCGGTGTTTCAGTGAAGATAGACCGGGTCGTCGTTGTAGACCAGATCTTCCATCTGGGCAAAGGCGCTCTCCTGGCCGGGCTGGTTCATCAGCACCATCAGTACCACCCACTTCAGCTCTTCCACGGTGATCGGGTGGGTGTCGAGGGCGATGGCCCGTTCGATGACCAGCTCGCGGCTGGTCTGGTCGAGGATGCCGTTCTGCTCCAGAAACAGGATCAGGCCCCGGCTGTCGAGGTCGAGTCGGTTCTGCTCTGTCTGGGTATAGATGCGCAGGGAGCGGTCGGTGTGCACGGCGTGGGGCTGGCGGTCCTGGCCCAGGGCCAGCTCGTCGAGCCACTCGAAGGCCTTGCCGATCTCCTGCTCGGAGAAGCCCGCCTGGAGCAGATCCTCGTGGATCGCCTCCTGGTCGGAAGGCTCGCCCGGGTCGCTATCCATGAAGTTTTCATACAGATAGATAAGGATATCGACAACGCTTTCGTTCATGCTCTCTCTCTACAGGCTGGATGCGGCAGGTGCGGAAACGGGTCATCCGTTTCGCTCGAAGACCGGTGGACTGCGCAGCAGCTGATAGCACCCGCCGGGGGCGGATGATACGTAATCCTCCAATTCTAGCACCAGCAGCATGGAGGAAACTTGCTCCGGGGTCAATCCGCTGCGTTGGATCAGGGTGTCGATTTGCAGCGGATCGAAGCTCAACTGGGCGAAAAGCCGCCGGTATTCACCATCCCACTCCCGATCCTCCGGCAGAGGCTGCTGTTGCGGCTCCGACACCGGGATCAGAAAACGCTCCAGTAGTGGCCCCAGCTCTTCCAGGATGTCGTCGGCGGACTCCACCAGCTTGGCCCCCTGGCGGATCAGCGCATGACAGCCCCTGGCCAGGGGGTTGTGGATGGAGCCTGGGATGGCAAACGCCTCGCGTCCCTGCTCGGTTGCGAGTCGGGCGGTGATCAGCGAGCCGCTCTTGGTGGCCGCCTCCACCACCAGGGTGCCGAGGCTGAGGCCGCTGATGATCCGGTTGCGGCGCGGGAAGTTGGCGCCCAGGGGTGGGGTGCCGAGGGGGAATTCGGTGATGATCGCCCCCTCTTCGGCGATGCGGTGGGCCAGCTCCCGGTGGCGCGCCGGGTAGATGCGGTCGGGGCCGGTGCCGGTCACCGCGATGGTGTGGCCCTGTGCCTCCAGTGCTCCCTGGTGGCTGGCCCCGTCGATGCCGCTGGCCAGTCCGCTGGTGATGCAGAGTCCGCCGCCGGCGAGGTGGCGGGCAAACTCATGGGCCGTGCGGCGGCCCGCTTCGGTGGGGTTGCGGGAGCCGACGATGGCCAGTTGCGGCAGCTCCAGCAGGTGTGCGTCACCGACCACGTAGAGCAGCGGCGGCGGGTCGGCGATCTGTGTCAACAGCTCGGGATAGGCGGGGTCGGCGCGGGTGATCACCCGATGCCCCGGGTGCTCCAGCCAGTGCAGCGCTTGTTCCACACGCTTCCAGTCGGGGTTGCGCAGGTAGTCGCGCAGGGCCGCGCCGGGGCGCCCGGCGCTCTCCGCCAGGGTGGGTTCCCGGAACAGGCGTCCTGGGGAACCGAATTGCTCCAGCAGTTGGTTGTACCCCCGGCAGCCGAGGCCGGGAGCGTGTTGCAGGGCGAGCCACCAGCGCAGCTCTCCGGACGCCTCGGCTTCCCTGTCGGTGACTTCGGGCGTCCCGCCCTGATCCGGTGTTCCCATTAGCCCGGGCCGCCCCCGGGGTGAGTCGGGCGATCGCGAAATGCGGCTGCCAATCGGCCGGTTACACCATATCTTCGGGCTTCGTCAGACGGTCCCATGGCTCCGGATCCCGGTGGGCTAGAGCGGGTTGATGACCCGGTCGCCGACATTGAGCGGGCGGGTGGCCTGCATGATCAGGGCGAAGCTGACACGGGGGAAGGTGCGGAACACCAGCAGGGTGCCGGCCGGCTCGTCGGGCAGGGTGACCGTGTCGTCGGAGCGGGGGGTGACCACGTCGCGTACCTCGCGCCCCTTGTGCAGGATGTTCATGACGTCGCCCACCGCCAGCCCGTCGCTGTCGCCGCGGTCCAGTACCACCACGTTGAACTGTCCGATCTGGGAGACGCCGTTGAGCACCGAGATGATGCGGCCCTCGATCTGCTGATCGGGTGCCTTGGGGTAGAAGGTCTCCAGGGGGACATCCTCGTCCGCAGGGAACAAACGGTCGCCGATGACGGTCTCCAGCTGCATGCCGGTGAGCAGGACGGTGGCCGGATCGCCGATGCGTTGAAGTTCGGCGTTACCTACGAACAGCGCCTCGTAGCCGAGCAGCTCACCGCTCTCCCCGTCCCGGTAGGGCTTGCCGGGGCGTACCACGTGGTATTGGAGGTGCTCCTTGGTTTCGATGGCGCGGATGTAGGCCTTGATGTTGGTGCTGCCGAGGATGTGGCCGTCGGCGAAGTGCACCACGTAAGGGGCCTGGTCCAGGGACTGCTGATCAACCACGAAGGGGCGCGACAGGAACTGGCGCACCGCGTCCACAGGGATGGCCGGTATCGCCCCGTCGAGGGGGGTCGAGCGTACCTCGGGGGTGAGTTTGACCGTGGAGCCGGGTTGCAGGCTCAGGCGGGGCTGGCCGTTGACCCAGGTCATGGTGATAATGTCGCCGGGATAGATCAGGTGCGGGTTGCGGATCTGCGGATTGACATGCCACACCTCGGGCCAGCGCCAGGGTTCGCGCAGGAAGCGTCCCGCGATGTCCCACAGGGTGTCGCCGCGCACCACGGTGTAGCGGTCCGGGTGGGCCGGGTTGACGGCGACGGTGTCGGCGGCCGTGGCACCCCAGGTGAGGGTCAGGCCGAGGAGGAGGCTGATGAGCTGATGTCTTGCGCTTGGCATGTCGGTCCCTTTGCGTGATCGGCAATTGGATTTCACTGGGATTCCATTTTGAACCGGATTACTGATTCAGACGCTAACCGCCATGGAGAGCGAAGCGAAGGCGGTTAGTCCCCGATAGGCGTAGGCGCGGTTGTATGGCCGCAGTTACGACCGATAGGGAGTGACGTAGGGCATACAAATAGCGCATCCGACACGCCGTAGAGTCATTGTGGTCATCATGACGGAGTTGCGCACGAGCAGCTTTGCTGCAATGTGCGGGACGGAGTCGTGATGAGCGCAGGACGGTCGGGGCAGTAACGGCTGTCGCGTTGGCGAGTCGATTTTGGGGACTGGGATGTCCCAAAATCTTTCACGAGGTAGCGACACTCTTGTGTAGCTTGTGAGTGATATAGGATGGATGGCGCTGGTCGTTGAAGGCGCAGGCCAAGCGCTCGGTCAAGCCGATTTGGCGGTCGAGGCCGCGTAGAATCATGGGACCGAAATCCGAGGACAAGGCGCCGCCGTCAAAATCGCCACGCACGCTCAGACCGTCAACGGGGAGAAATCTCAGCGGTTCTTGGGTAGACTTGGACATGGGGCGACCTCGTTTAGCTTCACCGAAGCGTTTTTGGCGAAATACCAATTATATCAATTGGTTGAACGAGGTGCGCCCTTTTTTATGAATAATTCGGGCTATATCACTCACAAGCTACAGGCGTTGTTTGCTCAGCGCACCTACCAAATCGCTTGCGCCTACGAGGATGGCAATGACGCCAATACCCTGAGAGGCGATCCCGTATTCAAACTGGGGCTAGACCACCGGCCGCTGGATACCGATAACCATTTAGCCAGCGCGCCAACGTTCGCTAACCGCCATGGAGAGCGAAGCGAAGGCGGTTAGTCCCCGATAGGCGTAGGCGCGGTTGTATGGCCGCAGTTACGACCGATAGGGAGTGACGTAGGGCATACAAATAGCGCATCCGACACGCCGTAGAGTCATTGTGGTCATCATGACGGAGTTGCGCACGAGCAGCTTTGCTGCAATGTGCGGGACGGAGTCGTGATGAGCGCAGGACGGTCGGGGCAGTAACGGCTGTCGCGTTGGCGAGTCGATTTTGGGGACTGGGATGTCCCAAAATCTTTCACGAGGTAGCGACACTCTTGTGTAGCTTGTGAGTGATATAGGATGGATGGCGCTGGTCGTTGAAGGCGCAGGCCAAGCGCTCGGTCAAGCCGATTTGGCGGTCGAGGCCGCGTAGAATCATGGGACCGAAATCCGAGGACAAGGCGCCGCCGTCAAAATCGCCACGCACGCTCAGACCGTCAACGGGGAGAAATCTCAGCGGTTCTTGGGTAGACTTGGACATGGGGCGACCTCGTTTAGCTTCACCGAAGCGTTTTTGGCGAAATACCAATTATATCAATTGGTTGAACGAGGTGCGCCCTTTTTTATGAATAATTCGGGCTATATCACTCACAAGCTACAGGCGTTGTTTGCTCAGCGCACCTACCAAATCGCTTGCGCCTACGAGGATGGCAATGACGCCAATACCCTGAGAGGCGATCCCGTATTCAAACTGGGGCTAGACCACCGGCCGCTGGATACCGATAACCATTTAGCCAGCGCGCCAACGTTCGCTAACCGCCATGGAGAGCGAAGCGAAGGCGGTTAGTCCCCGATAGGCGTAGGCGCGGTTGTATGGCCGCAGTTACGACCGATAGGGAGTGACGTAGGGCATACAAATAGCGCATCCGACACGCCGTAGAGTCATTGTGGTCATCATGACGGAGTTGCGCACGAGCAGCTTTGCTGCAATGTGCGGGACGGAGTCGTGATGAGCGCAGGACGGTCGGGGCAGTAACGGCTGTCGCGTTGGCGAGTCGATTTTGGGGACTGGGATGTCCCAAAATCTTTCACGAGGTAGCGACACTCTTGTGTAGCTTGTGAGTGATATAGGATGGATGGCGCTGGTCGTTGAAGGCGCAGGCCAAGCGCTCGGTCAAGCCGATTTGGCGGTCGAGGCCGCGTAGAATCATGGGACCGAAATCCGAGGACAAGGCGCCGCCGTCAAAATCGCCACGCACGCTCAGGCCGTCAACGGGGAGAAATCTCAGCGGTTCTTGGGTAGACTTGGACATGGGGCGACCTCGTTTAGCTTCACCGAAGCGTTTTTGGCGAAATACCAATTATATCAATTGGTTGAACGAGGTGCGCCCTTTTTTATGAATAATTCGGGCTATAGATTTCCGCAATCACCAATGGCAATTCTTGAAATACTTCACTTTCCCGACCCCCGATTGCGCACCAAGGCCCGTCCCGTGGGCGAGGTGGACGAGGCGATCCGCAGGCAGGTCGATGACATGTTCGAGACCATGTACGCGGCCCCCGGGATCGGGCTGGCCGCCACGCAGGTCGATTTTCACCGGCGTATCGTGGTCATCGATACCTCGGAGGAGCACGATCAGCCGCTGTGCCTGATCAACCCCGAGATCGTGGAGCGGGAGGGGGTCGAGGAGATGGACGAGGGGTGCCTGTCGGTACCCGGCGTATATGAACGGGTGCGGCGGGCCGACCGGATCCGGGTGCGCGCCCTGGACCGCGATGGCGAGCCCTTCGAGCAGGAGGCGGAGGGGCTGCTGGCGGTCTGTATCCAGCACGAGATCGACCACCTCGACGGCAAGCTGTTCATCGACTATTTATCGGGGCTCAAGCGCCAGCGCATCCGTAAGCGCCTGGAGAAGGAGAGCCGCAACCGCCAGGCCGAGGCGTCCGCCCGGTCGCCGGCGATCTGAGCATGGGCCGCGGAGGCGTTTGCCATGGGTGACAGACTGAGGATCATCTTTGCCGGAACCCCCGATTTTTCGGTGCCGCCGCTGCGGGCCCTGCTCGCCTCGCCGCACCAGGTGGTGGCGGTC
Source organism: Candidatus Sedimenticola endophacoides (assembly GCA_003062205.1). Lineage (GTDB taxonomy): Bacteria > Pseudomonadota > Gammaproteobacteria > Chromatiales > Chromatiaceae > Sedimenticola_A > Sedimenticola_A endophacoides. The sequence goes on from PQCP01000102.1 coordinate 28,379, forward strand.
TATACCCAGCCCGACCGTCCCGCCGGACGCGGCCGCAAGCTGGCGCCGGGCCCGGTCAAGCAGACGGCGCTGGAGGGGGGGGTGGCGGTGTTTCAGCCCCGCAACTTCAGGGACGAGGCGGATCTGGCCCGGCTGGAGGCGCATCGGGCGGACCTGATGGTGGTGGTGGCCTATGGCCTGATCCTGCCCCAGCGGGTGCTGGACGCGCCACGCCTGGGCTGTATCAACATCCACGCCTCGCTGCTGCCGCGCTGGCGCGGTGCGGCGCCGATCCAGCGGGCGATCCAGGCCGGTGACGCCGCCAGCGGCATCACCATCATGCGCATGGAACTGGGTCTGGACACCGGGCCGATGCTCCTGAAGCGGGTCTGCCCCATTGCGCCGGAAGAGACCGGGGGCTCCCTGCACGACAAGCTCTCGCTGCTGGGGGCGGAGGCGTTGATGGAGGCGTTGCCGGGGATCGCCGCCGGGGGAATCGGGGCGCAGCCCCAGGATGATGCGCAGGCCAACTACGCACGTAAGCTGGAGAAGGCCGAATCGCGTATCGACTGGCGCCAGGGCGCCCGGGAGATCGAACGTCAGGTGCGCGCCTTCAACCCCTGGCCGGTGGCCCAGGCCGATCTCGACGGGCAGCCGCTGCGCATCTGGGAGGCGGTTGCGCTGGAAGGCGCACAGGAGACGCCGGGGCGGGTGCTCGACGAGTCGCGCCGGGGGATTGATGTGGCCACCGGAGACGGGGTGCTGCGCATCACCCGGTTGCAGATGCCCGGCAAGCGGGCCGTGGCGGCGGCCGACTTCCTCAACGCCAATACCCTTTCCGGGGTGGTGCTTGGGTAGCGGGCGGGCGCGCACCCGCTCTCCCGTGCATGGCGGTGCGCGGGTGTTGGCCGCCAGGCTGGTGTGGCAGATGCAGCAGGGGCGTTCGCTCTCCGATCTGTTCGAGACCGGGCTGGCGGGGGCCGAGCCCGCCGACCACGCCCTGATCAAGGAGATCTGCTTTGGCGTGGCGCGCTGGTTCCCGCAGTTGGAGGCGCTGGGGCGGTCTCTGATCGCCCGTCCCCTGAAGCCGCGCGACGGGGAGGTGATGGCGCTGGTCTATATCGGCCTCTACCAGCTGTTGCACATGCGTATCCCGGAGCACGCCGTGGTCCAGGAGACGGTGGAGGCTGCACGCTCACCACGGCGTCCCTGGGCCACCGGCCTGGTCAACGGGGTGCTGCGGCGCTTCCAGCGCGAACGCCAGGCCCTGCTCGACGGCCTGGAGGCCGATGCGGCGGCGCTCCACGCCCTGCCTCCGTGGCTGCTGGAGCGGCTGCGGCAGGCCTGGCCCGGGCAGTGGCGGGCGATCGCCGGGGCCCTCTGTTCCCGTCCGCCGATGACCCTTCGCGTGAATGCCTCAAGGACCAACCCAAGGGACTATTTCGAGCGCCTGGCCCTGGCCGCGCTGCCTGCCCGGCCGCTGTCCGGGGTGCCCGGGGCCCTGGTCCTGGACCAGGCGGTGGCGGTGAGTGCGCTGCCGGGGTTCGGGCAGGGCGAGGTGTCGGTACAGGATGCCGGGGCGCAGCTGGCCGCCGCCCTGCTCGATCCGCATCCCGGAGAGCGGGTGCTGGATGCCTGCGCCGCTCCGGGGGGCAAGAGCTGCCACCTCCTGGAGCGCTGCCCCGACCTGGAGCTGTGGTCGGTGGATATCGATGGCGCGCGCCTGGAACGGGTGCGCGAGAATCTCCAGCGTATCGGCTGCCGGGCCCATCTGCGCCAGGGCGATGCCGCCGCACCGGAGGGTGATTGGGCGCGCCAGCGCTACGATCGCATCCTCCTCGACGTGCCCTGCTCGGCCACCGGGGTGATCCGCCGCCACCCCGATATCAAGTTGTTGCGCCGCGACCGGGACATCGGGCGTCTGGCCGCGCTTCAGGGACGGATCCTGGATGCCGTCTGGCCCTTGCTCAAGCCCGGGGGTATGCTTGTCTACGCCACCTGCTCGCTGTTGCCCGAGGAGAACCAGCAGCAGGTGGAGCGTTTTCTCCGGCGCCGGGATGAGGCCCGCGAGCGGCCGATCACCGCCGCCTGGGGTCACCCCCTGGCCGTGGGGCGCCAGACCCTGCCGGGGGAGGGGACAATGGACGGTTTTTATTACGCCTGCCTGGAAAAGAGGACGCCTTGAGCCACCGCCGACTACCCGCCGCCCTGCACCGCCTCTGCGCGGTGTGCCTGTTGGCCTGCGCCGCCCTGGTGGCGGCCGCCGGCGAGGGCGGCTTCACGGTGACTGAGCTGCGCGCCCGCCTGGCCGCTGACCGCTATCTGGTCGATGCCGTGATCGACTACCGCTTCTCCGACACCGCCGAGGAGGCGTTGTTCAACGGGGTACCGCTGACCCTGCAGATACACCTGCAGTTGCGCCGCCAGGGGGCCTGGATCTGGGAGTCGGACGTGGTCGATGCCCGGCTGCTTTACCGGGTGCGCTACCAGGCGCTTTCCGAACTCTATGAGATCACCGATCTGCAGTCCGGCGGCAGCCAGACGTTCGTCACCCGGGAGGGGGCTCTGGATGCCCTGGGCCGCCTCAGCGGCATCCACCTGGTGCGGGCCGACGCCCTGGAGCCGGGGGCCGCCTACCGCCTCTCCCTGCGCACGGCGCTGGATATCGATGCCCTGCCCCTGCCGTTGCGCCCGACCGCCTATCTCACCCCGGCCTGGAATCTCGAGAGCGAGTGGAAGGAATGGCTCCTGCGGCCCTGAAGCGGCTCACCGCCGGCGCCCTGCCGATGGCCGGCCTGCTGCTGCTGGTGCTGGTCTCGCTGCACCTGATGAGCAATGCGGTGCAGAACGCCGAGCAGCTGAGCCAGCTGTTCATCCCGCTGCTGGTGGCCAGCGTGCTGGGTTTGGTCGCCATGGTGATCGTGATCGGGGTGAATCTGGTGCAGATGGTCCTGCGCTATCGGCGCCAGGTGGCCGGATCGCGCCTGACCCTGCGCATGGTGGCGCTGTTCGTGGCCATCTCCCTGGTGCCGGTGGCAGTGGTCTTCTACTACTCCGAGCAGTTTCTGCGCCAGGGCATCGACAGTTGGTTCGATGTCGAGATCGGTCAGGCGATGGAGGATGCCCTGGCCCTGAGCCGCGCCTCCCTCGATCTGCACAAGCGCGAGCGGCTGAAGACCACCCGCCGCATCATGGAGGAGCTCAGTGGCGCCTCGAACACCGGATTGACCCTGAGCCTCGGGGATATGCGCGAGAAGTTCGATGTCAGCGAATTGTCCCTGATGGAGGAGTCGGGGCAGTTCATCGCCATGGTCAACCGCGACCCCTCGATCCTGGTGCCCAGCCTGCCCGATGACTCGATCCTGCAGCAGGTGCGCGCCGGTGAGGATTTCGTCGGCCTCACTCTCAACAGCGAAGAGGATCTGATGGAGGTGCGGGTGGTGGTAGGGGATGGGCTGCGGCAGATGATCCTGCAGGCGGTCTATAACACCTCCACCAACCTCACCCGCCTGACCCAGACCGTGCAGGGGGGCTACAGCCGCTACCGGGAGCTGATCTACCTGCGCAACAGTCTCAAGAACACCTTTACCATCGCGCTCGGTCTGGTGCTGCTGTTCAGCCTGCTGGGGGCGATCTGGGCGGCCTTCTTTTCCGCCCGGCGCCTGGTGGCCCCGATCACAGACATCGCCGAGGGCACCCGGGCGGTGGCGGATGGCGAATACGGTATGCAGCTGCCGCTGCCGCGTTCCCACGATGAACTCGGTTTTCTGGTCGAGTCGTTCAACGCCATGACCCGGCGTATCGCCCAGGCGCGTGATGACGCGGCCTCCAGCCGCCGCGAACTGGAGGCCCAGCACGCCCATCTGGAGACGGTGCTGGGCAGCCTCACCAGCGGGGTGCTGGTGCTGGGTGGCGCGGGGGTGGTGCGCACCGCCAACCGCGCCGCCGACGAGATCCTGCGTCTGGGGCGGGTGCTGGCGCCCGGGGAGGCGCTGGCCGCGCTGAGCGGTGAACTGCCCCTGTTGCAGCAGTTCATCGAGGCGGTCGCCCCGGCGGTCAACGAGCGTCGCGGCGACTGGCGCGAGCAGGTGACCCTGTTCGGGGGCGAGGGGCGCCAGGTGCTGTTGTGCCGCGGCATCCCCCTGCCCCAGTCCGGCCCCGGGGCGGGCGACTATCTGCTGGTGTTCGACGACATCACCCGCCTGATCACCGCCCAGCGTGATGCCGCGTGGGGCGAGGTGGCACGGCGCCTCGCCCATGAGATCAAGAATCCGCTGACCCCGATCCAGCTCTCGGCCGAGCGCCTGCGCCACAAATACCTGGCCCGGATGGAGGGGCGCGACGCGGATGTGCTCGACCGGGCGACCCACACCATCGTGCAGCAGGTGGAGGCGATGAAGGAGATGGTCAACGCCTTCTCCGAGTACGCCCGGCCACCCAGGATGAACCCCCAGCCGCTGGTCCTGGACAGTCTGGTCACGGAGGTGCTGGAGCTCTATCACGGGGCCGGGGGGCGACTCGACCTGCAGCTTGGGGCCCAGGGGGCGGCGGTGGAGGCCGATCCCCTGCGCCTGCGCCAGGTGCTGCACAACCTGGTGAAGAATGCGCTGGAGGCGGTTGAGGGGGTCGCCGACGGCAAGGTCAGCGTCAACACCTCCCGGCGGCTGCTCTCGCGTTGTGATTTCGTGGAGTTGTGCGTGCGCGACAACGGTGCGGGGTTCGACGAAGAGGTGCTGCCGGTCCTGTTCGAACCCTATGTCACTACCAAGTCCAAGGGCACCGGGCTGGGGCTGGCGGTGGTGAAGAAGATCGTCGAGGAGCATGGCGGGAGCATCTGGGCGGAGAATGGCCCGGAGCGTGGTGCCTGCGTTATCCTGCGGCTCCCCGTGCTGAAGCGCGGCGCCGGTGATGGGCCGCTGTGCCGCCCTGTGCCGGGGCCCGAATTGAGAAGTGAGGTGCCATGAGTCTTCCCCATATATTGGTCGTCGACGATGAACCGGATATCCGCAACCTGGTGCGGGAGATCCTGGAGGACGAGGATTATTCGGTCGCCACCGCCGAGGATGGGGCCCATGCCCGCACCGCCCTGCGCGAGCGCCGTCCCGACCTGATCCTGCTCGATATCTGGATGCCGGACGTGGATGGCATCTCCCTGCTCAAGGAGTGGTTCGAGGGCGAGGGTCTGCCCTGCCCCGTGGTCATGATGTCCGGTCACGGCACGGTGGAGACGGCGGTGGAGGCGACCCGCCTCGGGGCTTACGATTTTCTGGAGAAGCCCCTGTCGCTGGCCAAGCTGCTGCTGACGGTCAAACGCGGCCTGGAGGCGGACCAGTTGCAGCAGGAGAACATCGGCCTGCGCCGTCATGGCGAGCAGGTGATCGAGCCCACCGGCCACAGTGCGACCATGCAGCGGTTGCGCGAGCAGGTCAAGCGCATCGCCCAGCACGATACCTGGGTGCTGATCCACGGCGAACCCGGCAGCGGGCGCGAGACCTTCGCCCGCTATCTTCACGCCCAGAGTCTGCGCCGCGACCGGCCCTTCGTCGATCTGGCGGTGGCGGCCATTGAGAAGGGCAATGCCGTGCGTGAGCTGTTCGGCAGCGAGGAGGGTGGTGCGGTCCACTACGGCGCCCTGGAGCAGGCTCGGGGCGGCACCCTGTTTCTGGACGAGGTGGCGGACATGAATCTGGAGGCCCAGGCCCGGTTGCTGGGGGCCCTGGACAGCGGTTCGTTCCTGCGCGCGGGCGGGGCGGAGCCGGTTCGGGTGGATGTGCGCATCATCGCCGCCACCCAGCGTGATCTGGAGCAGGAGGTGCGCGAGGGGCGCTTCCGCGAGGCGCTGTTCTACCACCTCAACGTGGTGCCGCTGCACATCCCTCCCCTGCGCGAGCACCGCGAGGATGTCCCCGAACTGCTCAGCAGCTATGTCGACCGCCTGGTGCTCCAGGAGAAGCTGCCCTACCGCCACTTCGGCACGGATGCGCAGAACTTCCTGCGCAACCACCCCTGGCACGGCAACATCCGTGAACTGAAGAATCTGGTTCAGCGGCTGCTGATACTCGGTGTTGGAGAGGAGATCAGCCAGGCCGAGGTGGAGTCCGCGCTGGGTGGGGTGCGGATCGCCGAGGGGGGCGCGGGAGGTGCCTTTCCGGTCTCCTTCGATCAGCCTCTGCGCCAGGCACGCGAGCAGTTCGAGAAGGCGTATTTGGAGTATCAGTTGGAGAAGCACGAGGGCAACGTGAGCCAGGCGGCGGCGGCGGCGGGTGTGGAACGTACCCATCTCTATCGCAAACTGCGCGCCCTGGGGATCCGCGATTAGGGATCGATACCGGCCCCGGCAGGCGGTATAATCCGCGCCTTCAGCGGTTGGCCGTTGGTGGACAGCAACAATGAAGATCATCATTCTCGGCGCGGGACAGGTGGGCACGTCGGTGGCCAACAATCTGGTCTCCGAGGCCAACGACATCACGGTGGTCGATCAGGATCAGGAGCTGCTGCGGGAGCTGCAGGACCGCCTTGATCTGAGTACAGTGCAGGGCCACGGCGCGCAGCCCGACGTGCTGCGCCGGGCAGGGGCCGAGGATGCCGACATGATCCTCGCCGTCACCAACAGCGACGAGACCAACATGGTGGCCTGTCAGGTCGCCTATACCCTGTTTCACACCCCCACCAAGATCGCCCGGGTACGCTCGGTCGGTTATACCAACTACCCCGAGCTCTTCTCCCAGAACGCCCTGCCGATCGATCTGCTGATCAGTCCGGAGCAGTTGGTGACCGACTACATCATGCGCCTGATCGAGAATCCGGGGGCCCTGCAGGTGCTGGACTTCGCCGGCGGCCTGGTGCGTCTGGTGGCGGTGAAGGCCTACTACGGCGGCCCCCTGGTGGGCAACGAGCTGAAACGGCTCTATGAGCACATGCCGCACATCGAGGCGCGGGTGGCGGCGGTGTATCGCCAGGGGCGGGCGATCCAACCCGAGGGCAACTCCACCATCGAGGTCGATGACGAGGTCTTTTTTGTCGCCGCCAAGGAGAACATTCGCGCCGTAATGAGCGAGTTGCGCCGTCTGGAGCGACCGTTCAAGCGCCTGATCTTCGCCGGCGGCGGCAACGTGGGCAAGCGGCTGGCCGGGGCTCTGGAACGCAACTACCAGGTGAAGTTGATCGAGTGTGACAAGGCGCGGGCCGCCAAGATCGCCGAGGAGCTGCCGCGCACCATCGTCCTGCACGGCGACGTGGCTGACGAGAACCTGCTGCTTGAGGAGAATATCGAAAACACCGATGTGTTCTGCGCGGTGACCAACGATGACGAGGCCAACATCCTCTCGGCGATGCTTGCCAAGCGCCTTGGGGCGCGCAAGGTGATGGCCCTGATCAACCGCGCCTCGTATGTCGACATGGTGCAGAACCAGGGCATCGATATCGCCATCTCGCCCCAGCAGGCGACCATCGGCAGTCTGCTTACCCATGTGCGCCGGGGCGATGTCGAGATGGTCCACTCGCTGCGCAGGGGCGCCGCCGAGGCGATCGAGGCGGTCGCCCATGGCGATGCCTCCTCGTCGCGCGTGGTGGGCCGCGCGATCGATGAGATCGATCTGCCGAAGGGGGCCAACATCGGCGCCATCGTACGTGGTCAGGAGGTGCTGATCGCACACCACGACACGGTGATCGAGTCGGGAGACCACGTAATCCTGTTTCTCATCGACAAGCGCAAGATACCCGAGGTCGAGCGGCTGTTTCAGGTCGGTGTGACCTTTCTCTAGCGGCGGGGGCGGGGAATGAATTTCAAGGTGGTGCAGCGCATCCTGGGTATCCTGCTGATGCTCTTCAGCCTGACCATGCTGCCGTCGGTCGCCGTTTCGTTTATCTATGAGGATGGCGCCGCGGGCGCCTTCGTGAGCGCCTTCCTCCTGATCTTCCTGGTGGGGGCGCTCTCCTGGGTGTGGGTGCGCGGGCAGCGGCGCGATCTGCGCACCCGCGACGGCTTCATGGTGGTGGTGCTGTTCTGGACGGTGCTCGGGTTGTCCGGGGCGCTGCCTTTCTACCTGGCGGAGTACCCGCACCTGTCGCTGACCGATTCCGTGTTCGAATCGATCTCGGGTTTGACCACCACCGGCTCGACGGTGATTGTCGGTCTCGATCAGCTCCCCAAGTCGATCCTCTTCTACCGTCAGCAGCTGCAGTGGCTGGGTGGCATGGGGATCGTGGTGCTGGCGGTGGCGGTGCTGCCGATGCTCGGTATCGGCGGCATGCAGCTCTACCGCGCCGAGACCCCGGGCCCGATCAAGGACTCCAAGCTCACCCCGCGTATCACCGAGACGGCCAAGGCGTTGTGGTACATCTACCTGGGTCTTACCGTCGCCTGCACCCTCGCCTACCAGGCCGCCGGCATGGATCTGTTCGATGCCGTCGGCCACGCCTTCTCCACCATCGCCATCGGCGGCTTCTCCACCCATGACGCCAGTATGGGGTATTTCGACAGTACCGCCATCGAGATGGTGGCGGTGGTCTTCATGCTGATCGCCGGGGTCAACTTCGCCCTCCATTTCATGGCCCTGCGCCGCCGTGACCCGGGCATCTATCTGCTCGATTCGGAGTTCCGCTTCTACTTCGCGGTAATGGCCCTGGTGGCCCTGGTGGTGAGTGTCAATCTCTATCTGATGGGCTCCTATGACGACTGGGGCGAGGCCTTCGCCAAGGGGGTGTTCCAGACCGTCTCCATCGGTACCACGGCCGGCTTTACCACCGCCGACTACTCGCTCTGGCCCGGCTTTATCGCCATCCTGCTGCTGTTTACCAGCTTCATGGGGGGGTGTGCCGGCTCCACCGGCGGCGGTATCAAGGTGATCCGCTTCCTGCTCCTGATCAAGCAGGGGCTGCGTGAGATCCTGCGCCTGATCCACCCGGCGGCGCAGATCCCGGTGCGCATCGGCGACAAGATGGTGGATAACCGGGTGGTCGAGGCCGTCTGGGGCTTCTTCGCCCTCTATGTGGCGAGCTTCATCTTTATGTGCCTGGCCCTCGCCTTCACCGGGCTGGATCTGATGACCTCCTTCTCGGCGGTCGCCGCCTCCATCAACAACCTGGGGCCGGGGTTGGCAGGGGTGAGCGCCAACTACGCCCAGATCAACGATCCGGCGAAGTGGGTGCTCTGCTTCGCCATGCTCCTGGGTCGTCTGGAGATCTTTACCCTGCTGGTGCTGCTCAGCCCCGCCTACTGGCGCAAGTAAGCCGCCCCGCCATCCCGCCGGCGCGGGGGTGATCTATACTTGATTGCGTACGGATAGTCTCTCGGGGAGCGGGATATTGGGTCTGTTCACGGGGTTGCGCCTCAGGTTCACCGTTGCCTTGCTGCTGCCGCTGGCACTCCTGCTGGGGGCGTTCCTTCCCTATCTGGCCCATGAGCGGGGGCTGCTGCTGCGCGATGGTCTGGCGTCGCGCGTCAATGGCCTGGGCGGCCTCGCCGCGGAGGCGGCGTCCGGGGCCCTGGAGGCGGGCGATGCGCGGCGCCTGCAGGCACTTGTGGTGCGGATCGCCGCCGATCCGGAGGTGGTGTTTGCGCTGGTCCGCGACGGCCGGGGGGGGATCCTTGCCCGGGGTGTACCCCAGGGGTTTGACGATGCGCGGATCCGGCGCGCGCTCACCGGTGACGCAATCTCCACCTTTCCCCTGTTCAGCGACGCCCGCCGTCTGGGCGAATTGGTAGTGCTGGCCGACCGCTCCGCCATTGAAGTGCGGGTGGAGCGCTACCGCAGGAAGTTGTGGCTGGGGGCGGCGCTGCTGCTCCTGGGGCTGTCCGGCGCCCTGCTGATGCTGCTGCAATTTGGCCTCCTGCGACCCCTGCGCCATCTCGGCGAAGGCGTTGCGCGCCTGCGCCGGGGTGAAGATGGCGGGCCGGTGCCGGTGCTGGCGCGTGACGAACTGGGACACCTGAGCCAGGCATTCAACGCAGTGGCGGCGGATCTGCTCCGTGAACGGCGCGAACTGCGCGGAGCCCGGCTGTCGCTGGAGGATGAGCTGCGGCGCGCGCGGGTGGTGGAGCGGCGGATGGAGTTGGCCGCCAGCGCCTTTGCCCACGCCGGGGCCGGGATCATGATCACCGATGCCCGGGGGATCATCGTCGATGTCAATCAGGCCCTGTGCGCGGCCACCGGCTATCGGGCCAACGAACTGGTGGGCCGGAGTCCGCGCCTGTTGCGCTCGGGGCGCCATGCGGACGGGTTCTACACCGCCATGTGGAGCGGACTGACGGCGCACGGGCGCTGGAGCGGGGAGATATGGAACCGGCACAAGGATGGTGAACTGATCCCGTTCCTGCTCTCGATCAGCGCAGTCGCAGACGAGAGGGGTGGGGCCGGGCACTATGTGGCCCTCTACTCCAGCATCCGCGCCCAGAAGGCCCAGCAGCGGCAGTTGGAGCGGGTCGCCCACTTCGACCCGCTGACCGAACTGCCCAACCGCGTCCTGCTTGCCGACCGCCTGCAGCAGGTCCTGCGCACCACCGACACCATCGCCCGCCTCGGGGGGGACGAGTTCGTCGCCGTGCTGATCGACCTGGAGCCGGAAGACGACGGCTCGCTGATGCTCGGGCGTCTGCTGGAGTGCGTGGCCCGTCCGCTGTGGCTGGACGGACTGGAGCTGCGGGTGTCGGCCAGTATCGGGGTCAGCTTCTACCCTCAGGACGAGGAGGTGGACGCCGAACGGTTGCTGCGCCAGGCCGATCAGGCGATGTATCGCTCCAAGCTCGCCGGAAAGAACCGGTTCAGTGTCTATGAGCCCGGTCGCGACCGCGCGCTACGCGGGCGGATTGAGGATCTGGGGCGGGTGCGCCAGGCCCTGGATGCGGGTGAATTCGAACTCTTCTACCAGCCCAAGGTCAACCTGCGCAGCGGCGCGGTGATCGGCTACGAGGCGCTGCTGCGCTGGCATCACCCGGAGCAGGGGTTGCTGCACCCTGAGGAGTTCCTGCCCCTGGTCGAGGGCAGTGAGCTGGATCTGGAGCTGGGGGAGTGGGTCCTCGGCGCGGTGCTGGCGCAGCTTGGGGCGTGGAGCGGATCGCGCCTGGAACGCCCGATCAGCCTCAACCTATCGGCCCATCAGTTGCGCCACGCCGGTTTTCTGGAGATGTTGCGGCGGCGGTTGGCGCAGGCCCCCGGCGTCGATCCCGGCCGGCTCGGTCTGGAGATCGTCAGCGCCGGGGGCGGCGGGGAGCTGACACGGGTCACCCGGGTGATGGAGGCGTGCCGTTCGTTGGGTATCGCACTCGCGCTGGACGACTTCGGCGCGGGCTACTCCTCGCTCTCCAGTCTGAAGCAGCTGCCCGTCGGGCTGATCAAGGTGGACCGCACCTTCGTCAGCCAGATGCTCGACGATTCCGAGAACCTGGCCATCGTGGAGGGGGTGCTGGCGCTGGCTGCCGCCTTCCAGCGCGCCACCCTTGCCGAGGGGGTGGAGACCGTGGAGCATGGGCGGGTGCTGTTGCAGTTGGGCTGCGAACTGGCCCAGGGCTACGGCATCGCCAGACCGATGCCCGCCGAGGCGATCGGTGGCTGGCTCGGGCACTGGCGCCAGCCGGCGCGGTGGCACGGGGTGCAGGCGGTGGAGCGGGAGCGGCTGCCGACGCTGTACGCGCAGATCGATCACCGCTCCTGGGCGCGGATGCTCGATCAGTATGTCCGGGGCAGGCGAACCGCCCCGCCCTCCGTGGAGAGCAGACACTGCCGGGTGGGGCGCTGGCTGGAGGATGGGCCACCCCAGGGGTCGCTGGACCGGGAGGCGCTGGCGGGGATTCGCGCCCTGCACCAGGAGGTGCACCGCCTGAGCGTGGAACTGCTAACCCTCCACACCCACGACCAGCAGCACGAGGCGGTGAGCCGCATCGGCGAGTTGCAGGAGATGAACGAACGGTTGTGCGCCCTTCTGGGGTCGCTGACCGGGGGGGGTGAGGCGTCGGCCGGGGGGTGAACGCCATCCCCCCGCAGCAGAGGCCTGCCGCGTCGCGCGGCTACGCAATGGCGCGCTATCTGGTCGGCGCCCGTATATCCGGCTTCAGCGGCCGATCAACAGGCGCCTGCTCCGGTCAGCCGGTCTGTGTCTGGGAAGTGGAGCGGTGTCAGGCGCCCAGCGCCTGCTGGGTGGCGGCCAGGGCCACGCCGGTGTGGATATCGGCGCCGCTGTCGGAGAGGACCGCCTCCAGGGCCGCGACGCAGAGCAGGATGTTCTCGGCCCGGCTGGCATGGCCCATCTGGCCGATGCGCCACACCTTCCCGGCAAGGGCTCCGAGCCCTGCGCCGATCTCCAGGTTGTAATCGCCGAGCAGGCGTGCGCGCACCTGCGCGTCATCCACCCCCCCGGGTATGGAGACCGCATTGAGTTGGGGCAGGCGGTGCGCCTGGTCGACGATGAAGCGCAGGCCCATCGCCTCCAGTCCCGCCTTCAGGGCCAGGTGGTGGTGGCGATGGCGCTCCCAGGCGCTCTCCAGCCCCTCCTCGTGCAGGATCCGCAGCGCTTCGTGCAGGGCGTAGAGGGCGTTGACCGGGGCGGTATGGTGGTAGGCGCGCTTGGCGCCGCCGCCCCAGTAGCCCATTACCAGATTGAGATCGAGGAACCAGCTCTGGACCTTGTGGCTGCGGTTGCGCACCTTCTCCAGGGCGCGCTCGCTGAAGCTGACAGGGGAGAGGCCGGGGGTGCAGGAGAGGCACTTCTGGGAGCCTGAATAGATGGCGTCGATCGCCCACTCATCGACCTTGACCGGGGTGCCGCCGAGGGAGGTGACGGCATCGACGATGGTCAGACAGTCGTGACGGTGGGCCAGTTCGACCAGGGCCCGGGCGTCGGACTGGGCGCCGGTGGAGGTCTCCGCGTGGACGAAGGCGACCAGTGAGGCCTGCGGGTGGGCCTTCAGGGCCGCTTCCAGTTTGTCCGGGTCGACCGCCTCGCCCCAGGTATCCTCCACCATCACCGGTGTCCCGCCGCAGCGCTCCACGTTCTCTTTCATGCGTCCGCCGAAGACGCCGTTCTGGCAGACGATAACCGTATCACCCGGTTCCACCAGGTTGGCGAAGCAGCACTCCATACCGGCTGAGCCGGGGGCCGATATCGGCATGGTCAGGGCGTTTTCAGTCTGAAAGGCGTACTGCAGCAGTCCCTTGGTCTCCTCCATCATGGCGACGAAAGCCGGGTCGAGGTGGCCGATGGTGGGTCGCGACATCGCCGCCAGGATGCGGGGGTGGACGTCGGAGGGGCCGGGCCCCATGAGGGTGCGGACCGGTGGATTGAAAGCGCTGTAGGCCATGGGAGGTTCCTGTGCGGCTGTCGGGTTCATTGCGAGGGCGCAATGATAGCCGATCGCACGCCCGGGAAATAGTCCGTCGGACCAGGCGCCGAGGGCGGCGGCGCTGGCATTCGGATCCGGGATCCTGGATTATGCAGAGATGTTGAGTGTGCATCGCCCTGGGCATGGGGTTGCGCTGGGATACCCTGAGGCCCGGGCCGGTGGTCTGGCGTCCGGGGTGGTCTCGGCGGTGGTGCTGGAATCGGCGACGCCGGCCATGGTTCTCGGGATGGTGTTGTGTGACCACCACCGTCTGGAGCCGGGGCTCTACGCCGGTGCGGTGACCGTCTCCACCGTGTTGTCGATGCTTACTCTCCCGCTATGGCTGCGGTGGCTGGGCGGGTGGTGATCAGACCCCGTATTTTCTGAAGATCTCCTGGCGCACGGGGCAGGTGCAGACCGGCCTGGCACCGATATCCGACCGGTAGGGGCAGCGCTGCCCGGGCTCCTTCTCGCACAGCAGGCGGCAGAAGCCCCCCTCGGTGTCGGTGAACTCGGTCGGGCAGAGGTCGAAGCAGGGGTCGAAGCAGGGGTCGAAGCAGGGGTCGAAGCAGGGGTCGAAGCAGGGGTCGAAGCAGGGGTCGTTGAGGCAGGCGTGTTCCTTGGTGCAGCGGTCCGCCTCCGCCTGGATTTGCGCGGGAACCTTGAAGCGAACGGTCTGTTTCATTTCGGATCCATTCCATAAGGATAGCGGGGTTGTGCGCCCCGCTGGTTGTTTTGGTGGCGGGGTTCGGTCGTTGGCGTAGCCCCGGCATATTATGTCGGCGGCGCAGGCGATCTCTTTAATCCGCCTCACCCACCGGATGGCTCTGCGGTTCCGTTCAGCCCCGGTTCAGCTGGCCCCCCCTATCCTGAAGGCACATTGATGAGAAAACAGGAGGTGGGTCATGAGACGTTTGATTGCAGGTGTGTTGGTTGTCATGGCGGGTGTGGGGTTGTCCCAGGCGGCGTTGGCGGGGCACTACCGGGGTGTCCCCGTCCACGCCCCGCTACACCAGCAACAGCTGGTTCGGCACGGAGGTGCCCGGGATCTGTTGAGCGCCAGGGAGGTGCGGCGTCTGGAGCGCCAGCAGCGGCATCTGCGCAAGGTGCAGCGGCGTATCGTCGCCGATGGGCAGGTGAGCCGGGCCGAGCTGGAGACGCTGTGGAAGGCGTTGCGGCGGGCGCAGCGGCGTGTCGGGGAGATGCGTGGCGTCGCGCCCCGCAGTCACTGGGATCGGCGTGGCGGTAGGCGCGGCTGAGTCGCGCGGGGTTCCCGTGTGTAGGGGCCGTCTGGTCGTGCTTGCGGTGCGCTCGGGCGGCCCGAAAGCCCGAAGGAATGGCGATCGATTTGTCTGAGGTCGGGGTTTAGGCGGTAGTCGGCACCACGGCCAGCAGCAGGGCGTAGCGCACGCCTTTGCCGAGGGCGATGAACAGCAGCGCGGGCAGCAGCCGGATACCGCTCCAGCCCGCGGCGAGGCAGAGGGGGTCTCCCACCACCGGGAGCCAGGAGAGCAGCAGCAGCGGGCTGCCGTGGCGGCGGATGCGCTCCAGTGCTCGGCGGTGTCCGGGCCGTTGCAGCCCGCGCCCGGGGAAGCGGCGCAGCAACCACCAGCCGATGCCCCAACTGGTCAGCCCGCCAAGGGTGTTGCCCAGGGTGGCGGCGAGCCACAGCAGGAGCGGTGGCGCGGATTGTTGCGCCGCGGTGTAGGCGAGCACCGCCTCGGATCCGCCGGGCAGCAGGGTGGATGCGAGGAGGCTGGAGGTGAAGAGTCCCCAGAGGGCGAGGGCGCTGCCGCTCATTCGCCGGTGGCGTCGCGCGCCTGGCGGGGAGCGCCGCCGCGGACGGCGCCGAGCAGGGCGCCCCAGCCAGCCAGCAACAGCAAGCCGCCCAGCGGGGTGATCAGCCCCAGGGGGTGGGCGGAGAACAGCGCCAGCAGGTAGAGGCTGCCGCAGAACAGTAGCAGGCCCGTGCTGAAAAACCATCCTGCGCGGCCGAGCCAGCGTGAATCCAGGTGCAACGCCAGGAGTCCGGTGGCGAGCAGCGCCAGGGCGTGCAGCCCCTGGTAGTGGGCGGCGGTTTGATATACCTCGTAGTGGTAGAGGTCGAGCCGCGCGCGCAGGACATGGGCGCCGAACGCCCCCAGGAGCACACTCAGCAGGCCGTTGGCCGCGCCCAGGGTCAGCAGGCGTCGGCTCACTGCGGTTGCCCCTGGCGTGCCGGGCGCTCCAGCTCTTCGATAATGTCCAGCACCACCTGCTCGGTCTGGCTGTTCATTCCCCGGCACAGCTTGCGGGGATCGCGTTCGCCGTTGATCAGGGGGCGGATTGCCGCTGCCAGGCGAGCCATCGGGCCGCCCGCGCGGCTCATCTGTTGGGCCATGTCGGAGATCAGCGTCAGCGCCTTGATGTCGCCACTGGCGGCGGCGCGGATCATGCCGGCGAGGCCCGGTGCGGCGAGTGCGGGGTCGGGGCGGGCGTTGGGGTCTGGAAGGGTGGCGGGGTTCTGCAGACCGCGCAGGATCGCCTCGGCGATCACCCGGTCCTCCTCGTCGAGTCCCTGGAGGGCCCCGGTGTCGCGCCGCCCGGCGGTGATCTGGCGGATGGCGCGCACCAGGTTCCCCCAGCCGTTGGCCTCGGCGCCGCTGAGCAGTTGTTCGAAGTGCGCCCGCTCGGCGCTGTTCTGGCTCAGCCGCACCACCTGATTGATAAAGGCGGCGTGCAGGGTGATGACCTGTTGGTGTCGCTCGGGCAGACGGCTCATGATGGGTCACTCCCCGCGGCCGCCTCCAGGATAGCGATCGATTCCATGGCGATCTCGCGCACATCGGGGTGAGGGTCGTCTAGCAGGGGGCGCAGTGCGCCAAGTGCATCACGGTGGCGGGTCAGGCCGAGGTAGTGGCTGGCGTCGGCCCGGATTCGGACCTCGGGGGAGCGGGTGAGGGCGATCAGCTCCGGTGCGATGGGGTCGAGCAGGCCGTCACCGGCCAGCTCCTCGAAGACCGCTCCGATGCCGATGCGTGTCGCCATCGGGGTGTCGGGGCTCTCCATCAGGGGGAGCAGGTCGAGCAGGGTCCCGGGGCGTTCGCGGATCAGGGAGGTTACCTGCTCCAGTCCCCGGTTTTCGAGCAGGTGGCCGTAGTAGAGGGAGGTGCCCGCCCCGGATTCGGCCTCCTCAACCCAGCGCAACAGCTCGCCATAGCTTTGATTTCCGGTGACTTCGAAGCGGCCGATGCGCACCCAGGGGACTGAGCGCACCCCCAGCTCGGCGGCGCGTTCGGGCTCGGTCGCGGCGTCCGCCAGCACCAGGGCGGCGAGCCGCCCCTCTGCGTGCAGCCGCTGCAGGTGACGCTTGACGCTGGGGCAGTGGGGGCAGCCCGGTGCAGTGAAGAGCAGGGCGCTGGGAGGGGGTGACATGGTGGCTCCTGGGGTGGCGGCGATTGTGGTGTTTGTTTTCTGGCAAAAGGGATTTTATGGTTTCGCGTGGGGTGCGGCCAGCGTTTTTCGGGTGTGCCGGGCCGCCCTGGAGGGGGATTCGGTGCGTGCGGTCAGCCGGGGATCGCTCCGCCGCGACCGATCGTTCCTGGCGATGCGGTGTTCCGGATGGCGCGATACGGGGGGTTTGGAAAGCTCACCCAATAAGGTAAATTTATGGAGTAACCAAAAGTATTGTTTGGCACTTTTCCTGCCAACTCTTTATGTTTGATCCCCCTGTTATGGGCCGTTCGCTTGTCTGCGCCTCTGTCTCGCGCTCTGTACCGATCGGCCACAGGCAGCCGAGCGGACGCGGCGCGAGCGGCGACCGGCTCCAGGACCTTTAGAATTACTTAAAAGAATTTAATAAAAACCGGCTGGCAAACCGGGATTTATTTTCACCTCGGCCGGGCCGTGGCGAACTATTCACTGCAGTGAAATTTTTAGGAGATAAGCACCATGCCAAGTTTTGTGCGTACCGATAAGTGTGATGGCTGCAAGGGTCAAGACAAGACCGCTTGCATGTACATCTGCCCGCATAACCTGATGAAGCTCGATATGGATGGGTCTGAAACTGGTCATGCAATGAAGTCCTTCAACCAGGAGCCCGAGCAGTGCTGGGAGTGCTACTCCTGCATCAAGATCTGCCCTCAGCAGGCGATCGAAGCGCGTCCCTATGCCGACATCGTGCCCCTGGGTGGCTCCGTGCAGCCTCTGCGTGGCACCGATTCCATCATGTGGACCATCAAGTTCCGCAACGGCACCATGAAGCGCTTCAAGTTCCCCATTCGCACCACCCCGGAAGGCTCCATCGATCCCTACGGTGGCAAGGCCGAGGCGGACATGGCCAACATCGGCAAGCCAGGTTTCTTCAATCACAACGAGCAGAACGGCTACCGCGAGGGCAACCCCGCCGAGCTGATCTGCAAGTAAGCGCGGCCCGCCCGTCAACTGAAGAACTGAATACGAATTAATTTAGAGGAAATTCAAATGGCTGAATTCGGAAATCCTGATGTCATCGAAGAAGAGGTAGATATCCTCCTCATCGGTGGTGGTATGGCTTGCTGCGGCACCGCTTACGAGATCGGACCCTGGCTGGAAGCCGCCAAGAAAGAAGGCGTGGATATCAGTGTGAAGCTGGTCGACAAGGCCGCTCTGGACCGCTCCGGCGCCGTCGCCCAGGGCCTGTCCGCCATCAACACCTATATCGGTCCCGAGCAGGACCCCGCCGATTACGCGCGCATGGTCTCCAACGACCTGATGGGTATTACCCGCGACGACCTGGCCTACGACCTGGGTCGCCACGTCGACGAGTCCGTGCACCTGTTCGAGGAGTGGGGTCTGCCGATCTGGAAGACCGACGAGAACGGCGAGCGTTACGACGGCTCCAAGGGTATGGCCTCCCTGAAGGACGGCGGCAAGCCCGTGCGTTCCGGCAAGTGGCAGATCATGATCAACGGTGAGTCCTACAAGTGGATCGTCGCCGAGGCCGCCAAGAAGGCCCTGGGCATGGACAACATCCAGGAGCGCGTCTTCATCGTCAAGCTGGTCAACGACAAGAACGATCCCAACCGCATCGCCGGTGCGGTCGGTTTCTCCGTGCGTGAGCACAAGCTGTACGTCTACAAGGCGAAGGCCATCCTGCTGGCCGCCGGTGGCTGCGTCAACCTGTTCCGTCCCCGCTCCGTGGGCGAGGGTCAGGGCCGTGCCTGGTACCCCGTCTGGAACGCCGGCTCTACCTACACCATGGCCGCCGAGGCCGGTGCCGAGCTGACCCTGATGGAGAACCGCTTCGTTCCCACCCGCTTCAAGGACGGTTACGGTCCTGTGGGCGCCTGGTTCCTGCTGTTCAAGTCCCAGGCCACCAACGCCTTCGGCGAGACCTACATGACCCGCAACAAGGATATGCTGGACGACTATCCTCCCTACGGTCAGGCCGCCGTTCCCGCCTCCTGTCTGCGTAACCACCTGATGCTGAAGGAGATGCGTGAAGGTCGTGGTCCTATCTGGATGGATACCGTGACCGCCCTCGCCAACCTGCGCGAGACCCTCTCCCCCCGCGAGGTGAAGCATCTCGAGGCAGAGGCATGGGAGGACTTCCTGGACATGTGTGTCGGCCAGTGCGGTATCTGGGCCGGTGAAAACATCGAGCCCGAGAAGAAGAACTCCGAGCTGATGCCTACCGAACCCTACCTGCTGGGCTCGCACTCCGGCTGCTGCGGCATCTGGGTCTCCGGTCCCGAGGATGTGGGTGCCCCCACCGACGAGAGCGCCGATGGCGTGCCCGAGCACCTGCCGAAAGGTTGGCACTGGGGCTACCGCGGCATGACCACCGTCGCCGGCCTGTTCACCGCTGG
>PQCP01000102.1:52500-102389 GCA_003062205.1 Candidatus Sedimenticola endophacoides
TTCGGCTAGGGGGTCATCCCGACTTACCAACCCGATGCAAACTCCGAATACCTGAGAGTGCAATCGCGGGAGACACACGGCGGGTGCTAACGTCCGTCGTGAAAAGGGAAACAACCCAGACCGCCAGCTAAGGTCCCAAAATCACATCTCAGTGGGAAACGATGTGGGAAGGCCCAGACAGCCAGGAGGTTGGCTTAGAAGCAGCCATCCTTTAAAGAAAGCGTAATAGCTCACTGGTCGAGTCGGCCTGCGCGGAAGATTTACCGGGGCTTAAGATGTGTACCGAAGCTGCGGATGCAAGCTTGCTTGCATGGTAGAGGAGCGTTCTGTAAGCGGTAGAAGGTGTGCTGTAAGGCATGCTGGACGTATCAGAAGTGCGAATGCTGACATGAGTAACGATAAAGGGGGTGAGAGGCCCCCTCGCCGAAAACCCAAGGTTTCCTGCGCAACGCTAATCGGCGCAGGGTTAGTCGGCCCCTAAGGCGAGGCAGAGATGCGTAGTCGATGGGAAGCAGGTTAATATTCCTGCACCTCTTATTACTGCGATGGAGAGACGGAGAAGGCTAGGTCATCCTGGCGACGGTAGTCCAGGTATAAGCGAGTAGGCAGTGGGATCAGGCAAATCCGGTTCCACAATGCTGAGACGTGATATCGAGTCCTTATTTGGACGAAGTGATTGACGCCATGCTTCCAGGAAAATCTTCTAAGCTTCAGGTAATAAGAGACCGTACTCTAAACCGACACAGGTGGGTAGGATGAGAATTCCAAGGCGCTTGAGAGAACTCTGGTGAAGGAACTAGGCAAAATGGTACCGTAACTTCGGGAGAAGGTACGCCCTTGTTGGTGAAGCGACTTGCTCGTGGAGCTGGTGAGGGTTGCAATGAAATGGTGGCTGCAACTGTTTATTAAAAACATAGCACTCTGCAAACTCGAAAGAGGACGTATAGGGTGTGACGCCTGCCCGGTGCCGGAAGGTTAATTGATGGGGTTAGCGTTCGCGCGAAGCTCTTGATCGAAGCCCCGGTAAACGGCGGCCGTAACTATAACGGTCCTAAGGTAGCGAAATTCCTTGTCGGGTAAGTTCCGACCTGCACGAATGGCGTAATGATGGCCACACTGTCTCCACCAGAGACTCAGTGAAATTGAACTCGCTGTTAAGATGCAGCGTACCCGCGGCTAGACGGAAAGACCCCGTGAACCTTTACTACAGCTTCACACTGAATTTTGAACCTACTTGTGTAGGATAGCTGGGAGGCTTTGAAACCGAGACGCCAGTCTTGGTGGAGCCAACCTTGAAATACCAGCCTGGTATGTTTGGAGTTCTAACCATGGCCCGTTATCCGGGTCTGGGACAGTGTGTGGTGGGTAGTTTGACTGGGGCGGTCTCCTCCCAAAGAGTAACGGAGGAGCACGAAGGTACCCTCAGCGCGGTCGGAAATCGCGCACTGAGTGCAAAGGCATAAGGGTGCTTGACTGTGAGACAGACACGTCGAACAGGTACGAAAGTAGGTCTTAGTGATCCGGTGGCTCTGTATGGAAGGGCCATCGCTCAACGGATAAAAGGTACTCCGGGGATAACAGGCTGATACCGCCCAAGAGTTCATATCGACGGCGGTGTTTGGCACCTCGATGTCGGCTCATCACATCCTGGGGCTGAAGTCGGTCCCAAGGGTATGGCTGTTCGCCATTTAAAGTGGTACGCGAGCTGGGTTTAGAACGTCGTGAGACAGTTCGGTCCCTATCTGCCGTGGGCGTTTGAGATTTGAGGGAAGCTGCTCCTAGTACGAGAGGACCGGAGTGGACGAACCTCTGGTGTTCCGGTTGTCACGCCAGTGGCATTGCCGGGTAGCTATGTTCGGACAGGATAACCGCTGAAAGCATCTAAGCGGGAAGCCCCTCCCAAGATTAGATCTCACTGACTCCTGAGAGTCCTGAAGGGCCCTTGAAGACTACAAGGTTGATAGGCTGGGTGTGGAAGCGCAGTAATGTGTGAAGCTAACCAGTACTAATTGCCCGTGCGGCTTGACCATATAACACCCAAAGGCTTTGGCCTGAGGTGTTGTGGACAATCCAACAAATGTAACAACCCTAGGTTCGAACCTGAGATACAATCTGACCAGATGATGCGAGGCGCGCGCAGGCGCGACGAGCACAACAGTTTGTCTGGCGGCCATAGAGCACTGGTACCACCTGATCCCATCTCGAACTCAGAAGTGAAACGGTGTATCGCCGATGATAGTGTGGGGCCTCCCCATGTGAAAGTAGGTCACTGCCAGACTTTAAACCCAAACAGCCCTGTCGGCTTCGCCGGCGGGGCTGTTTTCTTTTGCGCTTGCGAAACGGGACTGGCCAACCCAGGAAATCCCCGGCAAACCCAAGCCGCCCTCAGAACACCCGCTCCAGATAGCAGCGCGCCGCGCCGGCGCGGTTGGGCTTGCTGTTGCAACCGGGTATGATTCCCCCAGTAACCTTTTTCAGGCGCAACGATGTTTCGGCAGCTCTCTACCCTATTCAATTTGTATTCTCCAGAGGCCATGGATGAATCCCATGACGATCTATGCAGGCATGAGACGCGCCTGGCAACCGCTGCCCTGCTGGTCGAGGTTGCGCGCTCCGATGAGGATTTCGATAGGACCGAGCGTAGCACTCTGCTCGGTCTCCTGGAGCGGGAGTATGGCCTCTCACAGGTCGAGTGCGGGGCCTTGTTGGACCTGGCCGAGGGGCGGGTTGAGGCATCGATCTCCCTTGATGAGTTCACCCGCCTCATCGACAGGAACTTTTCACCCGACAGAAAACGGCATGTGATGGAGCTGTTATGGCGCATCGCCTGTGCCGACGGGCGGATCGATAAGTATGAAGAGCATCTGATTCGCAGGATTGCCGACTTGATCCATGTTCCCCACCGCGTCTTCATTCAGGCAAAGTTGCGGGTGCAGGAGCAGCTCGGCGGTGGGGTGCTGGGATGATTGAGTATAGTGTGCTGCCGCTACATCCCGAGGCGCACATTTATGCAGTGGGATTACGGTTGAATGGCCCTTTCCCCAATGGACTGACACTATCGCTTCCGGCATGGATCCCCGGCAGCTACATGATCAGGGATTTCGCGAAAAACATTACCAGCATCCGTGCCGCTTGTACGGGTGACACGGTAGCGATGGAGAAGCGAGACAAGCAGACCTGGGTGGTGGGGCCTTGCGACGGCGTACTCAACATAAACTATCGCGTCTATGCCTGGGATCTCTCGGTGCGCGGCGCTCATCTCGATACATTGCACGGATATTTTAACGGGACCAGCCTCTTTCTTCGTGTACACGGCCATGAGGATCAGCCCTGCCGGGTCAGCATTTATCCTCCCGAGGGGCAGAATTACACAGATTGGCGCATCGCCACGACCCTGAAGCGCGAGCAGGATGCCCCCCTCGCGTTTGGCGATTTTCTGGCCCGTGACTATGCGGATCTGATCGATCATCCGGTGGAGATGGGAAGCTTCGACTATGCAACTTTCGATGTGGGCGGAGTCGAACACGCGGTCGCCCTGAGTGGCCGGCACCGGGCGGATATGCAGCGTCTGTGCACCGATCTGCAACGGGTGTCTGCACACAGCAGATTGCCCTGTTTGGCGAACTGCCGCCCATGGATCGCTATCTTTTTCAGGTCATGGCGGTGGGCGATGGCTACGGGGGACTGGAGCATCGCAGCTCCACTTCCCTCTTGTGCAAGCGTGACGATCTGCCGAAATTCGGAGAGAAAGAGCCGGGGGATGGTTATCGGCAGTTTCTTGGGCTTGCCAGCCACGAGTACTTTCATCTCTGGAATGTAAAACGAATCCGGCCGAAGCGGTTGATGCAGGCGGATCTGACCCGGGAGGTGTATACCGGGCTGCTATGGGCATTCGAGGGGATCACCTCCTATTATGATGACTTGATGCTGGTGCGTGCGGGGTTGATCAAACGTGAACGTTATCTGGAGCTGCTGGCACGGACGGCGACCCGTGTGATGCGCACATCAGGGCGCCGGTTGCAGAGTGTTGCGGAATCGAGTTTTGACGCCTGGACAAAATTCTACAAACAGGATGAAAACGCCCCTAACGCCATCGTCAGCTACTATGCCAAGGGGGCGCTGGTCGCCCTCGCGCTTGACCTTACCCTGCGCGAACGCTGCGCCGGTGTCTGCACGCTCGATCATGTGATGCGCGCGCTGTGGCAGGAGCATGGGCGTACTGATCAGGGTGTTGGGGAGTCAGAGTTGGAGCGCATGGTCGAACAGGTCAGCGGCCTTGATCTGAAGGCGTTTTTCGATCTCGCGGTCCGCGGCACCGGGGATCTTCCGTTGCAGGAGCTACTGGCGACAGTGGGTGTCGGCTATCGCCTGCGGCCGGCCAGGGATACCGCCGATCAGGGTGGGTACAGTAAACCAGCCGGTGGGGAGGCAGGTGCTCCGCGCAGTGTGCTGGGCGGGCGCTGCCAGGCCGCCGATGGTGGAGCCAGGGTCACCCATGTGTTTGATGCGGGTGCTGCCCAGGCGGCGGGAGTCGCGGCGGGCGATCTCATCATCGCCATTGATGAAATCCGGGTGTGCGCGGAGAACATCGATGATCTGATCGCCGCGCTGGGGCCTGAAGAGCGGGTGTCGATGCACCTGTTTCGCCGGGATGAACTGCTGTGCCTCGACTTCCAGCCCCGGATCGCGCCGAAGGATACCTGCGATCTGTGGCTACTGGATGGGGTCGGCGGACCGGTTCGCAAGCGGCGCGAAGCGTGGCTCGGCGCGCTCTGAATCGCGGGTATAATCGGCACATGAACCCAGACTATACGATCATACGCCTGCTGGCTGATGGCCGCTTTCACTCCGGCGAGGGACTGGCCGCACGCCTGGGGATCAGCCGCGCTTCGGTCTGGAAGCGCTTGCGGCAGGTGGAACAACAACTCGGTCTCGATATTCACGCCGTCAGGGGCAGGGGCTACAGGCTGGCCCAGCCTCTGGAACTGCTTGATGAGGCGTTGCTCCGGGCCGGACTCGAACGTTCCGTGCTGGAGCGTATCGACCGGATCGATCTGCATGACCACCTCGATTCCACCAACAGCTACCTGATGGGGCTTGCTCCAGAGCAGCAGCATCCGGTGCAGGTCTGTCTCGCTGAGTTACAGACTGCTGGACGGGGACGCAGGGGCCGGGCGTGGGTCTCCCCCTACGGCTGCAACATCTACCTCTCTATCGGCTGGCTCTATCCGATGGGACCGGGCCACCTCAGTGGATTGAGCCTGCTGGCGGGGATCGCGGTGGTGCGGGCACTGGAGTCGCTGGGGATCGAGGGGGCTGGTCTAAAGTGGCCAAACGA
This sequence comes from Candidatus Sedimenticola endophacoides, assembly GCA_003062205.1. Lineage (GTDB taxonomy): Bacteria > Pseudomonadota > Gammaproteobacteria > Chromatiales > Chromatiaceae > Sedimenticola_A > Sedimenticola_A endophacoides. The sequence continues at coordinate 57,839 of PQCP01000102.1, forward strand.
CATCCTGTGGGAGGGTCGCAAGCTGGCGGGTCTTCTGCTGGAGGTGTCGGGAGAGCATGCGGGGCCGAGTCGCGTGGTGCTCGGGCTGGGGTTCAATTTACGGCTGTCCCAGGAGGCCGCCCGCGCCATTGATCAGCCCTGGATCGATCTGGCCTCGATACCCGGTAGCGCCGGCATCGGGCGCAACCGCCTGGCGGCGCAGCTGTTGAATCAGCTGATCGCAATGCTCGGGCGTTTTGAGGGCGAAGGTCTGGCCCCCTGGGTGGAGGAGTGGACGCGCCTCGACCTCTACTATGGTCAGCCGGTGATCCTGCAGATGGGGCAGCGGCGGGTGGCGGGTGTGCACCAGGGGATCGATCACTCCGGCGCGCTGTTGCTGGAGAGTCAGGGTGCTCTACAGACCTTCCATGGCGGTGAGATCAGCCTGCGCCCGGGAGGTGCCGGGTGAACCTGTTGTTGATGGATATCGGCAATACCAACCTCAAGGTGGCCCGGATGGAGGGCGGTGCCAGGGGCAAGCCGCTCAGCTTCAGGCATAATGGGCGCTGTATCGCAGAGCTTTGCGACGAGCGCCTGGCCGATTTCGAGCCGCCCGGGGCGTTGTTCGTGGCCAATGTGGCCGGCGCGGCGCTGGAGCGGACCCTGTGCGACTGGACACGAAACCAGTGGGGGATTGAGCCGCAGTTTTTGCGCTCGCCGCAGGCGGCCCTGGGGGTGAGCAATGGCTACCAGACGCCCCACCAGCTGGGTATCGATCGCTGGCTTACCCTGGTGGCTGCCCATGCGCGTTGGTCGGCCCCGGTCTGTATTGTCGATTGCGGCACTGCGGTCACCATCGATGTGATGAGCGCCCAGGGATGCCACCATGGAGGGGTGATCCTGCCCGGCTTCAATCTGATGCGCGAGGCGTTGCTCGGGCGCACGCGCATTCCGCGTATCGGGATGGGGGATGTGGAAGGGACGCTGGGGCGTGATACCGCAAGCGCCGTGGCCGCGGGGACGCTGCATGCGGTGGCGGCCCTGGTCGAGCGGATCGCCGAGCGCTCCCTGGCGGAGCAGGCGGCTCAGCTCAAGCTGATTCTGACCGGTAGCGATGCAGCGTTGCTGAGGCCCCTGCTGGAGTCTCCGGCGGAACTGGTTCCCGATCTGGTGATGGAGGGGTTGGCCCTGATGGCAGAGGAGATGTCCAACTGATGCGCTGGCTATTTTTACTTCTGGTTCTGGTCAATTTGGCGATCTACCTGTGGGGGGTGCAGATCCAGGCGCCAACCGAGCAGTCCGCTATTGTGATCGAACCGGCGGTGGGAGAGCTGCGTCTGCTCTCGGAGGCCGGTGATGTAGCGCACTCTCCTGTCCCCTTCACAGAGATCGCGGCGGCACCGGTCGAACCCCAGGCGCCGGCCAATCTTCCGGCAGCGCCACCCGATGAGACGCATACCGATCAGGTCATGCCTGAGAAGTCGCCCACGGCGGCTGTCACTCCCGAACCCGCCGGGCAGGAGGGTGCAGAGCGGGAGGTGGTTCCGGCCCAGGCGGAAGCGCTGCCCCACGCGGATCTTGAGCAAACGGCCGTTGCAGAAACGGCGGCGCGGGGGGGGGCGGATTTCGTGGTCCCGGCTCCGGCACCTGGTGAGCCCGCCAGCACCCCGAATGCTGAGGCACTGGCCCCGGCTGCACCGGTGGCTCAGGCCGAGCAGCCCTATTGCGGAACCCTGGGTCCTGTTGAAACCCGTACCCAGGCGCAAAGTCTCTCGGTGGAGTTGATCGCTGACGGGATGGATGCCACCGTGCGCCAGCGTGGTGTGCAGCGGACCACCGGCTACTGGGTGATGTTGCCGCCGTTCGCCAGCCGCGAAGCGGCGATTGCCCGCTTCGACAGCATTAAGGCTACGGGTATCAACGACATGAAACGCTTCGTCCAGGGGCGCTACCGGAACGGTATCTCATTCGGTCTGTTCTCGCAGCAGGAAAACGCCCTGAACCGGCAACGGGCCCTGAAGGCACGGGGCATTGATGTGGTGCTTGTATCCCGAAGTGTCGAGGCCGATGAATATTATGTGGATTTCGAGGCGGTTGGCGCCACTTTTGCTCAGGTTCAAGAAAAGTTGAACAAGAGGTATCCGCAGCGAAAAATAACCGAGCAGGCCTGTCCGCACATTGTAAGCCGCTGACGATTCTTCTAGAATAGCGCCCTCTGGGCATCTGAGCCGGCGTAGCTCAGCTGGTAGAGCAGCTGATTTGTAATCAGCTGGTCGGGGGTTCGAATCCTCTCGCCGGCTCCATTTTCCTCTCCATGCCCCGTGGCAACCCTCAGGCGGGGCCGTTTGGGTGGAAACTCGGCGCGCTTTCCCCTATCCTTCCGCCATTTCTCCTCGGGATAAATCATCATGGGTTTTAAATGCGGAATTGTCGGACTGCCGAATGTGGGCAAGTCCACCCTATTCAATGCCTTGACGCAGGCGACCATTGCCGCCGAGAACTATCCGTTCTGTACCATCGACCCCAACGTGGGGGTGGTGCCGGTGGCCGATCCGCGCCAGGATGTGATCGCGGAGATCGTCCAGCCCAAGAGCATCGTTCCCACCACCATGCAGTTTGTTGATATCGCAGGTCTGGTGGCGGGTGCCTCACGGGGCGAGGGGTTGGGCAACAAATTTCTGGAAAACATCCGCGAGACAGACGCCATCTGTCAGGTGGTGCGCTGCTTTGAGAATGATGATGTGGTGCATGTGGCCGGCAAGGTCGACCCGATCAACGATATCGAGGTGATCAATACCGAACTGGCCCTGGCCGATATGGAGACGGTCGGCAAAGCGCTGGACAAGGTGGTCCGCCAGGCGAAGACCGGCGACAAGAAGGTGCTTGCCCAGAAGGCACTGCTGGAAAGGGTCAAGGGGCACCTGGACGAAGGCCATCCGGTGCGCTCGCTGGGTCTCGCGGAGGAGGAGTCGGCCGCGATCCATGATCTGCATCTGCTGACTGTCAAGCCCACGCTCTACATCGCCAATGTCTCCGAGGATGGGTTTGAGGACAATCCGCTGCTGGATGCCGTGGCCGACTATGCCCATGCGGAGGGCTCGGAGGTGGTCCCCGTCTGTGCCGCCATCGAGGCCGAGCTGGCCGAACTCGATGCCGCCGAGCGGGATCTGTTCCTTGCCGACATGGGGCTGGATGAACCCGGTTTGAACCGGGTGGTGCGCGCGGGTTACAAGCTGCTGGGACTGGAGACCTACTTTACCGCCGGTGTGAAGGAGGTGCGGGCCTGGACCATTCCGATCGGCGCTTCGGCACCCCAGGCGGCCGGTGTCATCCATAGTGATTTCGAGCGGGGCTTTATCCGGGCCGAGGTGATTGCCTACCCGGATTTTGTCGCCTGCAAGGGTGAGCAGGGTGCAAAGGAGGCCGGCAAACTACGCTCCGAGGGCAAGGACTATATCGTGCGCGACGGCGATGTCATCCACTTCCGCTTCAATGTCTAATTGACAGTCTTTTCCAGGGCTGAAGGGGCTTTTTTCTGCCGCTTTGTCATGCCGCCCCGCGCTTCTTCGGAAAATTCGGGGCGGGTGTTGACAGCCCCCGCATGGGCCGTTATATTCCCGGCCTCTAGCGGCTACGTAGCTCAGAAGGTTAGAGCGACGGACTCATAACCCGTAGGTCGGTGGTTCAATTCCACCCGTAGCCACCACACATGGATCCGGGGCGGAAGCCTGGATCGAAAAAAGCCCGCAAGCCCGCGGGCTTTTTGCTTTCTGTCGCCGTGGCTGGTCTCGCATATCCTCTCAGGGTCGGCTCATGGCTGTGCAGCATCCGAAAATTCAACAAGACCGCATCCGCTTTCCGTTGCCGCGGGATTATGCGCCGTGTGATCCGGTTGTTGGCGCGATCCCACCTTCGTGCGTGGAACCTCCCTCCTATAATGTATTCCCGGTGGTTATTTGGGGTCGAAACTGAACTTCTGCCCGGCAATGGTCGCCTCGTACATGAGACCCTTTTTGGGCAGGGTGAAGATGGCGACGCCGTTATCGTAACCGGCATCCGCCGATACGCCGGCGGTGAGGGCGATGGCCGAGGCCTGGGCCCCCAGTTCGAAGTTGCCGCTGGTGAAGTTGTCCAGGGCGTGCTGGTCCTTGAAGAAGACGATCTCGGTATAGGCCTGCCCCCCCAATTGCAGGCCGATGGTCACCTGGGTGAGGGTGGAGGTGCCGATGAAGCGCCCTTTTTCATACACCTCTCCTTCGCCGTAGGCGCCTCCCAAAAACATCCCCGCCTTTCCCACGGTGGGAAACACCGCATAGCCGTGGGCCTTGTCGAAGAAGATCTGGATGCCGGGGTCACTGGCCTTGAGGTTTGCGATGGCCGTGTCGGTAGCCCGGCTGCCGCTCCTTTCGCTGTTCGATGACTCCTCTTTTCTGGGATCCCACCCCGCTCCTGCAGGGCCTGCAGCGATCAGAGTGAAGGCCAGCAGAGTGGCGAGCAGGGAGGTCGGGCGTGGTTTATTGTTCATGGGGCGGCTCCGGTGAGTGGATTGGTGTGCTTAACCTGGATCCTTGGGTTCAGAACGGATGCAGAGTGTAAGACGTCGGGGTCCCCCTGGAATCAATAAATCTTAGCTTCCCCCTCAGGATAAGCGGGCATTTATTGACCGCGGGGGAATCAAGAACGCGCGCCATGCGGCGTCATGAACCCACGGTTACAGGTTCAAGTTTAGCCCGCACCGCTCACCGGGCATAGCGTTTGTGCGCGGCAAGCCATTGGGGTCCAGTGAAACGGCCCCGGTTTTCGCAGGGACCGTCGTCGCGTGGCGCGCCAATCAGGGATACTCCGGGCGTGCGGCTTCGGGAAGTGTCCGGCCAGGCCGCGCCAATCTACACTGGGCCTGGCGCCCGGATGCAAGTTTTGGGTGGCGCGCCGGAAACTTTTGCTTGTGCCCCGGGTCACAGGTAAACAGATGCCGTTATATTGTCTGCGGCACCTGGAGCCGGGATGGCTTCCGTTCATTTTGGAACTCCCTTCTGGACGCTGAGTCTGGTTCGCCGATGCCTGATCCGGGCATCGGCCTTTTTCTTTGCACCAAAAACAGGCCTCAGGGTCGCTTTCCGCACAGTATCGGTGCAGAGATTCTTATTAACTCACGGGTAAATCTCATTAGCTGTTGAATTCTCATAAGAATATTCAGCGGCACGGGGATTGCTTCATTGCTTTGAATTCACTCAATTCAGCGATTCCAAATCTGTTCGGGAGTAACACCATATGAAGATAGCGGCACTTTTCGCCCCCTTTTTGGGCCTCGCCCCGGGTCTTGCGATGGCGCAGGACGCCACCCTGAATGGGGGCAACACGGCCTGGATCATGGCCTCCACCGCCCTTGTCCTGTTCATGACCCTGCCGGGCCTGGCGCTGTTCTATGGTGGTCTGGTGCGCTCCAAAAACGTGCTCTCGATTCTGATGCAGTGTTTCTCCATCGCGGGTATCGCATCCATTCTCTGGCTGATGTTCGGCTACAGTCTCGCCTTCGGCGAGGGTAACGCCTGGATCGGCGATTTCAGCAAGGCGATGCTGGCGGGGATCGGACGTGACACCCTGGCCGGCGACATTCCCGAGTCGCTGTTCATGCTGTTTCAGATGACCTTTGCCGTGATCACTCCGGCGCTGATCATCGGTGGCTTTGCCGAGCGCATGAAATTCTCGGCCGTGCTGCTGTTCAGCGCCATTTGGCTGATCCTGGTCTATGTGCCGGTGACGCATTGGGTGTGGGGCGGTGGCTGGCTGGGCAGCCTGGGACTGTACGATTTCGCCGGGGGTACCGTGGTGCATATCACCGCCGGTGTGGCGGCGCTGGTGGCGGCGTTGGTGGTGGGGCCGCGCAAGGGGTTCGGCAGTACCGCGATGCCGCCGCACAACATGACCATGACCGTCACCGGCGCGGGTATGCTCTGGGTCGGCTGGTTCGGTTTCAATGGCGGTAGCGCCCTGGCGGCGGATGGAAACGGCGCCATGGCGATGCTGGTGACCCATATATCGGCGGCCACCGGTGCGCTGACCTGGACTGCCATCGAGTGGAAGCGTTTCGGCAAGCCCAGCGCCCTGGGTGGTGTTACCGGCATGGTCGCCGGCCTGGGCACCATCACCCCGGCGTCCGGTTTCGTCGGCCCCGGCGGGGCGTTGGTCATCGGTCTGCTGGCCGGTGCCGTCTGTTTTGTGTCCACGCAGTACATCAAGCGGGTGCTGAAGATCGATGATTCGCTGGATGTCTTTCCCGTGCACGGTGTGGGCGGTATCCTCGGTACCCTGTTGGCTGGCGTATTCTCCTCGACCCAGTTGGGCGTGTTCAGCGGCTATGGGTTTGCCGATGGCATCGACAGTATGGGGGGGCAGTTCTCGGTTCAGTTCCTGGGGGTGGTCGTCACCATCGCCTTCACGGCCCTGGTCACCTACGCGATATTGAAACTGGTGGCCCTGGTCACCGGTGGTCTGCGCGTGGATGTGGAGGAGGAGGTCGAGGGTCTCGATATCGTCTCCCATGAGGAGGTTGGCTACAATATTCACTGATGGCGGTTGTGCCGTTAGCGGCGCTGGTCGCCGCTAGCGGCACAGATATGAAAAAAGCGCCACCTCCGGTTGGAGGATGGCGCTTTTTGTATTGGTCGGGGTGAGAGGATTCGAACCTCCGGCCCCTGCCTCCCGAAGGCAGTGCTCTACCAGGCTGAGCTACACCCCGATGATTGGTGCTCAGTGGCTGCGCTTGACAGAGAATTCCGCTATCGCGGCAAGCGCGTGGCGATAGGGTGTGTCGGGCAGGGCATCCAGGGCCTGGATCGCCTTGTCCGCCTCTTCTGTGGCGAGGCGTGAAGTGTACTCAATCGCATCGGTGGATTCAATCGCATTCATCACGATTTCGATGTGTTCCCGCCCGCCCTTTTCGATCGCTTCGCGCAGTGCCGCCTGTTGCTCAGCGCCGCCGACGGCCATGGCCCGCAGCAGGGGCAGGGTGGGCTTGCCCTCCTCCAGATCGTCGCCGATGTTTTTTCCTATCTCGTCGCCGCAGGCGCTGTAGTCCAGGGCGTCGTCGACGATCTGGAAGGCGATGCCGAGGTGCAGGCCGTAGGCGGCCAGTGCCTGCTCCTGTGCTTCGGGAGCCAGATTGACCACTGCGCCCAGCTGGGCGCCGGCCTCGAACAGGGTGGCGGTCTTGCGCAGGATCACCTCACGGTACTGCTCTTCGGTGGTGTCCGGGTTGTTGCAGTTGAGCAGTTGCAACACCTCTCCCTCGGCGATGCGGTTGGTGGCGGTGGAGAGGATCTGCATCACCCGCATCCGATCCACCGCCACCATCATTTCGAAGGAGCGGGAGTAGAGAAAGTCCCCCACCAGCACACTGGCGGCGTTGCCCCAGACGGCGTTGGCTGTATCGCGGTTGCGGCGCAGCTCGGAGCCGTCCACCACATCGTCATGCAGCAGCGTGGCGGTATGGATGAACTCGATCACCGCGGCCAGCTCGATGTGTTTGTCGCCCTGGTAGCCGAGGGCGCGGGCGGCGAGCAGCACGATCATCGGGCGCAGCCGTTTGCCGCCGCTGTTGACGATATACTGGCCGATCTGGTTGATCAGGATGACGTCGGAGTGGAGGCGGCGCAGGATGAGGTCGTCCACTGCCGCCAGGTCCTCAGCGATCAGCTGGCGGATTTCGGAGATATCCATTGGGCTCTATCTTTAAATATCAGGTGTGGTCGAGGGTGTGCGAAATAGCGCATGCTAGGAGCGCCTCCGCTCCCTGTCAAGCCGCGAGCGCCACCACAACCCGGTGAAAATGAAAAAATAACACCCAATTGGTTTGACCTGGGGGGCCGTCGCGGGTAAAATTCCGCCTCTTTCGTGACGTGCGCTGATGCGTGCGCCACACTACGGAACAGATTATTTGCGGAGATTTGGTATGTATGCCGTAATTCAGACCGGGGGTAAGCAGTACCGGGTTTCCGAGGGCGACACCCTCAAGGTGGAGAAGCTGGGCGCCGAAGCAGGCGCCTCTGTGGATCTCGATAAGGTGCTGATGGTTGCCGACGGTGAAGATATAAAGATTGGTACTCCCTACGTGGATGGCGGTAAGGTCACGGCGACCGTCAAGTCTCACGGTCGGGGTAAGAAGGTCAATATCATCAAGTTCAGACGCCGCAAGCATCACATGAAGCGGCAGGGCCATCGGCAGTCGTATACCGAACTTGAGATTACTGGAATCAGCGCGGGCTGAGGGAAGGTACAGACAATGGCACATAAAAAAGCAGGCGGCAGTACACGCAACGGCCGCGATTCAGAGTCCAAGCGTCTTGGCGTGAAGATCTTCGGTGGCCAGAGCGTCACTGCCGGCAGCATCATCGTGCGCCAGCGCGGCACCCGGTTCCACGACGGCGAAAATGTGGGCTGCGGCCGGGATCACACCCTGTTCGCCACCGCCGACGGCGTCGTCAAGTTCGAGATCAAGGGGCCCAGGAACCGGAAATACGTGAGCGTGGTTCCGGCCTGATTGCGCCACACAGCCGTTCAGCAGGGGGCCTCGTCTTTAGGACGGGGCTTTTTGCGTTCTGGAGCGGGGATCGATCGCAGCCATGAAATTTGTCGATGAAGCAACTATCCGTGTCGAGGCCGGTAACGGCGGCGGCGGCTGTGTGAGCTTTCGCCGCGAGAAGTATATCCCCAAAGGAGGGCCGGACGGCGGTGATGGCGGGGATGGGGGCAGCGTCTACCTGGCCGCCGATCCGGGGCTCAACACCCTGGTCGATTTCCGGCACCAGCGGCGCCACCGTGCCCGGCACGGCCAGCCTGGAATGGGTCGCAACTGTACCGGTGCGAGTGCCTCCGATATCGATATCAAGGTGCCTGTCGGCACCCGGGTCAGCGACGAGGAGACCGGGGAGGTGATCGGGGAGCTACTGGCGCCCGGTGAGCGGCTGCTGGTGGCCCGGGGCGGCTTTCACGGCATCGGCAATGCCCGTTTCAAGAGCAGCACCAACCGTACGCCGAGGCAGTCCACGCCGGGCTCCCCCGGCGAGATCCGCCAGCTCAGGCTGGAGTTGATCCTGCTGGCTGATGTCGGTCTTCTGGGCATGCCCAACGCCGGCAAGTCCAGCTTTATCGCGCGGATCTCCAGTGCCCGTCCCAAGATCGCCGACTACCCCTTTACCACGCTCCATCCCAACCTGGGGGTGGTGCGCGTCGGCGATGAGCGCAGTTTTGTGGTGGCCGATATCCCGGGTGTGATCGAGGGGGCCGCCGAGGGGGCCGGCCTCGGTCTGCGCTTTCTCAAGCACCTGGACCGCACGCGACTGTTGCTGCACCTGGTGGATATCGCGCCGCTGGACCAGGAGATCGAGCCTGCCGACGAGGTGCGGCGGATCACCGCCGAGCTTGAAAAATACAGCCCCGAGCTGGCCCGGCGCGAGCGCTGGCTGGTGCTGAACAAAAAAGACCTGCTCATGGATGACGAGTTTGCGTCGGCCCGGCAGGCGCTGCTGGATGATTTGCAGTGGCAGGGGCCGGTATACGCCATATCGGCCCTGACCGGCGCGGGCACCCGGGAGCTGACCGGCGACCTGATGGAGCGGCTGGAGGCGCTGCGCGCCGAGCAGGAGCCGGTTGTCGATGAGGGGGCGGGCGAGGCAGCCCCCTGGGATCCGTTGAAAGGATAGTTTCCATGCACATCACCCGTGATCAGATACCGAATACCCGTCGCTGGGTGGTCAAGATCGGCAGCGCCCTGCTCACCGGGGACGGCAAGGGACTGGCCCGCGAGGCGCTCTCCTCCTGGGTCCAGCAGATGGCCGACTGGGTTTTGGCCGGCAATGAGCTGGTGCTGGTCTCCTCCGGGGCGGTGGCCGAAGGGATGAGCCGCATGGGGTGGCGCGTTCGGCCCAAGACCCTGCACGAACTGCAGGCGGCTGCCGCGATCGGCCAGATGGGGTTGATCCGGGCCTATGAGGCCTGCTTTCTGAAGCGGGGCCTGCACACCGCCCAGGTGTTGCTGACCCACGATGACCTGATCAGCCGCTCGCGCTATCTCAATGCCCGCAGTACCCTGCGGACCCTGATCGAGCTGGGCGTGGTGCCGGTGGTCAATGAAAACGACACGGTCGCCAACGACGAACTGCGCTTCGGCGACAACGACACCCTTGCCGCCCTGGTCGCCAATCTGGTGGAGGCCGATCTGCTGGTGCTGCTGACCGACCAGGATGGGTTGTACGACAGCGATCCGCGCTTCAATCCCCAGGCCAGGCTGATCTCCGAGAGCCGGGTCAGCAGCTCATCGCTGGATGAGGCCGCGGGAGACAGTGCCAGTGGTCTTGGTCGGGGCGGGATGCTCACCAAGGTGCGCGCGGCCCGCCTCGCCGCCCGCTCAGGCGCGGCCACCGTCATTGCACCGGGCCGGGGTGATGAGGTGTTGCGGCGCATCGCCCGGGGGGAGCGGGTCGGTACACTGTTGACCCCGGTAGACCAGCCCGAGGCGGCGCGCAAGCGCTGGCTGGCGGGGCATCTGAAGGTACAGGGGAGTCTGGAGCTGGATGCCGGGGCGGTGCGCGTATTGCGTGACTCGGGCCGAAGTCTGCTGGCGGTCGGTGTGCGGGCGGTACACGGCAACTTCAAGCGTGGTGAGGTGGTCTCCTGCATCGACCCCGAAGGCAGGGAGGTAGCGCGCGGTCTGGTCAACTATGGACACAAGGAGGCGGAGCTGATCCGCGGGCACTCCTCTCGGGAGATTGAGTCGGTCCTCGGTTATGTGGATGAGGAGGAGCTCATTCACCGTGACAACCTGGTCCTGGTGTAGGGATCTCCTTAGCGCAGGCGCGCGCGGTGTTGCGCTCTCCCACGCATAAAAAAACCGGCTTGTGGCCGGTTTTTTTCAAGCACAGGGACGGGGTATTACATCGCCTTGATCTGTGCGTTGAGACGACTCTTGTGGCGGGCAGCCTTGTTCTTGTGGATAAGGCCCCTGTCCGCGGCACGGTCGATCACCGGAGTCGCCTGCTTGAAAGCTTCGGAAGCCGCTTCCTTGTCCCCAGCGCCAATGGCCTTTACCACTTTCTTGAGGTAGGTGCGCATCATGCTGCGGCGGGAGGCGTTGTGCTGGCGATGCAGTTCGGCCTGGCGCGCGCGTTTGCGGGCTTGTGCTGAGTTGGCCAAGATGACTCTCCTAAAAAATTCGTTAATGCTCGAAAGAGCGCGGTATTGTGATGGCAGGCGGGGTGTTTGTCAACACCCTGCGGCATTTCCGGCGAGGGTGGCGCCGGCCGGGGGGTGCGCCTGGGGCTTTTCAGGGCAGGGTATCTGAATCCGGCAGGGTGCGAAGCGCTCACGCGGCGCTAAACGGATCGCTTAACGCCCCGCGCTGCCCGGAACCCCGCTCTTCCCGACTCCGGTGTGATTTCCGCACCAGGCGGTATAATGGCACCGTTCATCAGATCGATCGCGGAGAGCGCATGTTCAAATACCTGGCCAAGGTGGGCTCCAACACCCTGCTCTCGCGTATCCTCGGCTTTGTCCGGGACCTGGTGCTGGCGCACGTCTTTGGCGCCAATGCCGGGACCGATGCCTTCTTTGTCGCCTTCAAAATCCCCAATTTTCTGCGTCGGCTGTTCGCCGAGGGGGCCTTCTCGGTGGCCTTCGTACCGGTGCTCGCCGAATATAAGGAGAAACGCGGGTTCGATGAGCTGAAACGCTTCGTTGACCGGGTGGCGGGTACCCTAGGGGCGGTGTTGCTGGCGGTCACGGTGGTTGGCGTGCTGGGTGCGCCGGCCCTGATCTCCGTGTTCGGTGCCGGGTTTCTGGCCAAGGGCGACCAGACGACCTTCTGGCTGGCCAGCGACATGTTGCGTCTGACCTTCCCCTATCTGCTGTTCATCTCCCTGACTGCCTTCGCCGGCGGTATCCTCAACGCACATAACCGGTTCGGGGTGCCGGCCTTCACCCCGGTGTTGCTGAATATTGCCCTGATCAGTTGCGCCCTGTGGCTGGCGCCGCTGATGCAGCGCCCGATCATGGCCCTGGCCTGGGGTGTGTTGTTGGCGGGTATCCTGCAACTGCTGTTTCAATACCCGTTCCTGCGCCGGTTGCGCCTGGCGCCCCGGTTTCGCTTCGCGCCCCGCGACGAGGGGGTGCGGCGCATCGGCCGGCTCATGCTGCCGGCCCTGTTCGGGGTCTCGGTGACTCAGCTCAATCTGCTGCTCGATACCCTGATCGCCTCCTTTCTGGCCAGCGGCAGCATCTCCTGGCTCTACTACTCCGACCGTCTGATGGAATTTCCCCTGGGGGTGCTCGGGGTGGCGCTGGGGACGGTGATCCTGCCCAGCCTCTCCAGTCATCACGCCAACGCCTCACGGGAGGCCTTCTCCCGCACCATCGATTGGGCGCTGCGCTGGGCGCTGCTGTTCGGCCTGCCGGCGGCGGTGGGGCTGTTCCTGCTCTCCGGTCCGATGATCGCCACCCTGTTCCACTCCGACGCCTTCGATGCCCAGGATGTGTTGATGTCGCGGCGCAGCTTGATGGCCTACTCCCTGGGGCTGCTCCCGTTTATCCTGATCAAGGTCTTCGCCCCGGGTTTCTACGCGCGCCAGGATACCGCCACGCCGGTGCGCTTCGCGGTGATCGCCATGCTGAGCAACATGGTGCTCAACCTCGCGTTGGTCTTTCCCCTGGCCCATGCCGGGCTGGCGCTGGCGACCACGCTCTCGGCCTCGCTGAACGCACTCCTGCTCTACCGCGGGCTGCGACAGGCGGGGGCCTACCAGCCGGATCCGGGCTGGCGGCGGCTGCTAGCGCGGGCGGTTCCGGCCAGTGCGCTGATGGGCCTGGTGCTCTACCTGGGGGCCGGGGATCTGGCGCTGTGGCTGGAACTGGATGGCGTGGAGCGGGCCGCCCGGCTTTTGTTGTGGGTGGCTGCGGGGGCGGGCGCATATTTCACCGCACTGTATCTCCTGGGTGTTCGTCCAAGGGATTTTCGCGGCGCCTGAATTCCTTGCTGAAACCGGGCTGGCTGGGCGATTTTTGCCGCCGATGCGAGCGACTTGCCGGGAAAGTTGCCCTATAATAGACCGTTTCGGTCTGTTCGCCTGGTATTGGGTAGAGATGCAGGTTATCCGCGGCTTACACAATTTGCGTATCCGGCATAGGGGCTGCGTCGCCACCATCGGCAACTTCGACGGGGTGCACCTGGGGCATCAGTCGGTGTTTCGACACCTCAAGGAGAAGGCGGCCGAGTTTGGGCTGCCCGCCACGGTGGTCACCTTCGAGCCGCAGCCGCAGGAGTTTTTCGCCCCCGCCAGCGCGCCGGCGCGTCTGACCCGCCTGCGCGAGAAGTTGCAGGCGCTCAAGGATGCGGGCATCGAACGGGTGGTGTTGCTGGAGTTTAACGCAAGGCTGGCCGCGTTGGGGGCCGACGCCTTCATCCGCGAACTGCTGATCGAGGGGTTGGCGGTGCGCTACCTGTTCGTGGGGGATGATTTCCGTTTCGGCCAGGGGCGCGGCGGCGATATCGGGCTGCTGCGGCAGGCCGGCCGTGAGCACGGCTTCGGGGTGGAAAACATGAACACCTTCGCGGTGGGCGAGGCCCGGGTCAGCAGCACCCGTATCCGCGAGGCCCTGGCCGCGGGCGATCTGGAGCAGGCCGCCAGGAATCTGGGCCGCCCCTACCGGATCTGCGGGCGTGTGGCCCATGGACATGCGCGCGGGCGCAGCATCGGCTTCCCCACCGCCAACATCGACCTGCACCGTAAGGTGAGTCCCTTGCGCGGGGTGTTCGCGGTGCGTGTACTGGGCCTGGGCGGGCGGTCTCTGCCGGCGGTGGCCAATATCGGTAACCGGCCGACGGTACGGGGGGACGACCGCTATCTGCTGGAGGTGCACATCTTCGATTTTGAGCGGCAGATCTACGGCGAGCATGTGCAGGTGGAGTTCTGCCAGCGCATTCGCGATGAGATGCGATTCGACTCTTTCGAGGCTTTGCGCCGGCAGATCGAGCGCGACGCCGGGGTGGCGCGGGCCTTTTTTGGCCTTGACGCGGCGGGCTGCCGCGCCTCCTGAGGGTCGCGGTAGCGGCTATCCGGCCACCGAGCGACGATGTTTTTGAACCCATATTGATGATTTGAAGCGAGAAGGCAGCAGGCCGTGAGCGAATACAAGAGTACACTCAATCTTCCGAAGACCGATTTCCCCATGAAGGCCAACCTGGCCAATCGCGAGCCCGAGATGCTCAGGCACTGGGAACAGATCGGGCTGTACCGGAAGATCCGCGAGGCGTTCGCCGGGCGTCCCAGGTTCATTCTCCACGATGGCCCCCCCTACGCCAACGGCGAGATCCATATCGGCCACGCGGTGAACAAGGTGCTCAAGGATATCATCGTCAAGAGCCGCACCCTGGACGGGTTCGACGCCCCCTATGTGCCGGGTTGGGACTGCCACGGCCTGCCGATCGAGCTGCAGGTGGAGAAGAAGGTGGGCAAGCCGGGCCACAAGGTGAGCGCCGCCGAGTTTCGCGTCGCCTGCCGTGACTACGCCGCCCGGCAGGTGGATAAGCAGCGGGTCGATTTCCAACGGCTGGGGGTGATCGGAGACTGGGATAATCCCTATCTCACCATGAACTATCAGACCGAGGCGGATATCATCCGCTCCCTGGGACGGATCGTGGAGAACGGCCATGTGCACGAAGGCTACAAGCCGGTGCACTGGTGCACCGATTGCGGTTCTGCCCTGGCCGAGGCCGAGGTGGAGTATCAGGACAAGGAGTCATTTACCGTCGATGTGCGTTTTCCGGCAGTTGATCCCGAGGCGGTGATGAACGCCTGCCACTCGGTGCCCGAAGGCCACGGCGAAGGGCCGCTCTCGTTTGTCATCTGGACCACCACCCCCTGGACCCTGCCGGCCAACGAGGCGGTCTGTCTCAGCCCCGGCCTGGAGTATGTGGTGGTACAGGCGGGCGGGCCACGCGGGGTTGAGCGTCTGGTTCTGGCAGAGGGGCTGCTCAAGGAGACCATGGGGCGCTGGGGCTTTGACGAGTACCGGGTGATCGGCTATGGCCAGGGCGCCGCCTTCGAGGGGTTGCTGCTCCGGCACTGCTTCTATGAGCGCCAGGTGCCGGTGATCCTGGGCGAGCATGTCACCCTGGAAGCCGGTACCGGGGCGGTGCATACCGCCCCCGCCCACGGTCTGGAGGATTACATTGTCGGCCAGCGCTACAACCTGCCGGTGGATAACCCGGTCGGCGGCGACGGCTGCTTCGTGGCGGGCACGGAGCTGTTCGCGGGCGAGCATGTGTTCAACGCCAACGAGAAGGTGATCGATGTGCTCAAGGCGCACGGCGCGCTGGTGCAGGAGGCGCGCATGGCCCACAGTTACCCTCACTGCTGGCGCCACAAGACCCCCATCATCTTCCGCGCCACCCCCCAGTGGTTCATCAGCATGGAGCAGAACGGCCTGCGCCGAACCGCGCTCGACGAGATCCAGCGGGTCGCCTTTACCCCGGACTGGGGCAAGGCGCGCATCGAGGGCATGGTGGAGAACCGCCCGGACTGGTGCATCTCACGCCAGCGCACCTGGGGGGTGCCGATCACCCTGTTTGTCGACAAGCAGAGCGGGGCGCTCCATCCGGAAACCCCGCGGCTGGTCGAAGAGGTCGCGAAACGCGTGGAGCGGGAGGGGATCGAGGCGTGGTTCTCCCTGGAGCCGCAGGAGCTCCTTGGCGATGAGGCCGCGCGGTACGAGAAGGTTCCGGATACCCTGGATGTCTGGTTCGACTCCGGCGCCACCCATTTCGCGGTACTCAACCGGCGCGATGATCTACAGTTTCCCGCCGACCTCTATCTGGAGGGATCGGACCAGCACCGGGGCTGGTTCCAGTCGTCGCTGATGATCTCGGTGGCGATCAACGCCGCCGCGCCCTACCGGGGGGTGCTGACCCACGGGTTCACGGTCGATGCCGACGGGCACAAGATGTCCAAGTCCCTGGGCAATGTGATGAGCCCGCAGAAGGTGATGAACTCCCTGGGTGCAGACATCATCCGGCTGTGGGTGGCGGCCACCGACTACCGTGCCGAGATGAGCGTCTCGGACGAGATCCTCAAGCGCACCGCCGACGCTTATCGGCGGATCCGCAACACCGCCCGCTTCCTGCTCGCCAACCTCAACGGCTTCGATCCGGAGCGCAACCTGGTCGCTCCCGGCGACATGATCGAGCTCGACCGCTGGGCGGTCGATCGCGCCCTGCGGCTGCAGGAGGAGATCCGTCAGGCCTACACCGAGTACAACTTTCATCTGATCTACCAAAAGGTACTCAACTTCTGCGGCACCGAGATGGGGGGCTTCTACCTCGACGTGATCAAGGACCGCCAGTACACCACCCGCGAGGAGAGTCTGGCGCGCCGCTCCTGTCAGAGCGCCATGTACCACATCGTCGAGGCGATGTGCCGCTGGCTGGCGCCGATCCTGTCGTTCACCGCCGACGAGATCTGGGGCTGCATCCCCGGGCGGCGCTCGGTGTCGGTCTTTACCGAGACCTGGTATCAGGGGTTGTTCGCCCTCGATCAGGACGACTCCTTCGACCGCGCCTTCTGGAGCCGGGTGATCGGTGCGCGCATCGCCGTCTCGCGTCAGCTCGAACAGCTGCGCAAGGAGGGGGCGATCGGCTCCTCCCTGGACGCAGAACTCGATCTCTACTGCGATGGCGACCTGTATCAGAGCCTGCTGGGACTGGATGATGAGCTGCGTTTCAGCCTGATCACCTCTTCGGCCCGGGTGCATCCGCTGGCTGAGCGGCCGGAGGCGGCGGTAGAGAGCGAGGTGGCGGGGTTGTACGTCCTTGCCAGGCCGTCGGAGCACCCAAAATGCGTGCGCTGCTGGCACCACCGGGAGGACGTGGGGGCGGATGCGGAGCATCCCGAACTCTGCGGCCGCTGCGTGGTGAATGTCGCGGGGCCGGGCGAGCAGCGCCGGTTCACCTGATGCTGCGCTGGCTCTGGCTCTCCCTGCTGGTCATCGGCCTCGACCAGCTCACCAAGCAGCTGGTCGAGGCCAGTCTGCTGGTCTACGAGCGTGTGTCCCTGCTGCCCTTCTTTAACCTGACGCTGGCCTACAACGAGGGGGCGGCCTTCAGTTTCCTCAGCGATCAGGGGGGGTGGCAGCGCTGGTTTTTCGTCGTCCTGGCGCTGGTGGTCACCACGGCGCTGGTGGTCTGGCTGCGGCAGTTGGGCCGGGGGGAGCGGCGGGTGGCCATCGCCCTGGCGCTGATTATCGGCGGGGCCGTGGGCAATCTGATCGACCGGCTTCTGTTTGGCCATGTGATCGATTTTCTCGACTTCTACTACGGGCGCTGGCACTGGCCCGCCTTCAACCTCGCCGACTCGGCGATCTTTCTCGGGGTGGTGCTGATGCTGCTCGACGCCCTGCGCGACGGACGGGATCCCGTCCCGCCCCGGCCTGGCGGATAGCGCGGCGTGTTGTTTTTTTCCGAGTGCCCGCGCGTTCCTCCAAATCAATGGATTGCGGGTCAGACCCGGTCGCGGCCGTGGAACATCAGGGTGGGGGGGCGCTCGCCGTCGATGCGGATCCGGCTCAGGTGCGCGGTCTCGACATGCATCCGAAACAGCGCCTCCGGCGGCGCCTTGAGCTCGCGCGCGATGATCGCCCGGATCACACCGGCATGGGCCACGATCAACAGGTGCTTGCCGCGATGCAGGGAGAGCGCCTCGTCGTAGGCGGCCGCCACGCGGCTGATGAAGTCCCCGATATATTCGGCCCCGGGAGGGCGGTGGGTGTAGGGGTCGTGAAAATAACGGGAGAGGATCTGCGGGTCGTGCTCCTTCAGCTGAGCCGGGCTCTTGCCCTCCCACTGCCCATAGCCCAACTCCCGCAGGCGCTCATCCGCCACGAGGGGGATCTCCAGGCGTTCACTCAAGGCCTGGGCGAAGGCGTGGCAGCGGATCAGCGGTGAACTGATGATCTGCTGCCAGGGGGTGGCGCCGGAGACGGCGTGCCACATCTGCTCCCAGCCCCGTTCCGACAGGGGGTCGTCGCGCTGGCCGCGATAGCGGCGTCCCCCCACGGGTTGGCCATGGCGCAACAGATCGATCCAGGTGGTGGCGTCCATGCTCCCTACCCGAGCCACTGGGCCAGCAGGGTGAAGGCGAGCAGGCCGAGCCATACCAGCAGCGCGCGCCACACCATGCCGAGGGCCGCCTCGGCCTGGGTTGCCGGGGGTGGCAATTGCTCTTCGTGCAGGGCCTCGTCCTGGAACAGGGCCCCCATTCCCGCCGCGGCGAGGATCTCGTCGTTCTGCGCCGCCAGAGGTCCGCCGGCGCGGCGCCGCCAGTTGCGCATGGCATCTTCGAAGCTGCCGCTGATGGCGTAGGTGAGTGCGGTGAGGCGCGCGGGCAGCCACTCCAGGAGGTAGATCAGGCGCTCGAACATATACTGCCCCTCGTGTTGCCGCGCCTGGCGCAGCACATCGTGCAGGCACCGGCTCAGCCGGTAGAGGGCGGTGCCCAGGGGGCCGAGCAGGATGAACCAGAACAGGACGCTGAACAGGCGGCCGTTGGCCTGGGAGAGGATCGCTTCGGCGACCCGGCTTGGGCGCGGCGTCTCGCCCTGCTGCGGCTGACGGCCGCCGAGGCGCGCCAGCACCTCGTCCGGGCCGCAGGCGCCCGATTCGAGTTCATCGATCAGGGGGTTGACCTCCCGGTCCAGGTCGCGGGGGCCGAGCGTCAGGATCAGCAGTGCCCCCGAGAAGGCCAGAGCGGCCAGTCCGTGATCAAGCAGGGACTGCAACAGGGCCACCGCCAGCAGCGGTGGAAGCAGCAGCAATAGTGGGGCCCAGGGGGCCGCCGGAAGGTAGGGGGAGAGTCGCCCATGGTAGCCGTCGATCCAGCGGTGCCGGCGGTACGACTCGTCCTCCAGCAGGAGCCGGTCGATCAGCAGGGCGAGAAGGATGGCGAGAAAACTCATGGGTGAATCCCTGTCATGGGGTGTTACTCCACGCTAAGTAAAGCATGAAACCGTGCCCAATCAAAAGCGGGGCCGGGGTCGCTCTTGCGACCGGTGGCGATATCGCTGTGTCCGGTGATGCGCTGTCGGTTCAACCCGGGGTAGCGGGCGAGCAGGGCCCGGGTCACCGTCGCCAACTGCTGGTACTGGGCATCGGTGTAGGGGGTGGTGTCCTCCCCCTCCAGTTCGATGCCGATGGAGAAGTCGTTACAGCGCTCGCGGCCGTCATGGCAGGAGACACCGGCGTGCCAGGCGCGCTGATCACAGGGGACGTACTGGATCAGGGCGCCGTCGCGACGGATCAGCAGGTGCGCCGATACCCGCAGGTGGGCGATCTCCCGGAAATAGGGGTGAGCGCCGGGGTCGAGGCGGTTGCGGAACAGGTCGTCGATCCAGGGGCCGCCGAATTGGCCCGGTGGCAGGCTGATGTTGTGGATCACCAGCAGGTCCACCGATGCGCCCTCCGGACGCTCGTCGTGGTTTGGCGAGAGGCGCTGCTCGGCCTCGCTAAACAGCCCCCCGGGGGCGATTCTCATCGCCCCTTCAGACCCTTTAACACCATGTCGGTCATGCTCACGATGCCGACGATCTCGCGGTTGCGCACCACCGGGGCGCGTGAGATGTCAAACCGGGTGAACAGTCTCGCGCAGTAGCGGATGTCCATCTCGGGGTCGACCGTGATCACCGGTTTGGTCATGATCTCGTAGATGTTGACCCGGTCCAGGGGGCGGTCCTTGGCGAGTACCTTGCGCGCGATGTCGGAGAGCATCACGATGCCGTACTCGTCGTTCTCATCGCGTCTGCGCACGATCAGGGACTTGGTCTCGACGTGGGCCATCTTGTCGAGGGCCGCGGCAACGGTATCCAGGCCGTCGACGGTGTCGAAGTGGGTCTTCATGATGTCACGGACCCGGATGGGTGTCTGGGTGCTCACAACTCGTCCTCCACGATACTGGTTAGTTCCTGAATCTGATGACTGACCCCGACCGCATCCTCCACGTCGATCTGGAAGGCGATACCGGTGCCCGGTTTGGCGTCAAACTCGCCGACCTCGGCGATGGTCTCCAGGATGGCCCGGCTCATATGCTCCTCGACCAGCAGCAGGAGCATGTCGCGCTGGATCTCAAGGTTGAGTCCGAAGAAGGTCTTACTTTTGCTGACCCCCTCGCCCCGGGCCTGGTTGATGACGGTGGAGCCGGTGGCTCCCGCCTCCCGGGCCGCATCGACCACGGCATTGGTCTTGCTGTCTTCGACAAGTGCGATGATGAGTTTGAAGTGCATGGTTACTCTCCGTGGGAGTGTCCGGCCCGTGTCAGCGAGCGGTGTGCTACCCATTCGCTGATCTGTGCATAGCCCATCACGCTGATGATGGGGAACAGGCTGGCAAAGGCAATAAGGCCGAATCCGTCCAGCAGCGGATTACGGCCGGGGATATTGGTCGAAAGCCCGAGGCCGAGGGCGGCGACCAGGGGTACGGTGACCGTGGAGGTGGTCACCCCGCCCGAGTCGTAGGCGAGGGCGATGATGGTCTTGGGGCAGAACAGGGTCTGTGCGATGACCATGATGTAGCCGGCGATGATGTAGTAGTGCAGCGGGGTGCCGGTGACGATGCGATAGGCACCCAGGGCGATGCCGACGGCCACCCCGAAGGCCACCGCGATGCGCAGCCCCCAGGTGCCGACGGCACCGCCCGAGACCTGGTTCGCCTTGATCGCCACCGCGATCAGCGAGGGCTCGGCGATGGTGGTGGCGAAGCCGATGGCGAATGCGAACAGGTAGACCCAGAAGTAGTGGCTCCAGTCGGTGGCTCCGCCAGTGCCGAGAAATTCGGGCGCGGTGAGCTGCCGGGCCATCAACTTGCCGAGGGGGAACAGGGCCTGCTCCAGGCCCTGGAGGAAAAACGCCAGGCCGAGGAGGACGAACAGGAAGCCGATCAGGATCTGGGGCAGGTTGGACAGCGGTTTGCGCAGGACCAGGAACTGGAATCCGAACAGGATCAGGGCGATGGGCAGGACATCGCGCACCGTCGCCAGCAGGGTGTCGAGAAAGCTCAGCAGGCCCGCCATCACAGCAGCATCCCGTAGGCCATGACGAAGATCATCGGGGTGAGGGAGGCGAAGGCGATGAGGCCGAAACCGTCGGTCATCGGATTGCGCCCGCGGATGCTCTTGGCCAGGCCGACGCCGAGCGCCGTCACCAGGGGCACGGTGACGGTGGAGGTGGTGACCCCCCCCGAGTCGTAGGCGATGCCGATGATCTCCTGGGGGGCGAAGGCGGTCATGATCACCACCCCGGCATAGCCGCCGATGATCAGGTACTGGACCGGCCAGCCGCGGATGATGCGCAGCACACCGACCACGATGGCCAGCCCCACCGAAATCGCCACGGTCAGGCGCAGCCCGTCCGCGTACTCCTCGCGGGAGTGCTCGTTGTCCTCGATCATGCCCCCGCTGGCGGCCACCGTGGCCGCCTCGTCCGAGACCGCGATCAGGGCCGGTTCGGCGACCGTGGTGCCGAAGCCGAGGGCGAAGGAGAAGACCAGGATCCAGAACAAGCTTCCCTTGGCGGCGAAGTCCCGGGCCATCGACTCGCCGATGGGAAACAGCCCGACCTGCAGTCCATAGATGAACAGGGTGAGTCCCACCACCACCATCAGGGTGCCGGTCAGCAGCCCCAGCAGATCGGGGATCGGTTGTTGCAGTACAGCAAGCTGGAAAAAGGCGATGACGCCGACGATTGGTGCGAGGTCGCGCACACTGTCCGTCAGCGACTCCCACAGGTGTCTGATGATCTTGTTCACAAGCGGAACATAACACGAAGTCCGTGACGCGTGTAATCGACTCCGTTGTAGGCCGCGCCGGACCTGCTTGCGCGACTCAGGCCGGGGTGAGTACCCCGGTCGAGGGGTATTTCCATACCGAAAGTGTGCAAGTTGTGACCGCGTTCACGGTGCTGGACATGCGGCAGGGATAGGATCTAACCCGAATGTTTCATAAACCATTAGGTGACCACAAATACCGTACAACCAGACTAGGGTATTAGCCGAGAACTAGGCAGGCCGGTAACTGTTAGCGGGGCGACGATCATTTTTTCGGGGTTGTAGCGTCCATTTGGCGCGGCTCAAGAGTGTCGCTACCTCGTGAAAGATTTTGGGACATCCCAGTCCCCAAAATCGACTCGCCAACGCGACAGCCGTTACTGCCCCGACCGTCCTGCGCTCATCACGACTCCGTCCCGCACATTGCAGCAAAGCTGCTCGTGCGCAACTCCGTCATGATGACCACAATGACTCTACGGCGTGTCGGATGCGCTATTTGTATGCCCTACGTCACTCCCTATCGGTCGTAACTGCGGCCATACAACCGCGCCTACGCCTATCGGGGACTAACCGCCTTCGCTTCGCTCTCCATGGCGGTTAGCGGCGGCATGTGGGTATCGCCGCCGACTACTTCGCGCTGGCGGGGGTGTTGTTGCTGCTGGTCATCGTCTATTGGAATCACCGGCTCAGGGGCGAGGTGAGGATGCGTAAGGAGATGGCCAGGCGCATCGGTATTGTCGAAAAGCGCACCCGACTTCTCTATGAGCTGGATCGGCAGACACCAAAATTGAGTGAACGGCAGGTGTGTGAGCGGGCTGTCGATATCGCGGTGGAGCTCAGTGACAGCCAGGTGGGTTATCTGCACCTGATTGATGCGGACCAGCAGCATCTAACCCGAATGTTTCATAAACCATTAGGTGACCACAAATACCGTACAACCAGACTAGGGTATTAGCCGAGAACTAGGCAGGCCGGTAACTGTTAGCGGGGCGACGATCATTTTTTCGGGGTTGTAGCGTCCATTTGGCGCGGCTCAAGAGTGTCGCTACCTCGTGAAAGATTTTGGGACATCCCAGTCCCCAAAATCGACTCGCCAACGCGACAGCCGTTACTGCCCCGACCGTCCTGCGCTCATCACGACTCCGTCCCGCACATTGCAGCAAAGCTGCTCGTGCGCAACTCCGTCATGATGACCACAATGACTCTACGGCGTGTCGGATGCGCTATTTGTATGCCCTACGTCACTCCCTATCGGTCGTAACTGCGGCCATACAACCGCGCCTACGCCTATCGGGGACTAACCGCCTTCGCTTCGCTCTCCATGGCGGTTAGCGGCGGCATGTGGGTATCGCCGCCGACTACTTCGCGCTGGCGGGGGTGTTGTTGCTGCTGGTCATCGTCTATTGGAATCACCGGCTCAGGGGCGAGGTGAGGATGCGTAAGGAGATGGCCAGGCGCATCGGTATTGTCGAAAAGCGCACCCGACTTCTCTATGAGCTGGATCGGCAGACACCAAAATTGAGTGAACGGCAGGTGTGTGAGCGGGCTGTCGATATCGCGGTGGAGCTCAGTGACAGCCAGGTGGGTTATCTGCACCTGATTGATGCGGACCAGCAGCATCTAACCCGAATGTTTCATAAACCATTAGGTGACCACAAATACCGTACAACCAGACTAGGGTATTAGCCGAGAACTAGGCAGGCCGGTAACTGTTAGCGGGGCGACGATCATTTTTTCGGGGTTGTAGCGTCCATTTGGCGCGGCTCAAGAGTGTCGCTACCTCGTGAAAGATTTTGGGACATCCCAGTCCCCAAAATCGACTCGCCAACGCGACAGCCGTTACTGCCCCGACCGTCCTGCGCTCATCACGACTCCGTCCCGCACATTGCAGCAAAGCTGCTCGTGCGCAACTCCGTCATGATGACCACAATGACTCTACGGCGTGTCGGATGCGCTATTTGTATGCCCTACGTCACTCCCTATCGGTCGTAACTGCGGCCATACAACCGCGCCTACGCCTATCGGGGACTAACCGCCTTCGCTTCGCTCTCCATGGCGGTTAGCGGCGGCATGTGGGTATCGCCGCCGACTACTTCGCGCTGGCGGGGGTGTTGTTGCTGCTGGTCATCGTCTATTGGAATCACCGGCTCAGGGGCGAGGTGAGGATGCGTAAGGAGATGGCCAGGCGCATCGGTATTGTCGAAAAGCGCACCCGACTTCTCTATGAGCTGGATCGGCAGACACCAAAATTGAGTGAACGGCAGGTGTGTGAGCGGGCTGTCGATATCGCGGTGGAGCTCAGTGACAGCCAGGTGGGTTATCTGCACCTGATTGATGCGGACCAGCAGCATCTAACCCGAATGTTTCATAAACCATTAGGTGACCACAAATACCGTACAACCAGACTAGGGTATTAGCCGAGAACTAGGCAGGCCGGTAACTGTTAGCGGGGCGACGATCATTTTTTCGGGGTTGTAGCGTCCATCGCTAACCGCCATGGAGAGCGAAGCGAAGGCGGTTAGTCCCCGATAGGCGTAGGCGCGGTTGTATGGCCGCAGTTACGACCGATAGGGAGTGACGTAGGGCATACAAATAGCGCATCCGACACGCCGTAGAGTCATTGTGGTCATCATGACGGAGTTGCGCACGAGCAGCTTTGCTGCAATGTGCGGGACGGAGTCGTGATGAGCGCAGGACGGTCGGGGCAGTAACGGCTGTCGCGTTGGCGAGTCGATTTTGGGGACTGGGATGTCCCAAAATCTTTCACGAGGTAGCGACACTCTTGCTGCTTGATCCGCATACCCGAGCGCCGCTTTGTCCCCTCTATCCCCTGGATAAGCTGGCCAATGCCGACGGTAAGCGCCGCCGGCGCGAGTCGGCGGATGAGACCGCCGCACTTACCCAGCCCAGTGGTGAACTACCGCCCCTGCTGCGCAAGCTCCAAGCCGACTTCGCCGCCACCGGCCTGCCGCCTGCCTATCTGCCGACCCAAGACGAACAGGAGAATCTGCCATGAACCCGCAACGCCTCGCCCTCTACGGCCTCAAGTGGAATCCCTTCACTCCGGCCATTCCCGTCGAGGGGCTCTACTTGGGCTCCCAGGTAGAGAACTTCTGTCGGCGCATCGAAAACTCGCTGGTGCGCGATGGCGGTTTCGCCCTTACAAGAGTGTCGCTACCTCGTGAAAGATTTTGGGACATCCCAGTCCCCAAAATCGACTCGCCAACGCGACAGCCGTTACTGCCCCGACCGTCCTGCGCTCATCACGACTCCGTCCCGCACATTGCAGCAAAGCTGCTCGTGCGCAACTCCGTCATGATGACCACAATGACTCTACGGCGTGTCGGATGCGCTATTTGTATGCCCTACGTCACTCCCTATCGGTCGTAACTGCGGCCATACAACCGCGCCTACGCCTATCGGGGACTAACCGCCTTCGCTTCGCTCTCCATGGCGGTTAGCGGGGATAGTTGCCCCAACAGTGGCTCGATAGGCTCCCGGTTTTCCCCAACCACAGGAGTCCGAGATGCCCTCATCACACCCTGCCGACGGCTGGGCGCAGTTGCGCTTTGCCATCATTGGCCCCCTCTTGGCCGCGCCCCCGGAGAAGGGGGAGCTGGCCACCGCCCTCAAGGAGCTGGCCGAACGCCACTGGCGCCACCCGCTCCATCGCTAACCGCCATGGAGAGCGAAGCGAAGGCGGTTAGTCCCCGATAGGCGTAGGCGCGGTTGTATGGCCGCAGTTACGACCGATAGGGAGTGACGTAGGGCATACAAATAGCGCATCCGACACGCCGTAGAGTCATTGTGGTCATCATGACGGAGTTGCGCACGAGCAGCTTTGCTGCAATGTGCGGGACGGAGTCGTGATGAGCGCAGGACGGTCGGGGCAGTAACGGCTGTCGCGTTGGCGAGTCGATTTTGGGGACTGGGATGTCCCAAAATCTTTCACGAGGTAGCGACACTCTTGCCTGCCGCCTGCCTATCTGCCGACCCAAGACGAACAGGAGAATCTGCCATGAACCCGCAACGCCTCGCCCTCTACGGCCTCAAGTGGAATCCCTTCACTCCGGCCATTCCCGTCGAGGGGCTCTACTTGGGCTCCCAGGTAGAGAACTTCTGTCGGCGCATCGAAAACTCGCTGGTGCGCGATGGCGGTTTCGCCCTTACAAGAGTGTCGCTACCTCGTGAAAGATTTTGGGACATCCCAGTCCCCAAAATCGACTCGCCAACGCGACAGCCGTTACTGCCCCGACCGTCCTGCGCTCATCACGACTCCGTCCCGCACATTGCAGCAAAGCTGCTCGTGCGCAACTCCGTCATGATGACCACAATGACTCTACGGCGTGTCGGATGCGCTATTTGTATGCCCTACGTCACTCCCTATCGGTCGTAACTGCGGCCATACAACCGCGCCTACGCCTATCGGGGACTAACCGCCTTCGCTTCGCTCTCCATGGCGGTTAGCGATGGACGCTACAACCCCGAAAAAATGATCGTCGCCCCGCTAACAGTTACCGGCCTGCCTAGTTCTCGGCTAATACCCTAGTCTGGTTGTACGGTATTTGTGGTCACCTAATGGTTTATGAAACATTCGGGCTAAGACAGGTCATCGGCCGTTGTGTTTACTGCCATCAAATAATCAGATGATCACCACATCAGATTACGTGGGCACTCTCGTCAACGGGGAGAAATCTCAGCGGTTCTTGGGTAGACTTGGACATGGGGCGACCTCGTTTAGCTTCACCGAAGCGTTTTTGGCGAAATACCAATTATATCAATTGGTTGAACGAGGTGCGCCCTTTTTTATGAATAATTCGGGCTAAGAACCTTATTGGGATTTTGACTGGACAGCGTGTTCACCGGGGCCGTGGGGAGGATGGCTGACCGGGACCGCCCTGAGAGGATGGCCGCGGAGGCGTTCGCACCTCCACTCCGCCACTGAATTCGGGATTGATGATTGAAATGATGGCCTATCAAGACAATGTGGTGAGTCTCCGGGATTCCTCCCGGGATAGCGCCTCGTTTTCCGCACGGCCGGAATTTTTGCGCACGGTCAACGCCTGCCGCCAGGCGTTGCTCAAGACCCTGCCCGTCCTGAATGCGGAATTTTATGCGAATCTGGATGATGCCCTTTTCAAACTGGCTGACAAGGCGGTAAGCAATACGGCTCAAAGCCGCTATTTCGACACCATGCGCGAGCTGCGCAAGCAGCGTGATGCGATGGAGAGCCGCTTCAATTCGAGTCTGTTGCAGCACTTCGACCATTTTTGGCGTGACGGGCCATCGCACCAGGAGGCGGATCAGCTCATTCACGCCTTTGATTGCAACGAGGCGCTGCTCGTGGCGGAAGCCGATCTGGAGGAGGAGCTGGCCGTCGATAACATGGTCGCCAAGGGCGAGAAGGCATTTTTCCGAGAGATCTATGCGCTGAATGAGCGTTTTGCCTATATCGCCTACGGAGCGCAGGTCGACAGTCAGAAAAATCCAGTCGCACCTGCAGCCATCGCGGCCGCTTTCAAGGGGGCCGCGTTGGAGTTTTGTCAGGACGTTGAGCTGCGGCTCCTGCTCTTCAAACGGTTCGAGCTGGATGTAGTCCTGCGCATCGGCGCTGTCTATGAGGAGATCAACGGGTTGCTCAGCCGGGCCGGGGTTCTGCCGAACCTCAGCCGCCACGTGGTCCAACGCGCACCGGGCGGTGGCGCGGAATCGGGCGGCCAAGTCGAACCTGAGGAGATGGCCCTGTTCCGTGTGCTTCAGGAGACGTTGGGCCGGCGGCGTGAGCAATCGGTTGAAACCAAGCTGCCGGGTGCCACTCTCGCCACCGCGGATCAGGTGTGCGACCTGCTCTCCGGGCTTCAGATGCGGGCACTGAGTGCCGGTCCCGCGCAACCGGACATCGGGGCGCTGGTTCGCCAGGAACTCTCCGTCAACGCCCGGTTTGTCAGCCAGATCGAAGCAGACACCATCGATGTGATCGCGATGATCTTCGATTTCATCCTCGACAAGAGCGATCTGCCAGATGCCCTGGCCGTGCTTCTGGCGCGTCTGCAGATCCCCATGTTGAAAGTGGCGATTCAGGATAAGCGCTTTTTCAGCAACAAAACGCATCCCGCGCGGCGCTTGCTCAACAGCCTGGCGCGTGCAGCCGCCCACCTGAACCGGAGCGGAGACCGTGGAGAGAGTGCTCTTTACGCCAAGGTCGAAGAGGTGGTGCGGCGGGTGGTCAACGAGTTCGATAACGATGTGCGACTCTTCACTGAACTGCATGAGCAGTTTGATGCCTTTCTCGAAGGGGAATTGCAAAGCAGCGCAGGTACCGAGAAGCGTGCATCGGAGACGATTCAAGGGCGCGAGAAGTTGGTTTATGCTCGTCAGCGGGTGGACCAGGAGATCGCCAACTCCCTGGCGCAGGTCAGATCGTTGCCCAGGGATGTGGTGGATCTGATCAACGGGCCGTGGCGGGACGTACTGGTGTTGACTCTCCTGCGCAAGGGGGAAAATAGCGATGACTGGCGCCGTGCGGTGTTGCTGATCCGCAGCCTGGTCTGGAGCGTACAACCGAAGATTGCCAGGGTCGAACGCCAGAGCCTGCTCAGGGCCATACCAAATCTACTCAAGGGGTTGCGGAACGGGTTGCATGAGATCGCTTTTGATCGGCACAAGATGAGTGCCATCTTCAAACGTCTCCAGGGCTACCACCTGCTGTGTCTGAGAGGCGATGTGCCGCCACGTGTTATTGATGGTGCCCAGATCAAGCAACTGCTGGAGCGAAAGCGCAAGGAGTTCGATGTGGTCTCGGAGGCGCCCTCGCACGATTTGCCGGGTGAGCGGTTTCTCGATCAGGCAGATTCCCTGAAAGTGGGTGACTGGATCAATCTGCTGGGCAAGGATGGGGTTACTCGTCGGGCCAAGCTCTCCTGGCGTAGTGAAATCACCGGCGCCTGCCTGTTTGTCAATCATAAGGGCATGAAGGTGAGCGAATTGCGCGTGGAGACGCTTGCCCGCAATCTGCGCGACGGTAAGGCGAAACTGCTTCAAGACGTAAATGTACCCCTCACCGATCGGGCTCTCAATGCACTATTCCCCGATCTTCCACGCGCCTTGTCCGATTAGCCTGTCCACGCGGCTTTCCATTCCTGGAGCGTATGCTCCGCACCCCAGTCCCTGCTGTCGGACGCGGTGAGGGATGGCCCACATCCACTCCCTTGGCTACAATGGCCCGCTGATTGCCCGGTGCTCTGTGTGCCGGCCACCACCTGGAGACCGAATCAGATGACAGAGAAGATCACCGACAGCGGGTTGAAGTATGAGGACCTGGCCGAAGGCGAGGGTGCCCCCGCCGCCCGGGGACAGCGTGTCACGGTGCACTATACCGGCTGGTTGAGCGACGGGACCCAGTTTGATTCCAGCCTTGACCGCAACGATCCCTTCTCCTTTCCGCTGGGTGCGGGGCACGTGATCCGTGGCTGGGACGAAGGGGTGCAGGGCATGCGCACCGGCGGCAGGCGCAGGCTGACCATCCCCCCGCAACTGGGCTACGGGGCCGCCGGAGCCGGTGGTGTGATCCCTCCCTATGCAACCCTGGTGTTCGAGGTGGAACTGCTTGGGGTCCAATGAGTTGGCGTTTTCCCCGCCCGAACCTGAGAGGATCCGTGAGCAGGTCGCGCTGGCGCTGGCCGAGGATGTCGGCAGTGGTGACCGTACCGCGGCACTGATTCCCTCCGGGGCACGCTCCCGGGTGCGGGTGGTGTGCAGAGAGGAGGCGGTGCTGTGCGGCGCCGCCTGGTTCGAACACGCCTTCTCCCTGCTCGATGGCGAGGTGCGGGTGCACTGGTTTGCCGCCGATGGTGAGGCGCTGGAGGCGGGGCAGACCGTTTGCGAGCTGGAGGGGTGTTCGCGCACCCTGCTGAGCGGCGAGCGCACCGCCCTCAACTACCTGCAGACCCTCTCCGGTACCGCCACCCTGGCGCGCGAGTACGCCCGGGCTGTGGCGGGGACCGGCGTGCGCCTGCTGGATACCCGCAAGACCCTGCCGGGGCTGCGGCTACAGCAGAAATACGCGGTCCGCTGCGGCGGCTGCCACAACCACCGCATCGGGCTGTACGATGCGATCCTGATCAAGGAGAACCATATCCTGGCCGCCGGCTCCATCGGCGCCGCCCTGCGGGCGGCCCGCGCCAGTGCCCCCGACCTGGAGATCGAGATCGAGGTGGAGAGCCTGGCCGAGCTGGAGGAGGCGCTGGAGGCCGGTGCCCGGCGCATCCTGCTGGATAATTTCGGGCTGGCCCGGTTGCGTGACGCGGTTGCCCTCAACGCCGGCCGGGCGCGCCTCGAATCCTCGGGCAATGTCACCCTGGAGCAGCTGCGCGAACTGGCGCTGACCGGGGTGGACGATATCTCGATCGGTGCGCTGACCAAGCATCTGCGGGCGATCGATTTCTCGATGCGTTTCCTCTGAGTGGGCCGGGATCAGGCCAGTACGTCGAGCAGGGAGCCGATCGCCTCGTCACCGCGCTTAAAGGCGGTCAGCGAGGCGAGGGTGTTGTGTTTGTGGGCGTTCAGTTCCACCAGGGCGCGGACACTGTCCTTGGTGGGGAATTTAGCGCTCAGGGCGCTGCTGCCCGCCAGTTCGGCGGCGTTGCGGCGGATGCCCTGCATGCCACGCTGGATGCCCTGAAGGGTGCTGCTTGAAACAGGAGGAATTGCCATACCCACCTCCAACCTCTCTTGCTTTGAGCATATGTGGTGAAGGTGGGTTTTCCAAGGATGGATTGTTTGAATTGTGATCGATTTTACCCCTCCGGCGAACCCGGTTCGTATAATGCCCGTGCTCGCCCGATAACAACCATTAACCTGAGAAGGAAACGATATGTCTCCCGTGAAGCGTGTGTTCCTGGCGGCCCTGATGGTCAGCGTGATGTCACCGGCCATCCGCGCGGCCGAGTTACAGAGCACCGAGCAGCAGTACAGCTACACCCTTGGCTACCAGCTCGCGCTGCGTCAGTTGAGCGCCCAGCCGGTCGCCATCGATGGTGCCGCCCTGGGTCAGGGGGTTACCGATGCCTTGGCCGGGAGCGAGCCACGACTGAGCCTGGAGCAGATGCAGGCGGCGATTGACCGGGTAAAGCAGGAGCTGTCGGCCAGGAAGCAGGCCCAGGCGGAGCAGGCGCTGGCCGCCGGGCGGGCGTTTCTGGCGGAAAACGCTCGCCAGACGGGTGTGGTCACCCTGGAAAACGGCTTGCAATACCGGGTGCTGAAGGAGGGGAGCGGTGAGGCGCCCGGCCCCGAGGAGACCGTTACCGTCCACTATCGCGGTACCCTGATCGACGGTACCGAGTTCGATAGCTCCTACGGGCGCGGCGAGCCGACCAGCTTTCCCCTCGACGCGGTGGTGCCGGGATTTCGCGAAGCGATCACCCGCATGCGCCCCGGTGCCAGATGGCAGGTCTTCATGCCCTCCGAACTGGCCTATGGGGCAGAGGGGGCCGGGGCGTCGATCGGTCCCAACGAGACGCTGATCTTCGAGATCGAGCTGATCTCGATCGACCGCGGGGAGTGAGGGCCGCGCGCCGCCTGTCTCAGGCGTGTCCCGATCCGATCGCGATCGGCGGATAGACCAGGCGGAATCCGGCGAACAGCCAGTTGGCCCGGGCCGGGGCGCGGTTGCGGAAGCTGATGCGGCGCAGGGAGGGCTGGGTGTGCAGGCTGGCGCCGCGCAGGCTCGTCAGTTGCTGATCGAAATCCCCGGTGCGTCCCTCGCCGTAGCCGGAGGGAAGGTAATCGCTGTAGGGGTGGAAGGGGTTCGCGCACCATTCCCAGACCCGGCCCTGATACTCGATCGCCTGGATACGCACCGCCGCCTCCCACTGATACTCGTGTTGTAGCACGGCTCCCGCGAAGGGACCGGCCAGGCTGTCGAGCCAGCGGGCGTAGGCCTGGGCCTCGTATTGCGAGACACCCATCACCGGGTCGGAGCCGATCAGATCGCTGGCACCGTTCAGTCCGACGCCGTACCAGCCGCCATGGTTGTCCTGGCGCCAGTGGCGCGGGTGGGGCTGTTCGGGGATGCGCGCCGGGGCTTCCCAGAAACCACTCTCCGAGTAACCGCCGGCCTGCATGAAGGCCAGGTAGTGGGCGTTGGTCACCGGTCGGCGGTCGATCTGGAAACTGCTCAGCCGGATGATCTGCGCCGGCTGTTCATTGTCGTAGGCGGCCGGGTCGTCCCTGGCGCCGATCCGATAGTGGCCCTGGGAGACGCCGGTCATGTCGGGTTGCGGGGCAGTGGCCGTCAGTGGCGTCCGGCACTGGTAGGGGGTGTCCGCCAACAGCCGTCGCTCGGTCATCGCCATCAGCATCTGCTCGTAGAGGCGTCCCCCCTCCTGAAGGAGGATGTGCAGATGCCGGTCTCCCTCGCGCAACGGGTGTTGCGGCAGCTGCCTGGGGTTGGCCAGGCGGGTGAGATTCTCGTCCCACAGCTCCAGGGCCCAGTTGATCAGGTGCTCCCGCGGCGGCAGGCGGCGCCACTGCTCCTGCTCCGGCAGGGCGCCCGGGGTGAAGATTTCGCGCACGCGGGCGGTCATCCCGGCGTCACCCTGGATCACCTCGCGCAGCCAGTAGGTCTCCAGGTAGACGGCGCGGCCGAAATACCAGGCCGGGGGGGCCAGCGCCGGGTGGGTGGTGGTGCGGACGGCGGGCTCGGGCAGCGCCTGTAGCAGGTCGCTCATCATCTGGTGCAGGCCGCTCAGGCGGCCCAACAGGGTGTGGTTACTCATCTCGGATATCACGCTGCGGATCTCGGGCGGCAATCTTAGCCCAAGGTGCCGCCGATGGCGAATCAGGTGCCGCCCCCCTTCCGGGGGTTGAAGTCGCTGGCCTGACGCAGCCGCTCGTAGGCCTCACGGGTCTGGCGGCTGTTGTCCCGGGGTACCTGAATCAGCAGGATTACGTACTGATCGCCCGGAAGCCGGCCGGGAAGGCCGCGCCCCTTGAGGCGCAACCGGTCTCCGGACTGGGAGCCGGGCGGGATCTTGAGACTGACCGGACCGCCCAGGGTGGGTGCCTCAACGCTCGCCCCGAGCACCGCCTCGGAGGGGGTGATGGGCAACTTCACCGTGATGTCACGGCCCTCGGCGGTGTACCGGGGATGGGGCTTGAAACGAACCTCCAGCAGCAGGTCGCCGCGCCGTGCGTCACGGATCCCCCCGCCGCCCTGCCCGGCCAGGCGGATCTTCTGTCCTTCGGTGATGCCGGGGGGGATGCGTACCTTGAGCTTGCGACCGGCCCTGTCGGGCGTGTCCCGGGCGCTCAACTCCACGGTTCGGGTGGCACCGCCATAGGCGTCCTCCAGATCAACCTGGATCGATGCGTGCTGATCCGGGCCGGTGCCGCCGGTGAAACCCTCCCTCGCGAATCCGCCATTGATGCCGAACTCCCGTCCGAACAGCGACTCGAAAAAATCGCTGGAATCACCTCCGGAGTAGAATTCACGGTGGATATGGGGGCCCTGTCCTGGGGGCGGGCGAAACTCCTGCCCGGCCCGCCAGCCACTGCCGAGCTGATCGTAGGCGCTCCTTTTCGCGGGATCTTTGAGCACCTCGTGAGCCTCGTTGATCTCCTTGAAGCGGGCCTCGGCGTCGGGCTCCTGGCTGACGTCCGGATGATACTTGCGCGCCAATTTACGGTAGGCGCGCTTGATCTCGTCCAGACCCGCCCCGCGTTCGACGCCGAGAATCCTGTAGTAATCCTTGTATTGCATGGGTTACGCAATCTCCCGATCCGCCCACCTTACAGATAGGGGCGGGCGGGGTGGGCTGCAAGGTCACTCCTGGATATAAAAGTAGCCCCAAGGGGCGGCCCCGTCGCCCAGGGAGTCGAGCAGAGCGGGGGTGGGCACCGCCTCGCCCGGGAAGACCCCGACGATCTCGATGAAGCGGCGGCCGAAGCCGGCACCGCGACCCCAGCGCAGGCGTGTCGGGTCGAGCTCCACGCCGCACCCGGGGCAGCGGCAGGGGGCGGTGGACCGCCACGCCTGCATCAGGGCCGGCCACTGCTCGATGCGTGCCCGGCAAAGGGGGCAGTGGGGCGGGCGTGTGTTGTGGCCGCTGCGAAAGCGCAACGTCTGCCCATCGCCGCTCAGGCGCAGATGGCAGAAGCTCCGGTCCTGGTCGTGCTCGGGGGCCAGGCGCAGGAAAGGGGAGCAGCCCATGAAGGTGATCAGTTGCATGAAGCGCGGGCCTGCCAGATAGGCTGCGCCGGGAGGCTCCAGGGCGGCACCGATGAGACCGAGGGTTTGCAGCCGCGCCTCCAGTGCGCCGGGATCGCAGGCCGGATTCTGGTGAGGCGGGTGGAGGAGTAGCTTGCCGGTATGCATCGGATCTTCCGTGAACGGGGAGTGGGGATGGTATCTCGGCTGGCGGGGATTTTGAAATGTGATAACATAACAATTACCCCGGTTTCCACGGATCTTCGCGTGATGTACAGACTGCCTTTTACCCTTTTCCTCGTGTTGTTGCTGGCGCTTGTCGGCGTGCATCGTGCCGCCGCCGCGCCGCGCGTATTTGTCAGCATACCGCCGCAACAATATCTGGTGGAGGGGATCGCGGGCGATCTGTTGGAGGTGGAGGTGATGGTCGGGCCGGGACAGAATCCAGCCACCTACGAGCCGCTGCCGCGGCAGATGGCGCGCCTCTCCGGGGCGCTGCTCTACTACCGCATAGGAGTCCCGTTCGAGAGGGTCTGGATGACGCGCCTGCTGGCCAACAATCCATCGCTGGAGGTGCTGGATGCACGCCAGGGGATCGCCCTGCGCGCCATCGAAGCGCATGGGCACGCTGAGAAGGATGATGATGATCAAGATGATCATGGACATCCACAACATGATGCTGAGAAGGATGATGATCATGGACATCCACAACATGATGATCATGGACATCCACAACATGATGATCATGGACACCCAGGGGGGGATGACCCGCATATCTGGCTCAGCCCCAGGCGCATGGCACGAATGGCGGATCTTCTGCTGGAGCGTCTGGTGCGGCTGGCACCCGGAGAGGAGGCGGTGATGCGCGCGAATCATCATGCCCTGCGTGGTCGTCTGGAGGCGCTGGATCGGGAGCTGCAAACCCTGCTGGCCCCGTTGCGGGGGCGCGCCTTTCTGGTATATCACCCCTCCTGGGGATATTTCGCGGATGATTACGGCCTGCGTCAGGTGCCGATCGAGGCGGGGGGGAGGGAGCCCGGTGCGCGGGCCCTGGTGGGATTGATCGAGCAGGCGCGGGCCGGACGGGTACGCAGCATTTTTGTGCAGCGTCAGTTCGCCCAGGGCCAGGCGCGCGCCCTGGCCGATGCGGTCGGTGCCCGTCTGGTGGTCATCGATCCGCTCTCCGGGGCGTACGTCGAGAATCTGCGCCAGGCGGCGCGGGCCATCGCGGAGGGGGTTGAGTGAACGGACAGGCGGTGATCGAGCTTGATCGGCTCGGTTTCTCCTATGGTGAGGCGCCGGTGCTGGAGGAGGTCTCCCTGCGTGTCCTGGCAGGGGAGTTCATCGGTGTCGTCGGTCCTAACGCCGGGGGCAAGAGTACGCTGCTGAAGCTTATCCTCGGTCTGTTACAGCCGGCCACCGGGAAGATCCGGGTGTTCGGCCGTGCGCCCAGCAGGGCACGCTGGGAGATCGGCTACGTGCCCCAGTATCCCACCTTTCAGCGCGATTTTCCGATCAGCGTTGAACAGACCGTGTTGATGGGCCGGCTGGCGCGTCACGGTCTGTTCGGGCGCTACCGGCGTGAGGATATGCGTGCCGCCGAACGGGCCATGGAGCGGACCGAGGTACGGGAGCTGGCCGGGCGGCAGATCAATACCCTGTCGGGTGGTCAGTTGCAGCGGGTGCTGTTGGCGCGTGCCCTCGCCTGCGAGCCGCGCATGCTGATCCTCGATGAGCCGACGGCGAACATCGACCAGCGCCTGGAGTGCGATATCTTCGATCTCCTCAAGGGGTTCAACCGCAGCATGAGTATATTGGTCGTCTCCCATGATATCGGTTTCATCTCCCGCTACGTGGACCGGGTGGCCTGTCTCAACCGCACCCTGATCTGCCATAAAACGGAAGCGATTGACGGGCAGACCATCAGCGAGCTCTATGGCTCGGATGTGCGCATGGTCGCCCATCAGCATTTCTGAGGTCGGTATGGCGTTTTTGCAGGCAGTCATCGAGCACGGTTTTTTGCAACACGCCCTGATCGGCGGCGTGCTGGCGAGTATCGGCTGCGGCATCGTCGGCAGCTACGTGGTGGTCCGGCGCATCGGCTTTCTCGCGGGCGGCATCTCCCATTCGGTGCTGGGGGGGATGGGGGCGGCGCTCTATTTCGGAGTTGAGCCCCTGAGCGGGGCAGTGGCGGCGGCGTTGCTCTCCGCACTGCTCATCGGCTGGGTGAGTCTGCGCTGGCGGGAACATGAGGATACTCTGATCGGGGCCCTGTGGGCGGTGGGGATGGCCGTCGGTATTCTGTTCATCTCCCGGACCCCGGGCTACAACGTCAACCTGATGAGTTACCTGTTCGGCAACATCCTGATGGTGCCCGAGCGCGAACTCTGGGTGATGGCGGCGATGGATCTGCTGGTGGTGGCGGCGGTGGTGCTGTTTTATCGTCCGTTCCAGGCGGTCGCGTTCGACGAGGAGTTCGCGCGGCTGCGCGGGGTTCCGGTAACCGGCTTCTATCTGCTGCTGCTGTGTATGGTGGCGCTCACCGTGGTGCTGTTGATCCAGGTGGTGGGGTTGATCCTGGTGATCGCCCTGCTGACCCTGCCGGCGGCCATCGCCGCGCAGTACGTGCATACGCTGGGGCGCATGATGGGGTTGGCGACCCTGCTGGGTATATTGTTCACGGTCAGCGGATTGGCACTCTCTTATGAGCCGGATCTGCCGGCCGGGGCCACCATCATCCTGGTTGCCGGGCTGGCCTATCTGCTCTCCACCGTCGGTCGTGGGGTGTGGCGCGGGCGGCGTGCGCGGCTGGGTACGCAGGGGGTGAGGGATGGCTGAGCAGAAGCGACCGCACACGCGTATCGCCGAGGCCCTGTGCGCCGCCGAGCGTATCTGCCAGGCCAACGGGGCGCGCCTGACCGATCAGCGCCGCCGGGTGCTGGAGATCCTGTTCCGGGCCGACGGGCCTCTCGGTGCCTACGAATTGCTGGAGCGGCTCTCCACCACCCTTCCCTCGGCGAAGCCACCCACCGTATACCGGGCCCTGGATTTTCTGCTGACCCAGGGTCTGGTGCACCGTCTGGAATCGCTCAACGCCTTCATCGGATGCACTCACCCCGACCACCCCCATGTCAGCCAGTTTCTGATCTGCAGCGCATGCGGCCGGGTCCAGGAGCTGGAGGATCACCGCGTGCGCCACAGCATCGACCGGGCCATCGCCGGGATCGGTTTCGAGGTCGAGAGTCAGGTGGTGGAGATCAGCGGGCGCTGCGCCGGCTGCCGCCTGGAGCGGCTGCAGTGAACGGGGCGCGTGGTCTTGTGGTGTGGCTGATTCGGGTCTATGGCTATCTGATCAGCCCGTTTCTCGGCAACAACTGTCGTTACTACCCCACCTGCTCGGCCTACACCATGGAGGCGGTGCAGCGCCACGGGGTGTTGCGCGGCCTGTGGCTCGGCGCGAAGCGCATCGGCCGCTGTCATCCATGGCACGAGGGGGGGGTGGACCCGGTGCCGGATCCCGAACCGGAGCGGGAGGCGCGACGGCGCAGGGGCGGTGATTGATTTCCCCAGAATCCAGGGCCGAATTTTCTCCCTCACAGGGGGTACAATCCGGGTATGGAAGCCTTCGCACGGAATCTCCTTGAACTGGCCCTTGCCTCGGCACCCTGGCTGGTCCTGGGTCTGCTGGCGGCCGGTCTGATCCGTGCCTGGCTGCCGTTCGCTCTGGTGGGGCGCACGTTGGGAGGTTCCGGTTTCGGCGCGGTAACCCGCGCGGCACTGATCGGGGCGCCGCTGCCGCTCTGCTCCTGCGGTACCCTGCCGGCGGCCTTCGCCCTGCGTCGCGGTGGCGCCTCGAACGCCGCCACCACCTCTTTTCTGGTTGCTACCCCCGAGACCGGAGTGGACTCGGTGGCCCTGAGCTGGGTCCTGCTGGGCCCGTTCTATGCGCTGATCCGGCCCCTGGCCGCCTTCGTCTCGGCGGTGACTGCCGGCCTGCTGGTGGGGGTTGCCGGGGGAAGCTGCCTGTCCCGGGGTGCGGCGTTACCGGTCGTCTCCCCCGGGGCGGCGTGCACGGCGGGGTGTTGTGCCGCCTCCCCGCCGGCCAAGGGTGCGAAGGGCTTTCTCTCCCGCGCCTGGGCCGGGGTGGTCTACGCCTTTACCGAGCTGCTGGACGACCTCGCCCTCTGGCTCTCCCTGGGTATTCTGGGTGCGGCCGCCGTGGTGACCCTGGTGCCGCCGAATCTGCTGGCGCAGTGGGGCAGTGGCCCCGTGGCCATGATGCTGATCATGCTGGTGTCGGTGCCGATGTATGTGTGTGCCACCGCCAGCACGCCCCTGGCCCACGCCATGCTCTTCGCCGGGGTGTCGCCCGGGACCGTGCTGGTGTTCCTGCTGGCCGGTCCGGCGAGCAATCTTGCCGGCATCGCCCTGGTGCGGCGTGAGATGGGTGGGCGTGCCCTCTCCGCCTACCTGTTCGGTGTGGGTGGGGTGAGCCTGCTGCTGGGTCTGTTGCTGGATGGGGTGATCGGTGTCTACGGCCTGCAGGCGCTGTTTCATGTAGGGGCCGGCGGGGCGGCCGGCCACGAGTCCCCATCCGCGCTGGCGTGGACCTCGTTGCTGCTGTTGCTGGTGCTCGGGGCGAAGCCGTTACGGCGCTATCTGTCCGGTGGCAGGGGTGGTGCGGGCGGCTGCTGCGGGTGATTGCTGGTATAGTTGCCCGGTTATGGACACCACCCCTTTCAATGATCCGGAGCGGTTCCGGCGCGTCTTTGAGCGTCAGCTCGACCAGTTGCTGAGCGACTACGACGAGCTGGGTGTCTATATCCTGGTGCTGGCCAATGCCGGTTACGACGCGGTGATCTGGGACGATCTGCACCGGCACCTGGAGCAGAAGCACGCTGCGCTGGCGCGGGCGCTCGATGCCGAGGAGACCGGCGGGTTGCCCGTGGACGGCTCGCCGGATGATCGGTCGGTGTTCCGCAAGCTGATGGATCTGGGCTTCGACAATCTGCAGCCGACGCGTCTGCGTGGCGTCGCCCACTGGGAGCTGCAGTTCAACCAGTTGCGCGCGTTTCGGCCGGCGCGCATGACCCAGGAGAGGGTGGTGGGAATTTCAGCCCCTTTCGACCCGGAGGGATTCCATTTCAATAGGCCGTTTTTGCGCAAGGAGACCTTCTGGCACGGCGATCTTGGCGGACGTGAGTGCTCACTGCTGTACAACAAGTTTCCGTTTGTCGAGATGCATGGTCTGCTGGTGCCCGCTCCCCGGGAGCAGTGCCCGCAGCTATTGACCCGTCCGGACCACGACTACCTCTGGGCGGTGTGCGAGATGCTGGGACGGCGGCTGCCGGGGGTGGGTTTCGGCTACAACAGCTACGGTGCCGGCGCCTCGGTCAATCACCTGCACTTCCAGATGTTTCTGCGCTCGCATCCGCTGCCGGTGGCGGACCCCGGTTGGCGGCACAACGGCGGTGACGAGACCTATCCGGCCCACTGTTACCGCTTTACCGACCCTGCTCCCGCCTGGGATCTGCTCGAACAGCTGCACCGCCGGGAGGTGAGCTACAACCTGGTCTATCTGCCGGGCGTTCTCTACTGTCTGCCCCGGCGCAAGCAGGGGAGCTTCGATGAGGTGTCGTGGAGCGGCGGGTTCGCCTGGTATGAGATGGCCGGCGGCTTCACCACCTTCGATCAGGATGAGTTCGAGGCCATTGGCGCGGCACAGATCGACGGCGCCCTGGCGCGGATCACCCTGGAGGCATGACCGCGGTCCCGGTTGCATCCGGGGTGCTGACCCACAACAGGCCGTCGTGTACGCGATGGGGCAGGCGGCTGTCCTGCAGATCATCGATAAGTCTGGCGAGGGGGGTGTGGAAGTCACCGCCGGTCGTGGCGAAGCTGAAACTGGCGGCGATCACCCTCTTTTCCTGGTGGCTGACGTTGCCGATCCAGAGGGGCTGCCCGGTAGGCGAGAGGCGTATCCGGGTAGGCCACAGCCGCAGCACCAGACGCCCCCGGGTGGCGTCGGTCCGCTCCAGCACCAGGGCTTCGTGGCGGGCGTTGTGCACTTGTGGCAGCACCGGCATCTGCGCCAGCGGCAGGCTGGGGGAGAGGAGCCTCAAAAGGTTCTCCCAGCTCAGGACCCCGGCACGCCGCCAACCCCGCTCGTGCAGGGCCTGCTCCAGGTCGGCGGGGGCACCGGCAAACTGGATGTTGAGGGGGTGGTCGTGCCGTGACTGGGTGTCCTCCCGATAGCCGGGCTGGCCGGCAACCCGGGGATCCTGCCACCACT
Organism: Candidatus Sedimenticola endophacoides; assembly: GCA_003062205.1. GTDB lineage: Bacteria > Pseudomonadota > Gammaproteobacteria > Chromatiales > Chromatiaceae > Sedimenticola_A > Sedimenticola_A endophacoides. The sequence goes on from PQCP01000102.1 coordinate 98,168, forward strand.
GTATCCGCTGAATCCAGATCGGCTCCCGGGTCGGTTGGTAACGCGCCACCCGCTCGCTGTGGTGCAGGTGGGTCTCGACCGCCAGGGTAACGCCGAGGATCAGCAGGCTGGCCCCGGCCAGCCCCGCCCAGTGGGTCTCGGGCCGGGTGTGGCGGTTATAGGCGATGGCCAGCAGCGCCACCCAGGCCAGACCCAGACTGAGACTGCCCAGCACGTCGCTGAGCCAGTGTACGCCGAGATAGAGCCGCGACAGTGCCACGCCGCCGGCCGCCAGGGCGGCCGCCGCGTAGGGGATCCAGCGCCAGCCGCTGTGGATGGGGCGGGCGATCATCACCGAAAGAAATCCGTAGAGCACGGTCGCCTTGAGGGTGTGGCCGCTGGGAAAGGAGTAGGAGCTGGGCGGAATCGCCAGCAGATCGGGGCGGGGGATCTGCAGCAGGTTCTTCAGCAGGCTGGGGACCAGGAGGGCGAATCCGATGGCGGCCAGCCAGTAGAGGAGGGTGCGCCGGTGGCCCCGCCAGGAAAGGTAGGCGAGCACCCCCAGGGAGAGCCCGGCCACCGTGTTGGTATCGGTGAGGCGGGTGAGTGCGGTCATCAGGTGGTCCGCCCAGGGGCTGCGCAGGCTCTGCAGGGCGTTGAGCACCGTGTGGTCGAGGCCCGAGATGGCGCTGGCGTCGAGCACCGCACCCAGGATCAGGGTGAACAGGAGCGTGGTCAGAACCAGCAGGCTGGCCAGGATCGACAGCCCCTTCGCCTCCGGATGGGCCGGATCGGCCAGGGCGGCGGCGATCTCCCCCAGCTTGGGATGGAGGCGTGACCAGCGCAGCAGCGCCTCTACCCAGCGCCCGGCGTGGGGATGGAGCAGACGGAACAGGGTGCGCACCAGATGTAGCACCAGCCACAGAAAGAGCACCAGCAACAGCAGCAGCAGTACCAGGCGAAAGGCCACTTCGGATGCCAGTTCCAGGGAGGCGCCGAAGACGATCCCCGGGAGCAGGTAGGCGGGAGCCCAGGCGAGCGCGGAGAGGACGTTGGCCGCAAGGAATCGCAGGGGGCGCATGCCCATGGCCCCGGCGACCAGCGGGATCACCGCCCGCACCGGGCCGAAAAAGCGGCCGAAGGCGACGCTCTTGCCACCGTAGCGTTCGAAGAAGGCGATGCCGCGTTCAAGCGTTTGAGGGTGGCGGGAGAAGGGCCAGATCCGGGTCAGGCGGTCGCTGAAGTGGCGTCCCAGCCAAAAACTGAGTCCGTCGCCCACCACCGCCCCGGCCACCGCCCAGCCCAGTGCGGGCCAGAAGGCGATGGCGCCGCTGGCGATCAGGGCGCCGATGCCGAACATGATCATCACCCCGGGGACGATCAGCCCGACGATGGCCAGCGATTCGCTCATCGCCACCAGGAAGATCACCAGGCCGGACCAGAGCGGGTGCGCGGCGACCCAGTCCAGCAGAAGATGGAATAGTTCGAGCATCGGTTGCAGTCCCGGCCGTTCGAGTGGCCGCAGGGGAGGGCGGATCAGTACTCGTCCTGAGGCGAGCCCTCCCGGAACATCACCTTGTAGCCGCGGCGCAACTGCATGTCGCGTAGGCGCGCCATCGCCTGCTCCGCCTCTTCGCGGGTGTCGTAGACGTTGCGTTTGACACTGCCCCGGCTCCCCTGCAGTCCGGATTCCCGGATCAGCGTCCAGTGGCCGAGCAGATCCTGCTGCAGATGCAATTGGTAGAATCTGAGCGGGTTCTCCGGCGAGTGCGGGGTCTGCATGTATATACGCATGGGTTATCGGTTGCCAAGGACCATCGGCCCATTTGGCCCAAAAAACGGGATCATTTCAACCGTTGTTTTTTTCCAGGCCCCGACTCGGGCCGGTTGGTGAACTCCCACCCCACTTCTGTGTCACAGTGTCAGGGATTGTCTTTGGGGGCTGCACTGCTGTTAGACTGTAGCCCGTGCCGCACGGGCTGTCGCCCGTCCCCTTATCATCCGAGGTATATGAAGAATGAATAGACGCGTATTCGCCGTGGTGCCGCTGCTGCTGGTATCCCTGTTTGCCTTCGCCGCCCAGGCGGCGCCCAAATTCGAGGAGGAGCTCCACTACTTCGAGGTGATTCCCCCGCAGCCCGGTGGTGAGGCGGGGCGGGTCAAGGTGCTTGAGTTCTTCATGTATGGTTGCCCCCACTGTTTCGATCTGGAGCCGCATGTCAACGCCTGGAAGCAGCGTAAGCCTGAGAATGTCGATGTGGTACTGGTGCCGGCGATGTTCCAGCGCCCCGACATCGTGATGCATGCGGAGACCTTTTATGCGCTAAAGTTAATGGGTGAGTCCGAGCGCATGCACGAGAGGATCTTCGAGGCGATCCACGTCCAGAACCGCAACCTCAGAACCCAGATGGCGATGGAGAAGCTGCTCGAAGAGCACGGGGTGGATATCGAGGCCTACCGCAAGGCGATGAAATCCTTTGCGGTCAAGACCCAGGCCAATCGTGCGGCCCTGCTGGCCAAGCGGTTCGATATCCGCGGAGTGCCGGCGATTGTGGTGGATGGGAAATACCGTACCGGCGGTCTGCACGGGGATGTGATGATGGAGGTGACGGACTACCTGATCGAGCGCGTGCAGCAAGAGAGATAACCTGATCGGGGGGGAAGATGGGGGAGAGCGGGCATCGCGTCAAGCTGCTCAGCTACAATATCCAGGCGGGGGTCGATACCCGGCACTATCGCCAGTATCTCACCCAGAGCTGGAAACAGCTGCTGCCGCACAGGGAGCGCCTGCTCAATCTAAACCGCATCGCCGCCATGGTCGGCCGCTACGACATCGTCGGCCTTCAGGAGGTGGATTCGGGGAGCCTGCGCAGCGGTTTCGTCGACCAGACCGAGTACCTCGCCCGGCAGGCCGGTTTTCCCCACTGGCACAAGCAGATCAACCGGCGTCTGGGCAAGCTCGCCCAGCACAGCAATGGTCTGCTCAGCCGCATACGCCCCGCCGAGGTACGTGAGTACCGCCTGCCCGGCCTGCCCGGGCGCGGCGCCATGTATTGCCGTTTCGGTTCGGGGCGGGAGAGCCTCGTGGTGGCGATCGTGCACCTCGCCCTCGGCCGCCGGGGGCGGTTGCGCCAGCTCGACTTCCTCAGTGAGCAGGTCAGCGGGTCGGCCCATGTGGTGATCATGGGGGACCTCAATTGCGGCTGCGAGTCGCGTGAAATCGCCATGCTGCGCGACCGGGTAGACCTCCAGGAGCCGGCCTGCGATCAGGGTACCTTCCCGAGTTGGCGCCCGGTGCGTCGGCTCGACCACATCCTGGTCAGCGGCGCCCTGCGCGTGGAGAACGCCCGCGTACTCGACTACCCCTTTTCAGACCACCTTCCGATCGGTCTGGATATCCTCCTGCCGGGTGGCATGGATATCGCCGCTTAAGCCCCCCCTTTTCCGAGGATGCCGGCCCTTCGCCGGGAAACCATGCAAGCCCACTGAAATCAAGTCTGATTTCGTCTCCTGGTAACCGGCTAATCGAACCAAGCGGTTGCATGGTTGCTGCACAGCAGTCCCATCGCTACTATTGGGGGGCAAACCCCGGGATCGCGTAAATTTCCCGGAATTTCCTGCTACAATCCCCCCCGGATTTGTAAATTCGTACTGCGTCACAGGGCTGATGTGTTCGATCAACGGTGACGGTGGGCGGCATTCTGGACTCTTTTGGAGTGGCATATGGATATCATCGTCAGACATCTGCCGGATACGATTACGCATTACGAGCTGGAACGTTTTGTCCGGCGGGGAATCGGCAGCCACTGGTCACTTCTTGGTCGCGTACCGGATGGCGAACTGCTCAGATGCCCGATCATGAAGATAACCGACCAGGCGCAGGGGTATGTCGAGTTCCATGGTCTGGCCACCATTGAGCCACCGGGGGTGGCCCAGGGCACCACGGTCCGGCTCGATGGGGCTTCATGGCAGGGTCAGGTGATGTCGGTGAGCAAGTTTATGCGGCGCTCACGGCTGCGGGACAAAAGGCAGAATCGTATTCTGGACATTGTAGCGCATCATGGCGAGCGGCGCAGGGGTGAAAGGCACGGTAAATCTACGCTCCGGCAAAATTCCCACGCTAACCGCCATGGAGAGCGAAGCGAAGGCGGTTAGTCCCCGATAGGCGTAGGCGCGGTTGTATGGCCGCAGTTACGACCGATAGGGAGTGACGTAGGGCATACAAATAGCGCATCCGACACGC
>PQCP01000016.1 GCA_003062205.1 Candidatus Sedimenticola endophacoides
TTCAAATTGCCTTTCGTCCTTCGGTTTGAAAGGCTCTTTTTACCCGAAGTGGGGGAGGTTGTCCAGTATTAGATAGTATCTTTATGTTTCTGGGTGGGGTTTCTGTTTAGGGCGATTTCGCCCTGGACTCCGGGGACGGGGATGATACAAGGGGTGGAACAGGCCAGGCGGGATCTGCTGGAGATCTACCGGGCGGGCGTCGATGCGGTCGCCGGCGGGCCGGTGGTCGAGGCGTTCCTGCGCCGAACCCCTCCGGTGGGAGCGGTGTCGGTGATCGCCGTCGGCAAGGCCGCCCAGGCCATGGCCGAGGGGGCGCGGCGCGCCCTTGGCGATCACCTGCGCGATGCCCTGGTGATCACCAAGCGGGGTTATCTCGACCGATACCGGCTGGCCGAGGGGACGCAGGGCATCGAGAGCGCCCACCCGGTGCCTGATCACTCCAGCCTGGAGGCGGGTCGGCGCTTGCTCAATTACATCGATACCCGTCCCGAGGGGCGGGAACTGCTGTTTCTGCTCTCCGGCGGGGCCTCCAGCCTGGTCGAAGTGCCGCGCGAGGGGGGTGGGGCTGGAGGATCTGCAACGGCTCAACCGCTGGCTGCTCGCCAGCGGCCTGCCCATCTCCACCATCAACCGATTGCGCACGCGCCTGTCACGCATCAAGGGCGGGGGGTTGCTCGCCAGGCTGGGCGGGCGGGTGGCCAGCGCCCTGTTGATCTCCGATGTCCAGGGTGACGATCCCGCCCTGATCGGCTCGGGATTGCTGGTTCCCATGCCGGATGATCACGCCCTGCCCGGCGGTCTGCCGGAGTGGGTGCGTCACCTCTGCTCCACGCAGGAGGAGCACCCCCCGGGCGCGGCGCCCGGGGTGGATCTGCATCTGGTGGCGACCCTCGACCAGGCACGGGAGGCGGCGGCGCAACGGGCGCGCGAGCTGGGCTATCCGACCACCCTGCACCGCGCCTTTATCTGCGCCGATGCGGAAAACAGCGGCCGGCGGCTGGCCCTGGAACTGCTCGATCTGCCCCCCGGTGTTTCGATCTGGGGCGGTGAGCCGACGGTGCGTCTGCCACCCGAGCCGGGGCGCGGGGGACGCGCCCAGCACCTCGCCCTGGCCGCCGCCCAGGTGATCGAGGGGAGCCGGGATCTCTGTTTTCTGAGCGCGGCAACCGACGGCAGCGACGGGCCCGGCGAGGATGCCGGGGGGCTGGTGGACGGCCAGAGCATCGCCCGTGGCGTGCGCGAAGGGTTGGACCCGGCCCATGCTCTGGCGCATGCCGACGCCGGACGTTTTTTGGAGTCGAGCGGGGATCTGATTACCACCGGCCCCACCGGCACCAACGTCATGGATCTGATGATCGGACTCAAATGGGACCTGGGAGGGCGGGATGAGCACCAAGGATTTTAACCTGTTTGGCCGGGCGCGGGCCTGCCTCGTCTGCCGTGATCCGGAGCGGAAACTGGCGCTTGCCCACGCCCTGGAGGCCGACTGGCGCCGTGGCGCGCTCACCCGCGACGCCGTGGAACTGGAGCCGGTGGAGACCGCCGGTCATCCCCAACGGCCCGAACTGGTCCATCCGCGCCACCTCAGGCCCCGCTCCCTGGGCAGCGAGGAGGGGCGCCTGGCGATGATTCACGCCATCACCCACATCGAATTCAATGCCATCAACCTCGCCTGCGACGCCCTGTTCCGCTTCCACGACATGCCCGATGCCTACTACGGCGACTGGATCCAGGTGGCCCGGGAGGAGGCGGAACACTTCGCGCTGCTGCGCGCGCGCCTGCGCGAGGCAGGGCGCGACTACGGCGACTATCCCGCCCACACCGGGCTGTGGGACATGGCGCGCAAGACCGCCCACGACCCGCTGGTGCGCATGGCCCTGATACCGCGCATGATGGAGGCGCGGGGCTTGGACGTGACTCCCGGCATCATGCGCCGCTTCGCCGCCGTCGGCGACCGTCGCACCGTCGCCGCCCTGGAGGTGATCCTGCGCGAGGAGGTGGGGCACGTCGAGATGGGCTCGCGCTGGTTTCACCACCTGTGCCGGGAGCGCGGGCTGGAGCCCGAGGCGACCTACTTCGCGTTGCTGCAACAGTACCTCGACGGAACGATTCGCTGCCCACTCAACCGTGAGGCGCGCCGCGCGGCCCGGTTCAGCGAAGGGGAGCTGGAGCGGCTGCAGACGATGTGCCGGGGCTGACCACGCGCCCCGATTCCCGCGTGCCCGAACACCCCCTATAATGGACCGGGACGGCCATCGGCGCGGTTTGCCGGGGGGTGTCGCCACTGGCTCATTACGATTAGGGAGAACGGACCATGGATAAAATGATACTGTCGCTGTTTGAACTCGCCTTCAACGTCTGGGTGATGCTGGCCATCGTCCTGGTGGTGCTGATCAAATACAGCATCAAATTCGTCCCCCAGAACCGCGCCTTCGTCATCGAGCGTTTCGGAAAATACACCGGCACCCTTACCGCCGGGCTCGGCTTCATCTTCCCGTTCATCGACCGGGTCGCCTACGACCGCTCGCTCAAGGAGCAGGCGGTCGATGTCCCCAGCCAGGCAGCCATCACCAAGGACAACATCAACCTCTCGGTCGACGGCGTGCTCTACATGAAGGTGCTCGACCCCTACAAGGCGAGCTACGGCGTCGAGGAGTACACCTTCGCGGTGACCCAACTCGCCCAGACCACCATGCGCTCCGAGATCGGCAAGATGGAACTGGACCGCACCTTCGAGGAGCGTGAGGCGCTCAACTCCAGCATCGTCAACTCCATCAACGAGGCCGCCGAACCCTGGGGCGTGCAGGTGCTGCGCTACGAGATCAAGGACATCGTGCCGCCGCGCAGCGTGCTTGAGGCCATGGAGCGCCAGATGAAGGCCGAGCGCGAGAAGCGTGCCGACATCCTCGAATCCGAGGGTCAGCGCCAGTCCGCGATCAACGTCGCCGAGGGCGACAAACAGGCCAAGGTGCTGCGCGCCGAGGCCGAACGCCAGGAGCAGATTCTGCGTGCCGAGGGTGAGGCCCGGGCCATCGAAATGGTGGCCGAAGCCAAGGCCAAGGCCCTGGAGACCATCGGCCGCGCCGCAGACACCGCCCGGGGTCAAAAGGCGGTACAGCTCGATCTGGCCACCGGCGCCATCAACGCCAAACGCGAGATCGCCAAGGAGTCCACCGTGGTGCTGATGGATGCCCAGTCCAGCGAACCCGCCTCCGTGGTGGCCCAGGCGGTGGCCATCACCGCCGCCATGAACAACAGCGACGCCTTCGGCTTCAGCGGCAGGGAAGGGGCGTGATGCTCGACTACTTCGACACCCACCAGGCCACCTTCTGGTACGCCATCGGTTTCCTGCTGCTGGTGGTCGAGACCATGGCCTTCGGTCTCACCACCATGTTCCTCCTGTTCACCGGCATCGGAGGGATCCTCACCGGCCTGCTCATGACCACCGGCCTGCTCACCGAGACCTGGAGCCACGGTATCGCCAGCTTCGGCATCGCCTCGGCGCTCAGCGCGGTGGTGCTGTGGCGCCCGCTCAAGCGGCTGCAAGATCGCAAGGCCCCCGACCTGAGCCAGAGCAGCGACCTGATCGGCTACCGCTTCCGGCTGGAACAGACGGTCAGCGCCGGACAGCCCGGCCGGACCCGCTACTCCGGCATCGAGTGGCGGGTGGAACCTGAAGTGGAAAACGGCACCGGAGAAATTACCGTCGGCACCCAGGTCGAAGTGGTCGCTGTCAGCGTAGGGGTGTTCCGGGTGCGCCCGGCGTAGCGGAACCCGCGCCCGCCCGGGCGCGGGCAACCGCCACGGGCTCACGCAATGAGCCTGTGGGTGTGGTTATATGGGAGCAGGGATGGGCAACCAGGATATAACAATGGAATCGGATTCGGCTCGCTTCTCCGTGTTAAACCAATTACCGGATTCATGATCCCTGGCGCCCCTCCCCCAGTCGGTGAGAGGACCTCGTTCCCATGGCTGATATGTGTCAGCGAATACGCCCCGCCAACTTGATCGTTTTCTAAGGAGAGGAAGTGAAAAGCGATAGCACGAATGAAGGAATGATACTGGCTCACGTCAGGGATTGAGGGATTGGCGATGTGGAAGTGCATCGGCTGGTCGATCATTTGGAGGGAACCGCTGCGCGCAGTCGATGCTTCGCAGCATCGTCATGACCTCCAACCTCCGCACTCAGCCGATTCTGATGGGTCGTTACGGGCTGGGAGAGACAATTCGACTCGGCCTTTACGGCGGGCAACTCGGATTTGGAGGCTAGCGATGGGGTGCGTTTAGAGAACGGGGCGAACCACTTAGCATGATTCAGTGGGGCTGGCCGAGTAGGCATGCAATATTTGCCGCTGCGCCGGCTTTTGGTGGCGCAGCTTGGCCAGCTGGATGTACGCTGTGAGGAGTAAAAGAATGAACGTTTCACGCGTTTCATGGCATCGCCACCTCAGTACCAAGTCGCTGGGGAGAGGTATTGATACGCAGCCAAAGTGGGTTCAAATACATGAACACGACTGAAACCGTCATCTTGCTCATGCTTGACGTGTTTACTCAAGCCCTAGAAGATTCATAGTGTCAGCTTATCCTGTTGGGCGTTGGCTTTGAATGGCATTCCCCACGCTTTTGATAGTAGTTGTGCCAGAACGATTGTTGATTCTGCTGTTGCTTCATGGATGCCCCCGTTTCTTAGTCCCGAAAGTCGGGAGTAGTTTCAAAAATAAGGCTCTTCCCCAAATCAGGTGGGTAGGTTAACGTGATTCCCTATGAGAGATAAAGAACTATCGCTAACCGCCATGGAGAGCGAAGCGAAGGCGGTTAGTCCCCGATAGGCGTAGGCGCGGTTGTATGGCCGCAGTTACGACCGATAGGGAGTGACGTAGGGCGTACAAATAGCGCATCCGACACGC
>PQCP01000075.1 GCA_003062205.1 Candidatus Sedimenticola endophacoides
GTTCTTGGGTAGACTTGGACATGGGGCGACCTCGTTTAGCTTCACCGAAGCGTTTTTGGCGAAATACCAATTATATCAATTGGTTGAACGAGGTGCGCCCTTTTTTATGAATAATTCGGGTTAGAATAAGGCCGGTTGGCGGTTGTAAACACTCAATGTAGTCCATGGTCTTTACTGGGGGCTTTTTTTGGGTGTCCGGCGTCGCTGAAATCCTTGCGTCTCACCTGAAAAATAGCGTAACTGGCATGAATGATATGAAAAAAATCCGAGTACTCTTTTGCTGCATGGGCAATATCTGCCGCTCGCCGACCGCCCATGGGGTGTTCGAGGCGCTGGTGGAGCGCGCGGGGTTGTCCCATTTGATCGAGGTCGATTCCGCCGGAACCCACTCCTATCATATCGGCAAGGCGCCGGATCAGCGTTCCCAGAGGACAGCGCTCAGTCGTGGTTTCGACCTGAGTCACCTGCGGGCGCGCCAGGCGCTTTCGGCGGATTTTCAGGCCTTTGATTACATCCTCGCCATGGACCGCTCCAACTACCTCGACCTGAAGGCGATCAGCCCGCCCGGCCTGGAGTCCCGGCTGCACCTGTTTCTCGATTTCGCGCCGCAGCTGCGAACGCGCGAGGTACCGGATCCCTACTACGGGGGCGGCGACGGGTTCGAGACCGTGTTCGACCTGGTGGAGGCGGCTGCCGAGGGGTTGCTGCGGCATATCAGGACAGAGCACCTGTAACTCGGCCGGTGCTATACTTCGCCCGTTTCGCCGAGCAGCGCAGGAGAGAGCGATGGGGCTGATAACCGATTACAAACCCTACGAGTCGTTTCTGGCCAGTGGTCACGCCTTTTTCGAGGCGCCGGGGGTGATGAGCAGCATGGAGTTTGACGACGCGGTGGTCGTATACAAGCGTTATGTCAATTCCCAGCTGCACGATGAGGCGATGGGGTTCAAACTCAACGATCTCGGTGCTTGCGTGCGTAAGCTTGATGTAGAGGGGGCACGGGCCCTGTTCAAGGAGATCGTCTCCGCCGCCCTGGTGTGAGGCCGGGAGGCGTGTCTCACGCGCTCCACCTTCATCTACTGCATGCTTGCCGGAGTTCCGCTACTGGCCGAGCAGGCAGTGGCGGATATGCTGGCGCGCCTCCCCGCTGTCCCAGTCGACCAGGCCGGACAGGCGCCCGAACTCTCTGCCCCTGGAGTCGATGTAGATGGTGACGGGGACCTTCCCGACGTGCATGCCGTGGGCGAACAGCCCCAGCCGGTCGCTGTAGGCGGAGAGATTACGGATGCCGTGCTTCATGTAGAAGGCCAGGGTGCTGTCCGTGCCGCCCGCGTCGCGGTTGACCGCGATGATCTCCAGGGCCTCCTTGCTCAGCTCTCCGGCCAGGCGGTCCAGCGCCGGCATCTCCTCCAGGCAGGGTGGGCACCAGGTTCCCCAGAAGTGCAGGAGCACCGGCCTGCCCTGAAACCCGGCAAGCCGCCTGGGACGGCCCAGGGCGTCATCGAAGGATTTTTCGGTGAGCGGCTGCCTCTCACTCCAAAGCGTGAAGCGCTGGGCGTCCCGGCCGATGCGCTCACAGCGCGGGTCTGGTGTATTCGGGGCGGCGCTGGCCATGGTGGTCAGTGTGAGCAGGAGCGGCAAGAGCAAACGTTGTATCATCATGGTCATGGCCTACAGCTCACGCGGCTCACCGGGCGAGCCGAATAAGAGAGAAGAGGGGCTGTTACTCCAGCCGCTACGCCAAACGTCCGGGCTTTGGCCGAATTGCACGCTTCTCCAACCGGTTTTGTCATCACCTGGCGATTTTGGGATTACTAATCCTGCCGGGTAAGGTGGGTCAGCAGGCCGTCGGTGCCTGCTGAAACGGACGGCATTATAACACGGGAAACAGAAGGGGTGGTTTCGATCGGTTTTTCCCGGAGCGTTCGATGCCGAAGGCTGTGAGCGCCCGGTAACGGCAATCCGTGGGCCGATGCCGGCCGGGTCATCCTCCCAGGCTGGAGCAGTGGGCGGGGCGGTGGGGCAGGGATTGGTGTTTGCTGGTGTGGCGGGTAGAATCGGGCGGATGAATGCGTCCAGTGACAAACGCCCGGTGAAGGCGGTACAGCGGCAATCCCTGGACTATGAATTTCTACAGCGTTTGCGTCACACCGATCCTACATTGAAGCTGTTGGCGGCTGATAACGGAGCGCTGATCATCAGTTTTCTCTATCTGCAATTCGTTCGCGCCAGTCGGCGCACGATTAACCAATCCGACCTGGTCTCCCGTCTGGAGGATTACCTCTATCATCTGCGCCGGGTGCATGGCGAGGGGCTCTACCCAAAGAGCGCACAGCGCTACCTGGATGACTGGAGCGATGAGCAGACCCCGTTTCTTCGGAAATATTACCTCCAGCAGGGCGATGAGCCGGTATATGATCTGACACCGGCGACCGAAAAGGCGGTGGAGTGGCTACAGGAGTTGCAGGTGCGGGAGTTTGTCGGCACCGAGTCGCGCCTGCTGACGGTGTTCCGGCTGCTCCAGGAGATCGTTTCGGGAAGTGAACAGGATCCCGGGGTGCGTATTGGCGAACTGGAGCGGCGCAAGGAGGTGATCGACAGGGAGATCGAGGAGATCCGGGCCGGACGCATCGCCACCCTCGATTCCACTCAGGTTCGTGAACGGTTCCACCAGGCAGAGGATACGGCACGCAAACTGTTGGCGGATTTTCGTCAGGTGGAGTACAACTTCCGCGAACTCGATCGTCGCACCCGTGAGCGCATCGCCATCAGCGAACGGCCCAAGGGCGAGATGCTGGATGAGATATTCAGCGGTCACGACGAGATCCGCGATTCGGATCAGGGCCGCAGTTTTCGCGCCTTCTGGGAGTTTCTCATGTCTCCGCAACGTCAGGAGGAGTTGGAGACCCTGGTTTCGACAGTGGCTGATTTGGTGCGGGACGATCAGGGGCTGGACGAAGGGATGGGCGACTCGATTCTGTCGCGCATCCGCTACTATCTCCTGGATGCGGGCGAGAAGGTTTATCAGACCAATAACCAGCTTCTGGAGCAGTTGCGCAAATATCTCGACGACCAGGCGTGGTTGGAGAATAAACGCATCATGGCTCTGATTCGAAGCATTGAGAAGCGGGCGATCAGTCTTAAGAATGAAGTCCCGCGGACGCGTGATTTCAGCACGCTGGACGCGCTGCATCCCGCCCTCGAACTGATTATGTCACGTGGCCTGTATCAACCGCCGAAAGAGTCTGTGATCGAGATGGTGGATCTGCGCGACGGAGAAGCGGATGTCAGGGTGGATGCGCTATTCGAGCAGACCTATGTGGATCGGCGTGTACTGGCGGACAGAATCAAACGTCTGCTTCAGCGGCAGGGTCAGGTCTCCCTCTCCCAGTTGCTGGCGCGCTATCCAGTGGAGAAGGGGGTGGCGGAGGTGCTGGGATACCTGAGCCTTGCCGCCGATGACCCCAAGTCGATGATCGACAGTGCCAACGAAGAGCGATTGAATATAACCGATGAACAGGGTAGGCAGAAACAGGTGCGGCTTCCGACAGTGGTCTACACACGCTGATGAATGAGACGGCAATCCACAGTGAACCAAACCGCCTGGGACCGGTACTGATTCAGCTCTTCAAGGGGGTGCTCTACCGTGAGCGCCATGAACTGCTGTGGCAGGCACTGCTCGAACTGCAGGGCGCGGTCCGGGACTACATTTCGGTGATCGGTCTGGAGTTGTCGCTTGATGAGAGTGAAGGCTATGCCTTTTTGCGCCAACGCGATGGGGCAGACGAGGAGGAGGCGCTTCCGAGGCTGGTTCAGCGACGGGCGCTCAGCTATCCCGTGAGCCTGCTCTGCGTGCTGTTGCGTAAGCGTTTGGTTGAGCAGGACGCCTCGGGGGGCGAGACCCGGGCTATCGTCACTCGCCAACAAATTATCGAGATGATGCGGCTGTTTCTTCCCGAGATGGGCAACGAAGCGAAGCAGATGGATCAGATCGGCCGCCATATCAGCAAGGTGGTGGAGTACGGTTTTCTGAGTCCCCTGCGCGGGCAGGATGGCGAGTATGAGATTCGCCGAATTCTCAAGGCGCTGGTGGATGCGGATTGGCTGGCTGATCTCGACTCCCGGCTGGAGGCCTATCGTGAATACGCCCGGGGTGACGGGTCATGAGTGGTGCTGTTGAAAACCAGGCGTTCGACTTCGGCGCAGGGAATGGGCTGAGCGGTTTCCGCCTGCAGCGTTTTGAGGTGCTCAATTGGGGTACCTTTCACCGTGAAGTGTGGCGCATCGCACCCGGCGGTGAAAATTCCCTGCTGACTGGGGATATCGGGTCCGGGAAATCCACTTTGGTGGATGCCCTGACCACGCTCTTGGTACCGCACCAGAAGATCACCTACAACAAGGCGGCGGGTGCCGAAGGGCGCGAGCGCAGCCTTGCCTCATATGTGCGGGGCGAATACAAGAGTGAGCAGGATGAGGCGACCCAGGGTGCCCGTGCGGTTGCGTTGCGTGACGAGAATAGTTACTCGGTGCTGCTCGCCTGGTTTCACAATGCCGGATTCGATCAGGGTGCGAGCCTCGCTCAGGTGTTCTGGCACAAGGAGGGACAGCGCAGACCAGAGCGCTTTTTCGTCATTGCCGAAAGCCCCATGACCATTCGCGGTGATTTCAGTGATTTTGGAGGTGATATACAGACTCTGCGCAAGCGGCTTCGAAAACAGAAATCGGTGGCGGTGTTCGATACCTTCAAAGAGTATGCGGCCAGATTTCGGCGCCTGTTCGGCATTCAGCAGGAGAAGGCGCTGGAGCTCTTCTACCAGACCGTGTCGATGAAGTCGGTGGGTAATCTCACGGATTTTGTGCGCACGCATATGCTGGAGGGTTTCGAAGTCGGGTCGCGCATCGATGAGTTGCGCCGCAACTTCGAAAATCTCAATCGTGCGCACGAGGCCGTGCTAAAGGCCAAGGACCAGATTGAGCGGTTGCGGCCGCTGGTGGTGGAGGGTGGGAAACACGAGCGTTACCAGCAGGAGATCGGGACACTGAGCGCCTGCCGGGAAGCCCTGGAGCCCTGGTTTGCCGAGCAGCGGGTGGGGCTGACCCGTGAGCGCATGGCCCGGCTTGAGGGGGAGTTACGCACCGCGCTGCGGCGCAAGGAGCGTTTGCAGGGTGAGGCGGATGCGTTGGAACTCAAGGCGGATACCCTGAAAGCGGGAATCGAGGATAGTGGTGGAAGCCGCCTGCGCGCCATCGATCAGGACATCCTCCGCCTTGAGCCCCAGCGTCGGGAGCGGCAGGCGGCGCTGGAGAAGTACAGCGGCTATTGTACCAGCCTGGAGCTTGATATCGCCCGCGACGTCGACGGGTTTGAACGGAACCGCCTGCAGGCCGACGAACTGCTGACCCGGATGGCGGATGAGACCGAGCGGCTGGATCAACAGAAGACCCGCCTGGCTGTGATGTTGCACGGGCTGCGCGAGCAGGGCCGGGATCTGGAGAGTGAACTGGCATCATTGAGCGGGCGCGAGAGCAACATTCCACGCCACATGTTGCGGATCCGTCAACGCATGGCGGAGACGCTGGAGGTGGAGGAGGAGGTGTTGCCGTTTGCCGGGGAACTACTTCAGATGGATGACCGGGAGCAGAGGTGGGCGGGTGCCGCCGAACGTCTGCTGCACGGTTTCGGGCTCAGTCTGTTGGTACCGGAGGCGCACTATGCAGAGGTGAGCCGCTATGTGGATAAAACCGATCTGAAGGGGCGTCTGGTTTATTATCGTACTCACCGGCGCGCAACGCCCATGGGGGGGGCTGAACCCCATCCGGACGCCCTCTGTAGAAAGCTCATGATCAAGCCGGAGAGCCCTCTGTACGATTGGCTGAAGGGGTGGCTGGATAGTCGGTTCGATCACGTATGTTGCGACAAGCTGGAGGATTTTCATCGCCAGCCCAAGGCGGTTACCCGCCAGGGACAGATCAAGAGTGGTGGGCGTCGTCATGAGAAGGACGACCGGTATGATCTTCACGATCGTTCCCGTTATGTGTTGGGCTGGAGTAACCGTGAAAAGATCGCGGCCTTGGAGCGCAAGCTGGAAGAGGTGGCCGGTGGCATCGCCGGCCAAGGTCATGAGATCCAACGCATTGCCGATGCGATCGGCAAGCTCACCCTGTTACGCGCCAATGCCAACTATCTCCTCAATGTGGAGCGTTTCGAGTCGATCGACTGGGAGACGCCCGGTCGGGAGATCGCCCGATTGCAGCAGGAAAAGCGGGAGATCGAGGAGAGTTCGGATCGTCTGCAGAGTCTGCGTAGCCAGTTGCGTATTGTCACCGGCGCTGTCCAGGCGAAGCGGGAAAAAATATCGGAAAGCGTCGCGGAGTACGCCCGGATTGAGGAACGTCTCTCGACACTCGGCACAGAGCGCAAGGAGGCGGAGCGTCTGTGCGCTGTTTGGGACGGTACTGAGCGCCAACGCCTGCAACAGTTGCGCGATGAGAGTGATACGGAAACCACGAATCTGCAAAACCTGGAGAAGCAACAGCGGCAGTTGCGCCTGTATATACAGGCGCTGATCGACAAGATTGAGTCGCGGCGTAAGCGATGCAACGAACGCATTATCAAGTGGATGCAGATCTACAAGGATAGATACCCGCCCGAAACCGGGGAGGTGGATGCGGCCATCGGTTCGCTTCAGGAGTTCAGTGCGATGCTCAGTGCCCTGGAGGCCGAAGACCTGCCACGCCACGAGGCGCGATTTCGACGGTTGTTGCGGGATGAAACCATCAACGGAGTCCAGCTGTTTCAGGCTCAACTGGATCGCGAGCAGCAGGAGATCGGTGACAAGATCGATGCCATCAATAACTCCCTGCGTGAGATCGAGTATAACGCCGGCAGCTACATCATCCTGCTCAGGGATCCCTCCCTCGATGCCGAGATCCGCGACTTTCGCCAGCAGCTGCGGCAACTGCTCTCCGGGGCGCTGGACGAGGAGCAGCTCTATACCGAGGAGAAGTTCCTGCAGGTCAAGGCGATCATCGACCGTTTTAACGGGCGTGAGGGGATGAGCGATCTCGACCGGCGCTGGACCCGCAAGGTCACCGATGTGCGCAACTGGTTCAATTTCTCCGCCAGCGAGCGCTGGCGCGAGGATGACGCAGAGCGGGAGTTCTACTCCGATGCCGCCGGCAAGTCCGGTGGGCAGAAGGAGAAACTGGCCTACACTATTCTAGCCTCCGCGCTGGCCTATCAGTTCGGATTGGAGTGGGGAGAGGAGCGCTCCCGCTCCTTCCGCTTCGTGATGATTGACGAGGCGTTCGGGCGCGGATCCGACGAATCCACCCGCTATGCCCTGGAGCTGTTCCGCCGGCTCAACCTGCAATTGCTGATCATAACCCCCTTGCAGAAGATCCATGTCATCGAGGATTTTATCCGGGCCGTCCACTTCGTGCATAACGAGGGGGGGCGTAACTCCGTGATCCATAATCTCACCGTCGAGGAGTACCGGCGAGAGAAGGCCAAGTACCATGCTGAGCGATAACGAGCTGCGCAAGCGGCTTCAGCGCCATTGGGACAGCGGACGGATACTGCGTGCCTTGGCAGGCAAGGATTCCGAACTGTTTCCCCTGTCGATCAGTGCCGGTCGGCCGGATGCCAGACAGCTTGTGGAGGCGTTTTCTACTGTGCGCTCCTGGAAGGATGCGCTGGAGCGGGAGAGCCGTTCCGGCGCTTATCGCATCGACTACCGTGAGATCAACCATCGAAGCCTGGGAAGGCAGCGGTTGCCAGCGCATCTTGTGTTTGATACCCCGGAACAGGTCATCGATTATCTTGGCAAGAGGCGTGAGCGGAAGCGGTTTCAGCAGGCGAGCGATTTGATCACTACCCGCCAGCCCCGATTGCAAGCATGGTTGCATGAACATCCGTTGAAGCTTCTGGAGCATGCGGGGCACTGGGAACAGCTGCTCGCGGTCATCGACTATTTTCAGGCCCATCCCCGTCCCGGTCGCTACTTGAGAGAGCTGCTTATTCCCTCGGTGGATACTAAATTTATCGAGACCCACATGGGGTTGCTCGGCCAGTTGTTGGATCAGGCCCTGCCGGACACGGCCATCGATCAGCAGGTTTCCGGCCTGGCCCGCCATGGTTTCGAGCGCCGCTTCGGACTCCGCTACGACCAGCCCCTGATTCGCTTCCGATTGCTCGATGCAGCGGCGGCGGCGGCATATGGCGGCCTTGATGACATCACCCTCCCGCTGGAGCGGTTCCGCACCCTGGCACCCCGGATCAGGCGGGTCTTCATCACCGAGAACAAGATCAACGGGCTGAGTTTTCCTTCGTTGTCCGATAGCATGGTGATCTTCGGCCTCGGCTATGGTATCGGCGCACTCCGCTCAATCGATTGGCTGCAAGGGTGTGAGATTCACTACTGGGGCGATATCGATACCCACGGTTTCGCCATGCTTTCGCAACTGCGCGCCGACTACCCGGGAACCCGTTCACTGCTCATGGATCGCCACACCCTGGAGGCGTTTCCCGAGGCATGGGTGGAAGAGAAGGGGCGTCGTCAGCTTGCCGAATTGGAGAACCTTAACCGGGAAGAGCGTCGGTGCTACCGTCTGTTGTGCGAAGATGCATTGGGACAGAGCCTGCGGCTTGAGCAGGAGCGTCTTCCTTACGAATGGATTGTACGAGCGATCCGGGGATTGAAATGAGGTCGTATCATGAGTGATGCAACAAGATCCGGTCGGGGCCGGGGGAACGTGACGATTGAGGAGTATATCCAGATGATGGATCGCTGGCCGGACAGCTGGATGGGTTTTCCGGAGGATCTGCGTATCGGTCGTGAGATAACGGCTGTTTTTCTTCCCTTTGTCGAATACATGATCGCGCAGGGGTTGAGCAGACGCACCATTCGGCGCCACGTGGACAACCTGTGGGCGCTGGGTGGAGAGTTGATCCGTGCGGTCAATTTCGACCAGTCCCTGCGTGAACGACCGGCCAGGACGCTGGTCGAGGATTCGATCGATAGCACGGGGGGGCCCCTTCTTGGCAGTGCGTTCTCCGAACAGGAGCAGAACCCTTTCGATGCCACATGCAGGAAGCTTCACCGATTTTTCAGTAGTTGCAATCATGCCTGAATACATTCAAGGGTCATGGGAATATGAGTGATGATGCCGACTGTTTTCTTTTCGATGCCGAGCAGTTGCACGCCGTTGCCGACGCACGGGAGCTGCGCGAGGGGTTGATTGACTTCCGCCAGCGTTGTGTGACGGAGATGGAGCGGGACGACCAGGGTCTTGGCGCTGAAGTGGAGGATAGCGACACGGGCGAAGTGTATCAGGTGCTCCTCGGTTACGATGCCGAAGGCAACCTGCTCGTCACCTGCGGTTGCGACTACCCGGGCGATGGTCTCTGTCGGCACGGGGTGGCCCTGCTCTATGCCTATGCGGCCGGGCAGGGCGATGAACTGCTCGGCGCAGTGGATGACGCCATTGAGGAGCGGGTGCGGCGTGGGCGTAGCGAGGTGCGGGTGAAACCCCTGTCGGAGGGGACCGGGTTCGGCACATGGCAGGCCAGCTCCATCACTCCCAGCAGTCACTACAGCCGCTCTTACCGGGTCAATATCCGTTCCCTGGAGCGGCGGTCCAACTACTGTAACTGCCCCGATTTCGCCACCAATCAGCTGGGGACCTGCAAACACATCGAGGCGGTGCTGCACCGGCTGGAAAAGATGCCCAAACGCACCCGGGAGGCGAAACACATTCAGCGCCCCTACGTCTTTCTGGACTGGGATTGTGAGGATCCGCCGCTCATCGCCCTGCACCGGGGTGAGCTGCGTTCGGGGAAATTCGGATCCCTGCTGGATGAATATTTCGATGCCATGGGCAGGATGACCGGGCCCCTCCCGGAGCGCTTCTTTGACTTCGAACAGCAGTGCGGGGATCAGCAGGTCATCGATATCGGGGAGGATGCGCGGGACTATGCCCGGCAACTCTCCAGCAGGGCCGCGCATCGGGTTCGGGCGCGCGAGATCCACGAGCAGATCAATAGCAGTGGCGGCCATCTGCCGGGTCTGCAGGCGCGGCTCTACCCATATCAGGTGGAGGGGGTCGCCTTCCTGGCCGCCAATGGCCGCGCACTGCTCGCGGATGACATGGGTCTTGGCAAGACCTTGCAATCCATCGCCGCTGCCCGCTGGCTGCACGACCATGCCGGTGCGCGCCGTATCCTGGTGGCCTGCCCCGCTTCGCTCAAACAGCAGTGGGCGAGGGAGATCGAACGCTTTACCGGCATGCCGGCACAGGTGATCCAGGGTGGGCCGCAGGCGCGCGGTGTGCAATATCGCCGCGGGGACGGGTTTTTCATCCTCAACTATGAGTTGATTCTGCGCGACCTGTCGATCATCAACGAGGTACTGCGTCCCGACCTGCTGATCCTCGACGAGGCCCAGCGTATCAAGAACTGGCGCACCAAGATCGCCTCGGCGGTTAAGCTGATCTCCTCCCGCTACGCCTTTGTTCTCTCAGGAACGCCCCTGGAAAACCGACTGGAGGATCTCTACAGCCTGATGCAGGTGGTCGACCCCCAGGTCCTTGGGCCCCTGTGGCGCTATCTGGTTGATTTTCATGTTACCGATGAGCGGGGCAAGGTGTTGGGGTATCGCAATCTCTCGGAACTGCGTCGCCGTCTGCGCCCGGTGATGTTGCGCCGCGACCGCCGACTGGTCCAGGAGCATTTGCCCGCCCGTGTCCAGCAGCGCCTGGATGTGACGATGACGCAAAGGCAGCGTGAACTGCACGATGATGCCCTTTCCGCCGCCGGCTCCCTGGCCAGTATCGCCAAGCGCAGGCCGCTGACTCCCGGTGAACAGAATCGCCTGATGGCCGCTTTGCAGACGGCACGCATGGCCTGTGATGCCGCCGCTCTGGTGGACAGGGAGACCAAGGGGGCGCCAAAGCTGGATGAACTGGCGGGCATTCTTGACGAGCTGTGCCTTCAGGGCGGGCGCAAGGCGGTGGTTTTCTCCCAGTGGGAGGGGATGACGCGCCTGGTTGAGCAGCGTTTGCATGCCATGGGTCTGGGCTGTGTGCGTCTGCACGGCGGGGTGCCGACCGGAAAAAGAGGGGCGCTGATGGACCGCTTTCGCGAAGACGACGCGGTACAGGTCTTCATCTCCACCGACGCCGGTGGTGTTGGTCTGAACCTGCAGAGCGCATCGGTGCTGGTAAACCTCGATATCCCATGGAACCCGGCGGTACTCGAACAGCGCATTGCACGCATCCACCGGCTGGGTCAGAGCGAAAGCGTACAGGTGATTTTACTGGTCAGTACCGACAGCTATGAGGAACGGGTTTATTCCCTAGTCCAGAACAAGCAGATCCTGTTCGATAATGTGGTCGATCCCGATGGCGAGGAGGACGTGGTGGGTGTGTCACCGAAACTCCTGGAATTGGTGACTGATGATCTGGCGAACTTTTTACCATCGGATGACAGCGCAGAGACCGGGGATGAGGTGACTGATGACAAGGTGGGAGCGTCCGCCGTGGCGGCTCGCGACTCCGCCGAAGGGGGTGTGAAACTGGCCATACGCAGGGCCATAGAGGTGATGCAGGAGCACTTCGGCACACGGCTTGAGCGGGTGTTGGGGACGGGTGGCGGGTTGCTCGCGGTGGTTGATCGCGTCGAGTCCATGGACGATAGCTATGCCACTGCGCTCTCCGATAGGCTGGAAGCGGAGTACCGCGTCAACCTGCCGCTGGCACTGGTCGATCCCCTGACACTGCGCGGGCTCGGGCGGCTCGGCGCGGCCTCTCCCGTGCAGGAGGGTGAGGTCTATTTCGATGCCGGTGGTGGCAATACGCAGGGGGATGGATCCAGGCTGCTGCGCCTGGCAAGGGAGCACGTTCAGTCCGCGACCCTGCTGTTGCAGGGGCAATCCACCCATGGCGCACTGGAATTGCTTACCTCGGCGCTACTGATGACGGCCGCCGCCCGGGCCGGTGCCGCGCAGCCGCCTCCTGCGCGTGAAGCGGCCGTTTGGCTCTATTCGGAACTCCTGCCCAATGGCTGTGTACGGGAGGATCAGGCCGCCCTGATCATGCGTACCATCGGGCTTACCCAGTCCGAACAGGTGCCAGTGAGTCTGCTGGAGCCTTTGCTCGGTGAGACCCGTGCCTTTGTCGAGACGCCTCCTTCCTCGCCGGGAGCCTGATTGCCCGCGCGGCTTGAAGTGGATTGTGCTCCCTGCCGGGAGAGCCGAGCCCCGGCCCGGGGCGGTGGAGGGGGTTGGATCGGGCCGATTCTCACTGTGTGTGCGTTGCGAAGCGCAGCCACAGATAACCCGCCACCCCGGCCAGCACCGAGGCGAAGAGTACGCCGGTCTTGGCCATCAGCAGGTTTTCCGCCTGTCCGGCAAAGCCCAGCTCGGCGATGAAGATGGACATGGTGAAGCCGATGCCGCCCACCAGCCCCACCCCCACCAGATGGCGCAGGTTCATGCCCTCGGGGAGGGTGCCGATACCCAGGCGGACCGCCGCCCAGGTCAGGCCGGCGATGCCCAGCAGTTTGCCCAGCACCAGCCCCGCCATAACGCCGAGGGAGACCGGGTGTGCCAGTGCCTGGCCGATGCTGGAGATGTCGACCGGAATGCCCGCATTGGCCAGTGCGAACAGGGGCATGATCAGGAAGGCCACGGGAATGTGCATCGAGTGCTCCAGGCGCTGCAGCGGCGACTCCACCGAGTGCACGCCGTTCTCCAAGGTCTGCAACAGGGCGCGGGAGCGGCCGTCGCGGATGATGCACTGCTCGGCCCCCTCCTCGGTCAGTTTTGCCTCCGGACTGCTGCGCAGTTCGTCGAGCAGGTGGCTCATGTGCTCCACGAAAAGTTTGTGGTTGAACTTGGGCCGCACCGGGATGGTCAGGGCGGTGAGCACACCGGCCAGCGTCGCGTGTACGCCCGATTGCAGCATGGCGAACCACATGACGGTACCGATCAGGAAGTAGGGCAGGGGCTTGCGCACCCCGACGCGGTTCAGGACGACCAGCAGTGCCAAGGTGGCGGCGGCCATACCCAGCCAATTGGTGGCGATCTGCTCCGTATAAAAGATCGCGATGACCAGTACGGCGCCCAGGTCATCGACGATGGCCAGACCCACCAGGAAGGTGAGCACCGTCTTGGGGACGCGTGAGCCGAGCAGCACCAGCACCCCCACGGCGAAGGCGATATCGGTGGCCATCGGTACGCCCCAGCCGGTGGCGCCGGGCGCGCCGGCGTTGATGGCGTAGAAGAGCCCGGCGGGAACGACCATGCCTCCCACGGCGGCGACGATGGGCAGCATCGCGGCCCTGGGATCCGAGAGTTCGCCGATCACCACCTCGCGTTTAATCTCCAGCCCCACCACCATGAAGAACAGGGCCATCAGGCCGTCGTTGATCCAGTGATGCAGGGTGTGGCGCAGCTCCCATCCCCCCAGGCTGAGCGCCAGCTCGGTATGCAACAGGTGCGCATAGTGCTCGCTGAGGAAAGAGTTGGCCAGGAACAGGGCGACCAGGGTGCAGCCCATCAGGATCAGACCCGAGGCGGTCTCATCGTGAATGAACTCCTCGAACGGCGTGACGATCTTGTCGAAGCTCTTTTCCCAGGGCTGGTAATTGGTGTGCTGCTTGTCCATCAAGAATTCCTATCCTCATTCATTTTCATGACAGTGTACCCAATAACGCCGAAAGGGTCAGTCTCATAATAGGCGCATGGGTTGCCCGGGGACTGTTCAGCGGAGCGGGGGGGCGGGGTGGGTCATGCGGATTCATTAGTGCATGTGAGAGACGCCACGTCAGCCCGTTTCGCGGAAGATTCGATGCGAGGCAGGAGGTCGGGGCCATGCGTCCAACATCACTCACCGGATGGAATCTGTGCTATTTGGCTGAAATCGGCCTTTCGCTCATAACGGTATGGAGTAGTGACCATCACGCTTGATGCGGCGGCCCGTCTGGTGGGCGAGGCGGCTCAGTAGTCGTGGTGCCAGAGGGCGAGCAGGCGCCAGCTGAGCAGTGTCAGGGCGAGGGTGGCGATGAGGAACAGGGCGGCGAGCAGTGCCTGCCAGAGCCCGAGCAGCGCGGCGCGGATCTTTTGTCCCAGACGGGCGCCCTCCGGCGGGGGCCAGTGGAGGTACTGGAAGGTGTGGATCAGGGCGTAGAGGGCGGTCAACCAGAGCAGGAGCAGCAGCAGCGGGGTGAGGTAGCGGTCGCTCAGGGTGTGATCGCCATTGAGCAGAAGGGCGGCGACGAGGCTCAGGCAGACGAGGGCGAGGGCGGGAAGGAGTCGTTGCAGCGGTTGCAGTCGCCGGGCCAGACGCTGGAGTTGGCGCGGCCCGGGGATCACGGCGCCGCTCTCCAGACCAGGGTGCGGTTGTTGACCGGCATTTCAATATCCTCGTCCAGGCGCAGGCCGGCGCGGGCGGCCAGTTGGTGCAGCCAGACCACGTCACGCACTCCCCGGTGCGCCTCGAAGGCGCGAATCCAGCGGTCGAAGCGCCAGTTGCTTTCGCTGGTGTGTTCACCGTGGTACATGAAGGGGCCGTAGAGCAGGAAGGGTGCGCCGGGGGGGAGCAGGCGCCCCACGCCGAGGAACATCGCCTCCACCGCGTCTGGGGGCAGGATGTGGGCGGTGTTGGCGCTGAATACGGCGTCGAAGGGGCCGATGGGCCACTGCTCCGGGCGCGTTACATCCAGGGCGATGGGTTCGCGCAGGTTGGCGCAGTCGGCCTCCTCGATCCACAGGCGGATGCTCTGGAGCAGATCCGGCAGGTCGCTGGTGTGCCATGCCAGATGCGGCAGCTCAGGGGCGAAGTAGGCGGCGTGCTGACCGGTGCCGCTGCCGATTTCGAGCAGGCTGGCGGCCCCCTTCAGGCGGGGCTTGAGTACCCCAAGGATCGGCAGCCGGTTCTGCTCGCACGCCTCGGCGTGGCGTTTGGGGTTCACGCGCCGCCCTCTCGCCGGCGCAGCGCGCCGTAGAGGGCGGGCACCAGCAGCAGGCTGACCAGGGTTGAGAAGAGCAGTCCGGAGACGATGGTGACGGCCAGCGGCTGGAGCATCTCGGACCCCTCGCCCAGGGCCAGGGCGAGGGGGAGCATGCCGACGACGGTGGTGAGTGTGGTCATCAGGATCGGGCGCAGGCGCAGGCGCGCCGCCTCCACGGTCGCTTCCCGGATGCCCACTCCGCGCGCCCGCTGGAGTTCGATGTATTCGACCAGGACGATGGCGTTGTTCACCACGATGCCGATCAGCATGATGATGCCCAGCCACACCGGCATGGAGAGCGGAAGGCCGGTGCTCCACAGGCCGAGGACCACGCCGATCACCGCGAAGGGGACGCTGAGGATGATCACCAGGGGGTTGCGCAGCGACTCGTATTGCACCGCCATCACCACGAAGACCAGGAAGATGGCAAGCCCCGCCAGTTGATAGCTGAGGTCGCGGCCCGCCTTGAGGGTCTCCAGGTTGCCCGCCTCGTAGAGGGTGTAGCCCTTGGGCAGGGTGAGGTCGCGCAGGCGTGCGCCCGCCTCCTCGATCGCTTCGCTCAGGGTCAGTTCATCGTTGAGACTGGCGCTGATCTCGATGATGCGCTGTTGGCTCTCGCGCAGGATGGCGGAGGGGGTGGGGATGAGTTCGATGCGGGCGATATCGGCCAGCCGCACCGCTACCCGGGGCTCGCCCTTGCTGAAGATGACCACGTTTTCCACATCGGCGGGGGTGTCGATCTGCTCGCTGTCGAGTTTGAGCAGGATCTCCACCGAACGGTCGCCGGCGATGAAGTCGGTGACGTTGCCGCCTTCGATGGCGAAGCGCAGGGCCTTGCCCACATCCTCCACGCTCAGGCCGTAGCTGGCGGCGCGCTGGCGGTCCACCTGTATCGAAAGTTCCTGGTTTTTGCTCTCGGCGGTGTGCTGCAGATTGCCCAGGCCGGGGCTGCCCTGGAGCCGCTCCAGCACCTGGTCGGCCAGACCCTCCAGCACCTCCAGGTCGGGGCCGCGGATGCGCATGGCGAACTCTTCATCGCTGCGGTTCATGCGGATGCCGCGCACCCCCTGGCTGGAGACCCGGACCTTGAGGCCGGGGATGCGCGCCTCGCCGATCAGCTTGTTGACGCGCCCGATCCACTGCTGGCTGCTGATGCCGCCCCGCGCGTGGCGGGGCTTTAGCTGGATCTTGATGCTGGCGCGGTTGGGGGATTCATGCTGGGAGCGGCCGAAGATGTGGCCGCCGACGGTGGTGAAGAGGGTGGCGACCTCGGGTTGCGCGGAGAGGAGGGCCTCGATGCGCTCGGTGATCTCGTTCATGCGCGCCACGTTGGTGCCGCGGTCGGCGCTCAGGCTCACCTGTACCCGCCCCTCGTCCATGTCCGGTAGGAACACCTGCCTGCCCTCGAACAGCCGGGGCAGGGCCAGGGCGATGCCGACGAGAAACAGGAGGATGATCAGCGGCGAGATCCGCAGCAGATGGCCGAGCAGCCAGGCGTAGCCGTTCTGCAGCCGCTCCATGACCCGGTTGACGCCCCGCCGCAGAAGGCCTTCACGGCCAACCGGGATGCGCCCGGCCAGGGCCGGGATAAGGGTCAGCGCCACCAGCATGGCGGCGACGATGGCCGCCGAGATGGTGAAGATCAGTTCGCGAAACAGCAGCCCGACGAGTCCGGCGATGAACAGAAACGGCAGCACCGCAGCGAGGTTGGTGGAGGTGGAGGCGACGATGGCGCTGTTGACCTCGGCGGCGGCCTCGCTGGAAGCGAGTTCGCGGTCCTGGCCCATGCGCTGGTGGCGGTAGATGTTCTCCAGCATCACGATGGTGCTGTCCACCAGCATGCCGATGCCCAGGGCCAGCCCGCCGAGGGTCATGATGTTGAGGGTGAGCCCGCCGATGGCCATCAGGATGAAGGTGACGAGGATGGCGATGGGGATGGCGCTGCCGATGATCAGGGTGCGGCGCAGACTGCCGAGGAAGATGTAGACCACCACCATGGCCAGCAGCGCGCCGCTGATGGCGGCGGCGGAGGCGTTGTCGAGGGCGCGGCGTACATAGATCGACTGGTCGTCGACGATGCGTACCTCGATGTCCTCGGGGATCATCCCGGCCTGTTGCAGCTCCCGCACCTTGATGTTGACCGCATCGGCCACCGCCACGGTGTTTGCGGTGGGCTGTTTCTGGATCGAGAGCTTGATCCCGGGCAGGCCGTCGAGGCGCACCCGCAGCCGCTCCTCCTCCGCACCGTCGATCACCTGGGCCACCTCACCCAGGCGCAGCAGGCGCGGTTCACCGTCGGCGGTGCGCACCGGGATCGGCAGGTTGGCGATCTCCTCGACGCTCTGGAAGCGCCCGGCGGTGCGGCCGCTGATCTCCGCCCGCTCCATCACCAGGCGTCCGGCCGGGGTCTCCTTGTTGGCTGCCTGCAGCAGTTCGGCGAGGTCCAGGATATCGAGCCCCAGACCGGCCAGGCGATTCTGGTCGGCCAGCACCTGGATCTCGCGCAGCAGGCCGCCGCCCACCTCGGCCGCCGCCACGCCGGGGATGTTGAGCAGCCACTTGCTGAGGTTGTAGTCGACCCAGCCGCGCAGCTCCACCGGGTCGCGCAGCGGTGAGCTGATGACGTACTCGGCGATCGGGATCTGGGAGGGGTCACGCTTGTAGATCACCGGCGGGTCGATGGTGTCGGGCAGAAAGCGCTTGGCCCGGTCGAGGCGGGTGCTGGCATCGCGCAGGGCGATGTCGATGTCCTTGCCGTATTCGAAGGAGAGGGAGACAGCGCTGCGCCCCTCGCTGGTCTGGGACTCGATGTAGACGGCGTCCTCGGTGATCGCCAGCTGCTCTTCGAGCTGGCGGGTGATCTCGTCCTCCATGATGGTGGCCGGCACGCCGGGGTCCATGATGCGCACCCGCACGTCGGGGTAGATGATGTGGGGCAGCAGGTCGATGTTCAGCCGTTGCAGGGCGAATAGTCCCAGCACCATCACCGCCAGGGTGATCATCACCACGCCGATGGGGTGGCGCAGGGACCAGGTCGCCAGGCCGCCGCCGAGGTTGTTGCTGGTTGGTTTCATTGTCGTGTCCCTGTGGCGGGGTGCGGTCGGCGCGGGTCAGTCGTCGCCGCCGACCAGGTTGACCGGCTTGACCTCCTTGCCGGCGCTGAGGCCGAGAAAGCCCCGTGTGACCACGCGTTGGCCCGGTTCGAGCCCTTCCAGTACCTCGACCCGGTCGGCGATACGCATGCCGGTACGGATCGCGGTCCGCCGGGTCCGGTTCCGCCCGTCCACCCGGTAGACGAACTCGCCGCCGCGGTCGCGGCGCACCGAGGCGAAGGGAATCATCAGCCGCTCGGCCTCGGCGGTGGTGAAGGTGACGCGGGCGAACTGGCCGGCCCGCGCGCCTTCGGGTACCGGCTCCAGCAGCACCTCGATCACGCCCTGGCGGGTGGTGGGGTCGAGTTCGGGGTGGATGCGCAGAATGCGCCCCTCGAAGCCGCCACTGCCCAAGGCGTCGATGCGCACCTGCACCGGGTCGCCGGGGGCCAGATGGGGGAGCAGCAGCTCCGAGACATGGATCTCGGTGACCAGGGAGTCGGGGTCGGTGAGGGTGAGCAGGTGGCTGTGCCGGGAGACCACGTCGCCCGGCTCCACCGCCCGCTCGGTGACTACCCCGGAGAAGGGGGCCTTGATCAGGGTGTAGCTGACCCGGGTCTGGAGCAGGCGCTGCTCGGCCTGGGCGACCTCAAGGGCGGTGCGGGCGCGTGCCAGCTCGTCTTCCGAGGCGGCTCGTTTGCGCACCAGATCCTGGATGCGTTTGAGATCGATGCCGGCCTGGCGGGCGGTGGCCCGGGCCTTCTCCAGCTCGGCCGTCAGCAGGGCATCGTCGAGATGCACCAGGATCGCCCCGGCGGCGACCCGGTCGCCCTCGAAGTAGGGGGCCTCGGTGACGCGCCCCTCCTCCTGGTTATGGATGCGCACCATGCGCCGCGCGCGCAGGCTGGCGGTGCGCTCGTGGGCGCTGCTGCTGGCCTCCAGGCGGGCGTCGTAGAGCTCCACCAGGTGTGCCTCGGGGGCACGCTTGCCCTTTTCCGGCGGCGGATTCCCGCCGTCGGGGGCGCATCCGCCCAGCAGCAGGGTGGAGAGGGAGAGGGTGAGCAACAGTGGAGTCCGCATCAATGGGCCCGCCTTTGGGTGCGTCGGCTGCCGGTGGTGGGGCCTATTATGCTGCGCGCCGTGGCGCCCGCGCAATTCCCCCCGTCACTGTCCCGGGAGGCCGTTGTTCGGCTCGTAGGGGCGGTAGTGCTTCACCTCGCGCCGGAGGGTGCGTTGGATGATCACCCCCTCGATCTGGAACCGGGTGCCGGCCAGGTGGATATCCGGGTAGCTCCCGTTGCCGGCCACCAGCCGCTCCCCCCCCTGGGCGTCCTTCAGGTACTGGCGGAACCAGCGGTCACCGTTGACCGTGGCTACCACGTAGGCTCCGTTGGCGCAGACCCCCGAGGGCTCGATGACGATAACGCAGCCCTGAGGAAACTCAGGGGCCATGCTGTCGTCGGTCACCTGAAGGGCGAAGAGTTCGTTATAACTGCAATCCTGGGTCATACTATGCAAATCTCTTATTGATTGTCCGCCTTTTCCGGGATGCCCTTCGGCTACAATGGTGCCTTGCGGCGGCTGTCGCGATATCGGACCGGACCCTGATTCTAGCATGGGACACAACAACCTAGCGCGCTCGCGTCCCCACGGGGATCGCAGGGATTGGCAGAACCTGCGCGGCATGCTGCCTTATCTGTGGGACTACCGGGGGCGCGCGCTGCTTGCCCTGGCCTGCCTGGTGCTGGCCAAGCTGGCCAACGTCGGCATCCCCCTGGTGCTCAAGGGGATCGTCGATGCCCTGGAGCAGGATGGCGCCGACGTTCTGCTGGTGCTGCCGGTCTCGCTGCTGGCCGCCTACGGGGTGCTGAAGGTGGGCGGCTCCCTGTTCAACGAGTTGCGCGACGTGATCTTCGCCCGGGTCCGCTACCATGCCATGCGCCGCCTCTCGACCCAGGTGCTTACCCATCTGCACCGGCTTTCGCTTCGCTATCACCTGGAGCGCAAGACCGGCGCCATCAGCCGCGACCTGGAGCGCGGGACCCGCAGCGTCAGCACCATCCTCAACTACACGGTGTTCAGCATCCTGCCGATGCTGGTGGAGTTCTCGCTGGTGGCGGTGATCCTGTTCACCCAGTACGCCCCGGTCTTTACCCTGGTCACCTTCGGCACGGTGGCGGTCTATGTCGCCTTCACCTTCGCGGTGACCGAGTGGCGCATGGACCATCGCCTGCACATGAACCGCCTGGAGTCGGAGTCCAACGGCCGCGCCCTGGACAGTCTGATCAACTACGAGACGGTGAAATATTTCGGTAACGAGCGCCTGGAGTTGGAGCGCTTCGACACCCTCCTCGGCGAGTGGGAGGGGCGGGCGGTAATGAGTCAGACCTCGATGTCGCTGCTCAATTTCGGGCAGGGGGCCATCATCGGACTGGGGGTGATGGGGATCATGTTCTACGCCGCCGGCGGGGTGGTCGACGGGGAGATGAGCATTGGCGATCTGGTGCTGGTCAACGCCTTCATGCTGCAACTGTTCATCCCGCTCAACTTTCTCGGCATGGTCTATCGTCAGATCAAATACTCCCTGGCCGACATGGACCTGATCTTCAAGCTGCTTGAACGGCGGCCGGAGGTGCGCGAGCATGCGGATGCCCGGCCCCTGCGGCTGCGCGGCGGGGAGGTCCGCTTTGAGGCGGTGGATTTCGCCTACCACCCCGAGCGGCCGATCCTGCATGGGGTCGATTTCACCATCGGCGCCGGAGAGAAGGTGGCGGTGGTGGGTCATAGCGGGGCGGGTAAATCGACCCTCTCGCGCCTGTTGTTCCGCTTCTACGACGTCAGCGCGGGGCGGGTCAGTATCGACGGCCAGGATCTGCGCGGACTCACCCAGGAGAGTCTGCGCGCGGCCATCGGGATCGTTCCCCAGGACACGGTGCTGTTCAACGACACCATCTACTACAATATCGCCTACGGCCGGCCCGGGGCGAGCCGTGAGGAGGTGCGGCGGGCGGCGGTGATGGCCCACATCGACGCCTTTATCGAATCCCTGCCCCAGGGGTACGAAACGCTGGTCGGTGAGCGGGGATTGAAACTCTCGGGCGGCGAGAAGCAACGCGTGGCGGTGGCCCGGGCGATACTCAAGGGCCCCCGTATTCTGGTCTTCGACGAGGCCACCTCGTCGCTCGACAGCAAGACCGAACAGGCGATTCAGGAGACCCTGCGCGCCGTGGCCGCCGATCACACCACACTGGTGATCGCCCACCGCCTGTCAACGGTGGTGGATGCCGACCGCATTCTGGTGATGGAGCACGGGCGCATCGTCGAACAGGGCAGCCACCGCGAACTGATGACCAGGGGCGGTCTTTACCATGAGATGTGGCTGTTACAGCAGCGCGAGCGCGAGCAGTCCACGGAGCGTACGGCGTGAAGATTTATCTGGTGGGTGGGGCGGTGCGCGACCGGCTGCTGGGCCTGGAGGTGAAGGAGCGCGACTGGGTAGTGGTGGGCTCCTGCGAAGGGGAGATGCTGGAGCGGGGCTACCTCCGGGCGGATGCGACCTTCCCGGTCTTTCTTCATCCAAGCAGCGGGGAGGAGTATGCCCTGGCCCGGCGCGAGACCAAGACCGGCCCCGGCTACAAGGGGTTTCGCGTCGACGCCGCCGCCGATGTCACCCTGGAGGAGGATCTGCGGCGGCGTGACCTGACCATCAACGCCATCGCCGAGGACGACCAGGGGCGGCTTGTCGATCCGTTCGACGGCTGCGGAGATCTGCGCGCCGGGCGGCTGCACCACATCACGCCGGCCTTCTCCGAGGATCCGGTGCGTCTGCTGCGCGCCGCACGCTTCGAGGCCACCCTCGGGCGCTGGGGATTTTTCATCGCCCAGGCTACCCACGCCCTGCTCAAGGAGATGGCCGCCTCCGGTGAGCTGGAGACGCTGATGCCGCAGCGGCTGTGGCGGGAGATGCGGCTGGCCCTGCTGGCCGACCAGCCGTGGCGCTTTTTCGAGGTGCTGGACCAGTGCAATGCCCTGCGGCCGCTGCTGCCGGCCCTGGTCGAGCCCCTGCAACAACTCCCCGGCCGCAGTCTGGGGGACGAGCGCGCACCCCTGGCGGCGCTGAAACGGGCCGCCGTGCTGAGCGCGGACCCGGCGGTTCGTTTCGCCGCCGTGATGTTCGACGCGTGGCGCACGCACCCCGGATGCCTCGATAGGCTGCCGGTCGAACGCGAACCGCACGACCTGCTGGCGCTGGGGGCGCGGCTGGAGGATGCGCTCCGCGCCCCGCTCGAGGGTGATGCCGGGCGGGTGCTGGCGGTGCTGGAGCAGAGCCGCGCCCTACAGCGTCCCGAACGTCTCCAGGCCCTGTTGCAACTGCTCTCGGCCGTGCGGCCGGAGGGGGCGCGGCGGGCCGTCGCGCTCTATTCCCGGGCGCTGGAGGCCGCCGCCGCCGTCACCGCCCGGTCCCTGTCCGGGGGCGGGCTGCGCGGGGCGGCGCTGGGCGCCGAGCTGCGGCGTTTGCGCGCCGCCGCCGTGGCGCGGGTGATCGGAGCGTGAACGGCGCGGGTTCGTGGTAAACTCCCAGGCTACTTTTTCCGGAATCTCCGTAAAGGTCATGAGCACGCCCCAGGAAACGCCGCACATCGCCAACGGCAAGGGTGGTGAGGGCTTTCTCACCGCGCTGATGAACCGTTCCTCGATCCTGCGCATCCTGGTGGTGGGGCGGCTGCTCGGACCCCTCGGGGCGCTGGTCGCCACCATGCTGTTTCTGTTCGTGCTGGTGGCGCTGATGGCCGCCGGGCTGGGCGCGGGGCAGAATCTGGAGATCCTCGCCCTGCTGATCGCCTCCCTGGCCCTGGTGGCGGGGGTGGTGCTGGCCGGGCGCCTGCGCAGCCAACTGCTGCGGCCGCTGGTGGAGTTGGAGGAGTCGGTGGCGGGGGTCTGTCAGGGTGAGCCCTGGTCCTCCCTGCCCCTGGAGAGCGTGGGTGTGCTGGGGGCGGTGACCCGCGATCTCGACAGCCTCAGCGGTGAGCTGATCGACCTCTACGAGGATATGGATTACCGGGTGGCACGCCAGACCAAGCGCCTGGCGCAGCAGACGGCGGCGGTCAATATCCTCTATGACGTGGCCGCCAGCATCAACCAGGTGGATGACATGGATGGTCTGCTGATCCGCTATCTGCGGGTGCTCAAGGAGCTGCTGCACGCCATCTCGGCCACCGTGCAGCTCGGTTCGCCCCAGGGCCCGATGCGTCTGATCGGCAGCATCGGGCCGGACGACATCGTGCGCAGCGAGCGCGAGCAGTTGCCGGTGCCGCTGTGCCAGTGCGGGCGGACCCTCTCCAGCGGTGATGTACTCTGCGCGCACGATGCCGGGGCGTGTTCGCGGCGCAACGGCCGGCGCATGTACGGCGCCGATGAGCTTGAGGTGGTGACGGTGCCGCTGGAGTTTCACGGTGACGTGATGGGGGTCTACCGGATCTATGTGAAGCGTCAGGGACTGGCCGGGCGCGAGGATATCAACTATCTGCTCGACGCCATCGGTCACCATCTGGGCATCGCTATCGCCAAGAAGCGTTCGGACGAGGAGGCGACCCGCCTCTCCATCGTCCAGGAGCGCACCGCCCTGGCCCACGAGTTGCACGATTCGCTGGCCCAGACCCTGGCCAGCCTGCGCTACCAGGTGCGGATGCTGGAGGACACCCACGAACAGGAGGGGGCGGGCGGGCGCAGCCGCAGCGAGCTGGAACGCATCCGCAACGCCCTCGACGAGGCGCACACCGAGCTGCGCGAGCTGCTGAACAACTTCCGTGCGCCGGTCGATCAGCGGGGACTGGCCCCGGCCCTGGGCAAACTGGCCAAGCGCTTCCGGCAGGAGACGGGTATCCCGATCTTCTTTCAGAGCAGCTGCCGCCAGATCAACCTCGATGCCAGCGAGGAGATGCAGATCCTGCGCATCGTCCAGGAGAGCCTGACCAACATCCGCAAGCATGCCCGGGCGCACACGGTGCGGGTGTTGCTGACCTGCCGGGCGGACCGGGAGTACCGGGTGCTGATCGAGGACGATGGGGTGGGCTTCGACGAGGCCTCTCCGATCGGCAGCCCCGGCGAGCATATCGGGCTGTCGATCATGGAGGAGCGGGCGCACCGCCTCGGCGGCACCCTGCGCATCGAGAGCGAGCCGGGCGAGGGGACCCGGGTGGAACTGGTCTATGCACCCCATGCCCGGATGGGTGAGGAACAACACGAGGCGGATTGATGCGGGTATTGCTGATAGACGATCATGCGCTGTTTCGAATCGGCCTGCAGGAGCTGTTGCAGCGCCGGGGGATCGACGTGGTGGGCGCGCTCGGTGACTGCCAGCAGGGGATGGAGCTGGCCGCCAGCGCCCGGCCGGATGTGGTGCTGCTGGACATGCGCATGCCCGAGATGAGCGGGGTCGAGGTGCTGAAGACCTTGCGCAAGCGCAAGCTCGGCATGCCGATCGCCATGCTCACCACATCGCGCGAGGAGAAGGATGTGATCGACTCCTTGCAGGGTGGCGCCCAGGGCTATCTGCTCAAGGACATGGAGCCGGACGAGCTGATCGCCGCCCTGGGGGAGATCGTCGGCGGCCACACCGTGGTGGCCAAGGAGTTGACCGGAATCCTGGCCAAGGCGGTGCAGGGGGAGAGTGAGGTGGCCAATGCCCAGACGGCCCTGAACGATCTCACCCCCCGCGAACGTGAGATCCTCTGCCTGCTGGCCGATGGCCAGAGCAACAAGGTGATCGCGCGCAACCTGGGGATCTCTGACGGCACCGTCAAACTGCACGTCAAGGCGATCCTGCGCAAGCTCGATGTCCACTCCCGGGTCGAGGCGGCGGTGATCGCCGTGGAGCAGAACCTCTGTCCCCGGGGTCAGGGGAGCACCGAGGTGTTGTAAACCATGTCACCGACGGCCCGCCTGAAAACGCCCGCGTGAGCTGGCATTTCCGGGCCGGATTTCAGGGTGGGGGCCGCGTAGGCCACCCTCCCTTTTTTATCACGCGGAAAGAAGTAAACAGGTAACGCTATATGGTCAGGTTTCTCCAACTCATCAAACGCTGTCTCACCGATGTCAAAGAGATCATGCCCTGGGATCTGGAAGAGCGGATGCAGGCCAATCCGGACCTGCTGGTGGTGGATGTGCGCGAACCCGAAGAGTTCGACGCCATGCATATCGACGGCTCCCTCAACGTGCCGCGCGGCATCCTCGAATCGGCTTGCGAGTGGGACTATGAGGAGACCGAGCCGGAACTGGTGCGGGCCCGCCACCGGGAAATCGTCGTGGTCTGCCGTTCCGGCTACCGCAGCATCCTGGCCGCCAACTCGATGCAGGTGCTCGGCTATGAGAACGTGGCCTCCCTGAAGACCGGGCTGCGCGGTTGGAGTGATTTCGAGCAGCCGCTGATCGCTCATGCGGGCGAGGAGGTGGACCTGGACGACGCCGACGAATACTTCACCGCCCGGCTGCGCGAGGATCAGAAGCGCCCCGCCGATTGGGTCGGCTACGACTGAGCGGCGGTCCACCCACGAAAGGGGGCAAAGGGGTCGGGGTGGCTTCGCTTGATGAGTGCGCTATCACGTTTATGTCCAGGCGCCGCCCTCTCCGTCCTGCCTGATAATGGTCTGACTCCGCTCCATCAGACTGCATGCGGTGGTGCGCCCCGGACCCCTGTGGCTATCGGTTCTATCGGTCAGGTCCGGGTCGTCCCGTCCCAGGAGAGAGCGCCCAGGTCGCGCTTCAGCAACTCTGGGTCGCCCAGGTTCAGTTCGATCAGGCGTCGCAGGTGAGTGATGCTGTCGATGTCGATATTCAGGCATTTGAGACCGAGGGTCCCACCGGTGGCATGGGCCACCTCGGTCTGCATGGTGATGGTGAGCTGACCTTCATTGAGGCCGATGCGTAGTTCGACGGGACTGCCGGTGGTGGCGGAGAACTGCTCGGGCAGGCGCACCAGGGCACCCTTTAGGGAGAGGTCGATCAGGGTCGATTCGTATCCACACCCTCCGCCGTCGAGGGTGACCGGGGTGTCGAAGAGGACGCGGTTGAAGTTTCTGCGCTCTGGCTGGCTCTGTTGATTCATTTCGATCCTCCGCTGGTCGGTTCGGTGGCCGCTGTTGTCCTTGGTTCACCCGGCGGCTTACACGACACATCCCCCGCTGATCATACAGCCTGCCCCGGGGGTGGCGCCACTCAGCCGGATTGGGGCGTGCGCCGGGCCTGGGGTGCGATGCGCACCATGCGCACGGCATTGCCCTGGGTCTGTAGGATCTCGATCGGATAGCCCCCCAGCAACAGGCTGGTCCCCGGTTCGGGGATGGCCTCCAGGTACTCGATAATCAGTCCGTTGAGGGTGCGCGGACCGTCGGTGGGGAGCTCCCAGTGAAGGGTTCGCACCAGGTCCTTGACGTTGGCGCTTCCGCTGACCAGATAGCTGCCGTCCTCCTGAGGCTGGGCGTCCTGGACGCTGTCGGAGGGATCGGTGGTGAACTCCCCGACGATCTCCTCCAGCAGGTCGGCCATGGTGACCAGGCCGAGCACGTCGCCGTACTCGTCCACCACCAGCCCGGTACGTCGTTTCTTGCGCTGGAAATTGAGCAACTGGGTGTTGAGCGGCGTACCTTCCGGGATGAAATAGGGCGGGTCGCAGATGGCGCGGATGGTCTGCTTGTCGAGTTCCCCCCGGGACAATGCGTGCATCGCCTGGCGTACATGGATCAGGCCGACGATATTGTCGATGCCGTCGTCGAATACCGGCAGGCGGGTGTACTGGCTGTTGTGTAGCTCGCGGGTGATCTCATCCAGCGGCTCCTGCAGGTCGATGCCGTCGATCTCGTTGCGCGGCACCATGATATCCTCCACCTCGACCTTTTCCAGGTCGAGGATGCTGAGCAGCATCTTCTGGTGTTTTTTCGGGATCATGGCCCCCGCCTCCATGACCACGGTACGCAGCTCCTCCTTGCTCAGGACATTGCCCTCGGCGTCGTCGGGGGTGACGCCGAGCAGCCTGAGCAGGGCGTTGGCGATGCCGTTGACCACCCACACCAGCGGGTAGAGCAGTTTCAGCAGCGGCGTGTAGACCAGGGAGGCGGGGAAGGCGAGGCGCTCGGGGCGCAGCGCGGCCAGGGTCTTGGGGGCCACCTCGGCGAAGACCAGGATCACCAGGGTCAGGAGGAAGGCGCCAATGGCGATCGCCCCCTCGCCCCCGAGCCGGATGGCGATAATGGTGGCCAGGGAGGAGGCGAGGATGTTGACAAAGTTGTTGCCGAGCAGGATCAGGCCGATCAGCCGGTCAGGGCGCTGGAGCAGTTTTTCGGCACGCAGGGCGCCGCGATGGCCGTCCCGGGCGCGGTGGCGCAGGCGATAACGGTTGAGCGTCATCAGCGCGGTTTCCGAGCCGGAGAAGAAAGCGGAGAGCAGGATAAGCAGGATGAGTATGCCGAACAGCATACTTGTGGAAATGTCGCTCAAAAGTCGGAGCCTTGATTCGGGTACTGATAAGCTACTTTCTAAGGCGGGGGGGCGTCGATGTCAAGGGCGCCGGACGGGGCGAGGCAATGGGAGGTGAGGGTGATGAGCGACTCAGCGGAGAGCGACCAGGGGCTGCTGGCCGATGGATTGAGTTTCGAGGCGTGGATGCCGATGCGCCTGGAAGAGGTGGAGGGCGAGCCGCCGGAGTCTGATGTCGAGGCGGCAAATGACACCAATCAACGCTTGCTGCAGGCGCTAACCGCCATGGAGAGCGAAGCGAAGGCGGTTAGTCCCCGATAGGCGTAGGCGCGGTTGTATGGCCGCAGTTACGACCGATAGGGAGTGACGTAGGGCATACAAATAGCGCATCCGACA
>PQCP01000074.1 GCA_003062205.1 Candidatus Sedimenticola endophacoides
CAGTTGCGAACAAGGACAACGCCATAACGACAACGGCCGATGCCCTAAGACAGGTCATCGGCCGTTGTGTTTACTGCCATCAAATAATCAGATGATCACCACATCAGATTACGTGGGCACTCTCACTGCTGATGCTGGCGGCGTCGGCCTCCTGCGTGGCCGGGGAGGCGGCGGTTCCGCTGCAGGCGATGATCGACGCAGCCGAGCCCAACAGCGTACTCACCCCGGCTCCGGGGGTTTATGCCGGACCCGTGACCATCACCAAGCCGTTGGTGCTGGACGGGCGCGACCAGGTGACCGTCGACGCCGGCGGGCGCGGCTCGGTGATCTATCTGCAAAGCGATGGGGTCACGTTAAAGAATTTGCGGCTGGTCAATTCCGGCGCCTCCCACAACGACATCGATGCCGGGGTGCAGGTGCGCGGAAACTTCAATGTGATCAAGGATAACGTGATCGAGGATTGTCTGTTTGGCGTCGATCTGCAGCAGTCTGAGCATAACGTGGTGCGACGCAACCGGATCGCCTCGAAGCCGGTGGAGCTGGGGGTACGCGGCGATGCCATCCGGCTCTGGTACAGCTTTCGCAACAAGATCAGCGAGAACCGGGTGCGCGACTCCAGGGATATCGTCGTCTGGTATTCGGCCGACAACGAGATCATCGGCAACGACGCCAGGCGCGGACGCTACTCCCTGCACTTCATGTACTCCCAGTACAACAAGGTGGAGGCGAACCATTTCGAGAACAACGCGGTGGGTATTTTTCTGATGTACAGCGACGGCATCGTGGTGCGCGACAACCATATCTCCAGGGCGGCGGGGCCGACCGGCGTGGGGATCGGCTTCAAGGAGACATCGGACCTGTTGATCGAGGGTAACGAGGTGCTCAACTGCGCCACCGGCCTCTATATCGACGTCTCGCCGTTTCAGCCGGATACCGTCAATCACTTTCACGACAACCTGATCGCCTACAACGGGGTGGGGGTGCGCTGGCTCAACGACTGGCACGGCAACGTCTTCCAGGACAACCGGTTCAAGGGCAACGTGACGCAGGTGATGGTGACCGGCGGAAAGAGCGCCAACCGCAATGAGTGGAGCGGGAACCATTGGGATGATTACGAGGGCTTCGATCTGAATGGCGATGGGGTCGGCGACAAGCCGTATCAACTCTACAGCTATGCCGACCGGGTCTGGATGGACGTGCCCTCGGCCCAGTTCTTCAAGGGCTCGCCGATGCTGGAGATGCTGGATTTTCTGGAGCGGCTGGCCCCGTTCAGCGATCCCGATCTGGTGGTGAGCGACGACAAGCCCTACATGCGCGGCGATTTTCAGGTGGCGGCCCTGCGGCGGACGGCGCCACAGCGCGGACAGCCACCGGAGGAGGCCGGGGAGGCACCCCGGCCCGGGAGCGGGGCGGCCGCGGCACCCAGTTCGCTGGATCTGCTGCGCCAGTCCCTGGGTCGAGAGTGAGCGTGAAACAATGAGTGAAGAGAAACAGGAGCGGCGCCCTGTCAGTCCCAGGCGCCGGGAGCAGAACCGGCGTGAATTCCTGCGCAGCGCGGGGCTCGCGGCCGGGGTGCTGTGCGCCTCCCTGCTCGGGGCGATCCCGGTGCTGCGCGGGGAGTCGGCGCGCCTGCGTCCCCCGGGGGCGCTCAAGGATCTGTTGGACGAGCAGCGCTTTCTCGCCTCCTGCATCAAGTGCGGGCAGTGCGTGCAGGTGTGTCCCGTGGAGGCGATCAAGCTGGCCGACCTGGGGGACGGCTTCGGTATCGGCACCCCCTTCATCGAGGCCCGTGAGCAGGCGTGCGACTTCTCCTGCGACGGCCTGCAGTGCGTGCTGGCGTGTCCCACCGGGGCGCTGACCCACGAAATCAACTACCCCGCCGAATCGCGCATGGGCTTCGCCCGGCTCAGCCGTCCCGACGCTTGCCTGGCGGTGCGGGGCAAGGGCTTTGCCGGGGTCGCCCGGGGCGCCGGATTCGCGGGCAAGCTGCGTTTCGAGGCGGTGGACCGCTGGAATCCGATCCCCCTCGGCGACCACCCCTTCGACCTGGAGCTGTGCGACCTGTGCGTGCGGCTCTGCCCGATCGAGATCCGCATCGCCCAGTGCGCCCAGGGCAACCCCCCCTCGGGGGATGCAAATCAGTGTCCCCCGCGTAGCGCCATCGCCCTTGAACCGGCGGGCGGGGAGGGGGCCATGGTCCCGGTGGTCAAGGACGGCTGCGTCGGCTGCGGGGTGTGTGAGATGGTCTGTCCGGTGGAGCAGAGCGCCATCGTGATCGATATTGATAAGACGCTCGATACGGTGTGACGGTTATGGGCTATGTCGTTGAATCCCTGAAACAGCTCTTTGGCAAGGCCCCTGCCCGGCCGGACTCCGCCGGGATGAGCGCCGAGGCACGGGCGGTCCACCAGGCCAAGAAGCGCCAGCCCCTGAGTAAAGAGGCACTGGAGGCGGCGCACGCCGAGCACCGCGCGCGGGGCGGGAACCACACCTGGCGCAATCGTCGCTGGGCGACCCTGATCGGGGTCAACCTGCTGTTCGTGATCTCCTACTACTTCGATGTACAACTGGTGGAGGGGGCGTTGACCGCCGCCCGGGTGGTGGGCTTTCACTTCGCCGACCTCAACGCCTCCCTGCAGGTCACCCTCGCCTTTCGGGAGATGGTGCTCAATTTGATGATCGGCACCGCTACCGTGACCTTGATGTGGTGGCTGCTGGGGGGGCGTACCTTCTGCTCCTGGGTCTGCCCCTACCACCTGCTGGCGGAGGGGGCAGAATGGCTGCACCTGCGGCTGGTGCAGCGGCGGATCATCAAGGATCACACCTTTCATCGCGGGGTGCGCACCCTCTTCTATCTGGTGTTCGCCCTGCTCGCCCTGGCTACCGGCTACACGGTGTTCGAGACCGTCTCGCCCACCGGAATCGTCAGCCGCGCCCTGATCTACGGCCCCACCCTGGCCCTGGTGTGGGTGGGGGGGCTGCTGCTGTTCGAGATCTTCGTGTCGCGCCGCGCCTGGTGCCGGTACGTCTGCCCGATCGGGGTCACCTACGGAATCGTCGGTACGCTGTCGCCGCTGCGCGTGCAGTACGATGTCACCGACTGTCACCACGAGGGGGATTGCCGCAAGGTGTGTCTGGTTCCACATGTGCTGGATGTCACCGTCAAGGGGCGGGCCGCCAGCCTGCGCCAGGACCTCACGTCGGACTGCACCCGTTGCGGATTGTGTGTCGATGTCTGTCCCACTTCGTCGCTGCGTTTCAAGGTGAAGGGCGCCGACAAGCTTTTATAGGACTTCCGGATGATCCGTTTCGAACAGGTCGTAAAGCGTTTTCGCCGCCAGCAGGTGCTCAAGGGGGTCGAACTGGAGATCGGCCGTGGCGACCGGGTGGCGCTGGTCGGTTCCAACGGGGCGGGGAAAACCACCTTCATCCGCTGTCTGCTCGGCGAATACACCTGCCAGGGCCGGGTCCTGGTCAAGGGTCTCGATCCCCGCGAGCAGCGCCACGAGGTGCTCTCGCGGATCGGGTTCGTGCCCCAGTTGCCGCCGCCGTTGAAGATGCCGGTGCACCAGCTGATCCGTTTCTCCGCCAGCCTCAGCAGTGCTGACCCGGAGCGGATGGAGGCGGTAGCCCTGCGCCTCGGGCTCGATCCGGCCCGCTTTCGGCACCAGCCCTTCGTCAAGCTCTCGGGCGGACAGAAACAGAAGCTGCTGATCAGCATCGCCCTGGGCCGCGAGGTGGAGTTGCTGGTGCTGGACGAGCCCGCCGCCAACCTCGACCCCGAGGCGCGGGCGATCTTCTTCGAGCTGCTGGCCGAGCGCCAGGAGCGGACCGCCATGATTATCTCCAGTCACCGCCTCGACGAGGTGGCGGCCCTGGTCAACCGGGTGATCGAGATGGATCAGGGCGTGGTGGTGCTGGACGACCGGGTGGAGGACGCGGTGAGCCTGAGCAGCCGGCTGGAGTGCCGCATCGAGCTGATTCGCGCCGACCAGGCGTTCGCCCGCTCCATCGAGGCCTGGGGCTTCGCCCCCCTCGAAGGCGGCGCCACCTGGCAGGGGAGCGTGGCCGGTCCCGACCGACTGCGCTTTCTGGGCATGCTGTCGCGCTACGCGGGGGTGTTGAGGGGGATCGAGATGCGGGAGCGACAGGCCGAGGCGCGGGAGGCGGGGTGTGAGCTTTCTGCGTAGCCTGGCACCCGCGGCATTGCTGCTGCTCGCCGCCTGCGGCGGCGACCCGGGCAGCGGTGCGGTGGAGCCGCGCTGGGACCGCACCACCTGCGAACGCTGCCGGATGAGCGTCAGTGACCCCAGGCATACCGCCCAGGTGCGCCAGCCGCTGGCCGGGGGGCGCTCGCGGGTGGTGATGTTCGATGACATCGGTTGCGCCCTGCTGTGGCTCGATGACAAGCTTTGGCGCGACGATCCGCGCACCGAGATCTGGGTCACCGACCACCGCGACGGCCGCTGGATCGACGCCCGCCGCGCCAGCTACGTCACCGGCAACAACACCCCCATGGCCTACGGCCTAGGGGCACAGGACGAAGCCGTGGACGGCGCGCTCGATTTCACCCAGGCGCGGCGGCACATCTTCGAGACCGAGATCCGTTTCAATACCCACCAGGCCCATCTCAAAGAGCAGCTGCTGGAGCAGATG
Source organism: Candidatus Sedimenticola endophacoides (assembly GCA_003062205.1). Taxonomy (GTDB): domain Bacteria; phylum Pseudomonadota; class Gammaproteobacteria; order Chromatiales; family Chromatiaceae; genus Sedimenticola_A; species Sedimenticola_A endophacoides. The sequence goes on from PQCP01000074.1 coordinate 4,657, forward strand.
CGCGCCGGGGCCGCCACGGAGAAGTGAGCATGCGACACCTCTGGCTGACCGCCTACACCGACATCCTCGAATCCCTGCGCGCCCGCTGGTTCATGGTCTATACCGGGGTCTTCGGCGGGATCATCGTCCTACTGTTCGCCTTCGGACTGACCGAATCGCGGATCATGGGCTTCACCGGCCTGTCGCGGCTGATGGTGATCTATATCCAGTTGTCGATGGCGATCCTGCCGGTGTTCGTTCTGGTCACCACCGTGCGCTCGGTGGCGGGTGACCGCGAGGCGGGGGTGTTCGAGTACCTGCTCTCCCTGCCGGTGAGCCTCGCGGCCTGGTTCTGGGGACGCATCGCCGGGCGCTTCGTGGTGGTGTTTCTGCCGGTGTTCCTGGCCATGGTCGGGGCGGCACTCTGGGGGGTGGTGGTCTCGGGGGCGGAGATGCCCTGGGATCTGTTTCTCTACTACACCGGGTTGCTGATGAGCCTGGCCTGGTGCTTTCTCGGCCTCGGCATGCTGATCTCCAGTCTGGCGCGCAGCGCCGATGTCGCTCAGGGCGCGGCCTTTGTAATCTGGCTGGTGCTGCTGCTGTTTCTCGACCTGATTCTGATGGGGGTGATGATCAAGGAGCATGTCCCGGCGGATCTGGTGGTGGGGCTGGCCCTGGCCAATCCCCTGCAGGTGTTCCGCACCGCCACCATGATGTTGTTCGATCCGCAACTGGTGCTGCTCGGCCCCTCGGCCTACGTCATCCTGGATCACTTCGGCGAGGCGGGCTACATCGCCTACGCTCTGCTCTATCCACTGTTGCTCGGTACCCTGTTCGCCACCTTCGGCTACCTCTGGTTCAGGCGCAGCGATCTGCCCTAGCCCGTTTCCGCCGGGAACTCTCCCCGCGCCTCAGCGCAGGGTGCGCAGCCGTGACCGTGCGTCGTCCGTCGGAGTTGCGCGGAGGTCCGGCGCCGCTCGTATGCCCGGTGTCGGCGGGGGCACGCGGCCGCGCTTCAGTCCACCGCAGACCCCGCTCAGGCGGACCGTCAGCTCCGCGCGGTTGTTGTGCTCGTCCAGCTCCCGGATCCGGTCGTCGGGATCCAGCACCAGGGTGATGCGGTTGCTGCCCGGGAAGAGTTTCAGCTCCACCTGGCGTTCGACCTCTCCACCGGCGCTGATGCGTCCGGTGGGGACGGAGAGCTCCGGGGGGTGGCCGGCGACCGACCAGCGTGCCGTGGAGGCGGCGGGGCTGAGCACTTCACCCCGGTTCACGACGGTGAAGCGCACCGGCACACGGCAGGCGCCTCCATCGCCCTCCAGGGTGTTCGCCGCAAGGCTTGTCGTCTCTCCCCAGCGCAGCCGTTTTCCGGCCAGGATCAGTGTGTCGCCGGGTGCCTGGTCGGGGAGCCGGGGGGTCTTGACCTGCGCCCTAAGGGTGGGGGCGGTGGTGGGTCTCATCGCGGCGGCGCCCGCCGGCGCGAAGCCTCCGGCGGCGGGTCGTCCACTGCTTTGCCCGGCGCTGCCGGTTGTGCCGCCCGGGATGGTCTTTTTGGCGCCGGCGAAGCCGCTGATGTCGACCTGTTTCTGCTGTAGCAGCGGGTCGATCGGGTAGGCGCCGGAGTAGCACGGGGCGTCGGCTCCATCCTTGTTGGGGTCCGGTGGGCAGGGTGAGAGGCTGGCGCCCGGCAGCTGCTCCTGTAGGCCGAACAGCACCTGGGGGTCCTGGCAGTGCAGGGCCAGTGGATCCCAGCCCGCCTGGCAGTTGTCCGGGCCCCGCAGCTTCAGCCGGGGGATGGCGCGCATCAGCCCGCGCTTGGCCGCCGGGGCCGGTTGCAGCGCCGCCGTGCCGGATTGTCCGGACTCGTTGCCGGCGTTGGCGGGGGGCTGCGCCTCTTCGGTCGGTACGCTGTTGAGCGCAAGTAGGATCTCCCGCGCCAGATTCTGCGCCTGGTTGAAATCCGCCTCCTGCATATACTTGCAATCGAGTTTGGTCGGCAGGCCCGAGGCCGCGTTCTTTTGCGCCAGCAGCTGCTCGCACTGGTCACGCTTCCAGGGGCGGGTGCAGACCACCCGGGGGTCGAAGGCCTCGTACTTCGACGCCTCGGCGTAGGTGCAGCGCCTGGCGCCGAGCAGGGCGGCGATCTCCTCGCCCATGGTGCGGCTGGCCGCCTCCATGTCGATGCTGCAGTGGCTCTGGCGATACCCCTTGAAGGTGTCCCGGCAGAGGGCGAAGCCGCTGTGGTTGTTGCATTTGAAGACGATCGAGCCCTGGGAGTTGGCGGCCCTGGGATCGCAGCCGGCATCGACCAGTTGCGGCTGAACGCTGATCAATATACGCAGCCGCTCCATGATCATCGCCTCCGCGAACCGCTTGCCGGCGGCCTGGTAACAGCCCCACTCCAGCAGTGATTCGGGGGTCATTCCGGGGAAGGCGACCACCCCCTGGCCCTGGCCGTAGATCATGTCGTCCATGCGGAATGCGCAATCCTGATAGATGTCGAACAGCAGGCTCTCGCCCTTCTGGAAGTCGAAGAAGGCGGGCCGCCCGGTGAGAAAGCTCAGGCGCGTCCACTCCCCGGGCGGGAGCTGATCGACGAACACCTTGTAGGCCTCCACCCCGTCCGACATCATCAGCTCTGCGGTGCGGTCCTTTACCAGCGGCCGGATATGGGCGTCGAAGTGGGTCTGGGGCAGAGTCTCCACGTAGTCGGCCAGCACCTGGGCTTCGTGGTGCAGGCGCCGCCCCAGGTCGTTGCAGGTCTTCTCGGCGGTGTCGCGCTTCTGCTGGTGGGAATCGAAGTAGTTCACGCAGGGGTTCCACTCGCCGGGGTCGAGGCCGAGTCCCTGGCGGCCGTTGACGATCCGTTCCTGGGCGCGCTTGAACGGCAACAGGCTGAATTTGCGCGCGTAGTACTCATCGTAGGAGATGTGGGGGCTCTCGCCGTTGATCAGATCGCCGACCTTGTCCACGATCGCCCCGGCCGCGTCGCTCAGGGCGCCGCCGACGGCACCGATCACCTCGCCCAGCACCGAGCAGAGGGTACCGCTGAGCGGGTCATTGGTGGGGATGATCTCGCAGGCCAGGTCGGGGCCGGCCAGGGCCACCAGACGCATCCAGTCCTTGTGCTTGATCGCCACCAGGATCTCACGCACCACCGGCTTGGCGAGTCCCGCCACCTGGCCGAAGAGGCCGGAACAGACGAAGCTCTTCACCGGCCCACCCCCCGGCATTCCTGCGGAGCAGGCGATCTGTACCAGCAGGTCGGTCCCGGTCAGCTCCAGCACGTCGATCCACTTACCGGCGTTGGCGGCGGTGACGATATCCACGATCAGGCGGACCTTGGGGTCGCTCGCCATGGCGTCGGCCACCGCCTGGTTGGCCTGTTGTTCCGCGTACTGTTCGGCGCAGGTGCTGGCGGAGTGGCCCTGGGCGAGGCACTTCACTAGGGGACGGGACTCGGCCAGCCCGGGGTCGACCGCGTAGAGCACCACGTCGATCACCGTGTCGAGGGTGTCGGCGCGCGGGGCCGTGGGGGCGGACAGCAGCAGGAGCAGCAGCAACGGGGGGAGCAGGCGGTGTGGGTTGGGCATGTGCAGGATCCTTGATCGGTGCGGCAGCGGGTTGTCATGCGTCGCGGGCTGGTACCGGTCCGCCCGGGCATTCCGGGTTTCAGTGGGCGCGCCGTTGAGTATATCCCCAAAGAGCGGCGCGCGGGAGCGTCCGCCGGGGGCGCTGGTGCGGGTCTTGCCCGGAGTGCCGCCGATGGGCGATGATCGGGGCATGGTGAATATCTCCGCCGCCTACACGGGACGCTGGGCGTCGCAATACCGTGATCTGGCCATCCGTTACAACGAGAAGGTCTGGAACCTGGCCGAATCGGTCGATACCGGCGGGGACACCCTGTTCGGGTTGACGGACGGACAGGACGGCGCCTCCTTTCTGCTGCGCGTGGAGTACGTGCGCGGGGCCGAGCGCTTCGACGACCGCGCCTATGTGCAGGCGCTGGCCGAGGGGATCCTGGATGCCGCCGAGCCCCTGGGCGAGGCGGGGTGCCGTGAGCTGACCCTGGCGGGATTGCGGTTCCACTGCGCCGACTACCGCTACCACAACCCCCGTTTCGGCGAGCAGTTGCTGCGCCATGCCTTCATGAAACATGACGACCATGTGGTGGTGATGGCGCTCGCCTGGCCGGTGACGGAGCCGCTGGTACCCGGGGGGCGCTTTCCGCTGCGCCACACCCTGCTCCTTGAAGGGGTGCGTATCGGCCCCCATCTGTACCGCCAATCCGGATGAGGCGGCGCCCGGGCGCCTATCGCTCGTCCCCCGCTGCTGATAGAATCCGGGCAACTTTCACCACCCGCCGCACGCGGCGGGGGACGTATATCACCCGGCGGGCACATGTCTGAAACGCCGCTCCGAGGGTGCCATGATGCTGAGGATTTGAACCATGCCGATCTACGAATACCGTTGCGAGGCCTGCGGCCATGAGCTGGAGGCGATGCAGAAGATGAGCGACGAGCGTCTCACCGATTGTCCCGAGTGCGGTCGTCCGGAGCTGGTCAAGTTGCTATCGGCCGCCGGTTTCCGCCTCAAGGGCGGCGGTTGGTACGAGACCGATTTCAAGGGCGGTGCCAAGAAGAACGTCGCCGCCGAATCCCCGGCCGCGCCCGCCTGCGGCGCCGGGGGCGGCGGCTGCAAGGCCTGCTGCGAGTGACCGGCTGAGCCTGCATGGGTTCGTTACGCCGCTATCTGGTCGCGGGGCTCCTGGTCTGGGTGCCTCTCGGCGTGACGCTGCTGGTGGTTCGGGTGCTGGTCAACTGGCTCGACGGCACCCTGCTGCTGCTGCCGCCGGATTATCGGCCCGAGGCGTGGCTCGGTTTCACCATCCCCGGGCTGGGGGTGGTGCTGTCGATCGCCATTGTCTTCCGCTAACCGCCATGGAGAGCGAAGCGAAGGCGGTTAGTCCCCGATAGGCGTAGGCGCGGTTGTATGGCCGCAGTTACGACCGATAGGGAGTGACGTAGGGCATACAAATAGCGCATCCGACACGCCGTAGAGTCATTGTGGTCATCATGACGGAGTTGCGCACGAGCAGCTTTGCTGCAATGTGCGGGACGGAGTCGTGATGAGCGCAGGACGGTCGGGGCAGTAACGGCTGTCGCGTTGGCGAGTCGATTTTGGGGACTGGGATGTCCCAAAATCTTTCACGAGGTAGCGACACTCTTGGTCACCGGGGTGCTGGCGGCAAACCTGTTCGGACGCTCCCTGGTCGCTCTGTGGGAGCGTCTGCTGGCGCGCATCCCCCTGGTGCGCTCGGTCTACTCCGGTGCCAAACAGCTGGCCGAGACCATGTTCAGCGATGCCGGGGAGTCGTTCCGCAAGGTGCTCCTGGTGGAGTTTCCACGCAAGGGGGTATGGACCCTGGCCTTTCTCACAGGCACTGAGATGGGCGAGGCCCAGCGCAAGACCGGCCGTCAGGTGGTCTATGTCCCGACCACCCCCAATCCCACCGGCGGCTATTTCGTGATGCTCCCGCGCGAGGATGTGGTGGAGCTGGAGATGAGCGTGGACGACGGGCTGAAGATGCTGATGTCGATGGGGGCGGTGGTCCCGGACGCGGCGAGGGTATCCGGCGCCGGGCCCGTCCGGGACGATTGAACCGCCCCGGCCCTTGCGCCAGCGCCTTCTAAACCTTACCATTTCCGCTTTTTCACCCGGCCAGAATTTGGCCCTGACCAGTTTGCGACGGAACCTCTCCATGCGTACCCATTATTGCGGACATCTGAACGCCTCCCACATCGGCCAGGAGGTCGAGATCGTGGGCTGGGCCCATCGTCGCCGTGACCACGGCGGTGTGATCTTTATCGACCTGCGCGACCGCGAAGGGCTGGTGCAGGTGGTCTATGATCCCGATCTGCCCGAGGTCTTCGCCACCGCCGAGCAGGTGCGCAACGAGTTCGTGTTGCGGGTCAGGGGGCTGGTGCGGGCGCGCCCGGAGGGGACCGTCAATCCCGAGCTCCCCAGCGGCGAGATCGAGATCCTGGGGCGCGGGCTGGAGGTGCTGAACCGCGCCGAGCCCCCCCCGTTCCAGCTCGATGAGCACGAACGCGTCTCCGAGGAGGTGCGTCTGCGTTACCGTTATATCGACCTGCGCCGTCCCGAGATGCTCAACAAGATCCGCCTGCGCTCGGCGGTGACCCGCTCGCTGCGCCACTTCCTCGACGGACACGGTTTTCTCGACATCGAGACGCCGATGCTGACCAAGGCGACGCCGGAGGGGGCGCGTGACTATCTGGTGCCCTCGCGTACCCACCCCGGGCACTTCTACGCGCTGCCCCAGTCGCCCCAGCTGTTCAAACAGCTGCTGATGATGTCCGGCATGGATCGCTACTATCAGGTCGTGCGCTGTTTCCGCGACGAGGATCTGCGCGCCGACCGCCAGCCCGAATTTACCCAGCTCGATATCGAGACCTCGTTCATGAACGAGGAGGAGCTGATGGAGATGATGGAGGCGATGATCCGCGAGCTGGTCCGGGATGTGCTGGGCGAGGCGCTGCCTGATCCGTTCCCGCGCATGAGCTACGAGGAGGCGATGCGCCGCTTCGGCTCCGACCGACCCGACCTGCGCTGCCCGCTGGAGCTGGTGGACGTGGGCGATCTGATGTCGGGGGTCGAGTTCAAGGTCTTCTCCGGCCCTGCCCGCGACCCCAACGGACGGGTTGCCGCCCTGCGTCTGCCCAACGGCTGCGAACTCAGTCGCAAGGAGATCGACGACTATACCAAGTTCGTGGGCATTTACGGGGCCAGGGGGCTGGCCTACATCAAGGTCAACGAGCTGGCCGGTGGACGCGAGGGGCTGCAGTCGCCGATCCTCAAGTTTCTTCCCGACGAGGTCGTGGATGCGATCATGCGGCGCACCGGCGCCCGGGATGGGGACCTGGTCTTTTTCGGCGCCGACAAGGCGAGTGTCGTAAATGAGGCGCTGGGTGCCCTGCGGGTCAGGCTGGGTGAGGACCGGGGGCTGATGGCACCCGGTTGGCACCCCCTGTGGGTGGTCGATTTTCCGATGTTCGAGTGGGATGAAAAGAGCGGCCGCTGGAACTCGCTGCACCACCCCTTCACCTCCCCCAAGGAGGAGCAGTTGGAGCGCCTGGAGAGCGATCCCGCGAGCTGCCTGTCACGCGCCTACGACATGGTGCTCAACGGTACCGAACTGGGTGGCGGCTCGGTGCGTATCCACCGGGTGGAGGTGCAGCAGCGGGTGTTCAAGCTCCTGGGCATCGGTGAAGAGGAGGCCCAGGAGAAGTTCGGCTTCCTGCTCGATGCCCTGAAGTACGGGTGCCCGCCCCATGCCGGCCTCGCCTTTGGCCTGGACCGGCTGGTGATGCTGCTGACCGGTGCCGCTTCGATCCGTGAGGTGATGGCCTTTCCCAAGACACAGACCGCGGCCTGCCCACTGACCAACGCCCCATCCGAGGCCAATCCGGCCCAGTTGCGCGAACTCTCGATCCGGGTGCGCCGCCCCCAGACGGAGGAGTAAGCCCGCCCCGGGTGGGCATGACCCCCTGAGCTGGCGGGTGGAGCGGAGGCGGCGGATGGCGTTTGATTTCGTGGTCCGGGCTTCCTAACCCGAATTATTCATAAAAAAGGGCGCACCTCGTTCAACCAATTGATATAATTGGTATTTCGCCAAAAACGCTTCGGTGAAGCTAAACGAGGTCGCCCCATGTCCAAGTCTACCCAAGAACCGCTGAGATTTCTCCCCGTTGATGAGAGTGCCCACGTAATCTGATGTGGTGATCATCTGATTATTTGATGGCAGTAAACACAACGGCCGATGACCTGTCTTAGCCCGAATGTTTCATAAACCATTAGGTGACCACAAATACCGTACAACCAGACTAGGGTATTAGCCGAGAACTAGGCAGGCCGGTAACTGTTAGCGGGGCGACGATCATTTTTTCGGGGTTGTAGCGTCCATTTGGCGCGGCTCAAGAGTGTCGCTACCTCGTGAAAGATTTTGGGACATCCCAGTCCCCAAAATCGACTCGCCAACGCGACAGCCGTTACTGCCCCGACCGTCCTGCGCTCATCACGACTCCGTCCCGCACATTGCAGCAAAGCTGCTCGTGCGCAACTCCGTCATGATGACCACAATGACTCTACGGCGTGTCGGATGCGCTATTTGTATGCCCTACGTCACTCCCTATCGGTCGTAACTGCGGCCATACAACCGCGCCTACGCCTATCGGGGACTAACCGCCTTCGCTTCGCTCTCCATGGCGGTTAGCGCTGGTCAGGCCCCACGAGCGCCACCAGTACCGCAATACCGGCGAACACCCCCTGGTGTTCATGTGCATGGTACCGAGCGAGTACGAGTAAACGCAGCGGGGCGCTTGCCCCGCATGGCTCCCCGCTCCGGGCCGGAGGACGGGGCCTTGAGTCCGCTTACGCCTTCCAGAAGGGCTTGCGGGCCTCGCGCAACGCCTCTATCCGTGTAATGCCGATGTCCCGCAGGATGGTGTCGCTCATCCGGCGCAGCGCGCGGCGTCCCCGGGCGCGCTGGTGGCAGAGCCGGCACCACTGCATGACGGCCCGCGCCCGGCGGGTCAGCCGGTCGAGGTCGGGGGGGCTCCATTCGAGGATGAAGGGGGTTTGGCGCTCCTCCAGGTCGAGACGAATCTGCAAGTTCATGGCTATCTCCCTATGTGATGATGCAAGCATAGGTCAATTGATTGAAGCGTAACAGATTCAGTAATATTGCATTAATCACATAACAGATGTATAACCTATTGGCTGTTATGTAAAATGATTCAGTAATCTGTACCGGGTGTTGTGATGGGAACCAGCCTTTATCAGCAGATCGCGCAGGGGATCGCCGAACAGATCCACAACGGTATATTCAAGACCGGCGAGAAGCTGCCATCGGTCAGGGGTCTGGCCCGGCAGCAGAAGGTCAGTGTCTCCACCGTGCTGGCGGCCTATGGCCTCCTGGAGGATCGCGGCCTGGTCGAGGTGCGCCCCAAGTCGGGCTATTATGTACGGCATCTTCCCCTGCGGGAGTTGCAGCCCCCGTCCATCAAGCAGATCACCACATCGCCCCGGGATGTGACCACGCCCCAACGGGTGATGGAGGTGATGCGCGACGCCGCGACCGATCGCTTCATCAGCTTCGCGGTCGCCGTCCCGGCGAGCGATTTTCCCGTGATTCATCAGCTCCGGAAGAGTTTCTCCAGGGTCGTGCGCAGCGAGCGTTTCCTGGGCATGGGCTACGATGCGCCCCAGGGAAATGAGCCGCTGCGCCTGCAACTGGCTCGGCGTGTCATGGATGCGGGGATCCTGGTTTCACCCGAGGAGATCGTGACCACGGCGAGCTGCCAGAGCGCCATCGGTTTGTGTCTGCGCGCCCTGGTGCGGCCCGGGGATGTGGTGGCGGTGGAGACCCCCTGCTATTACGGGATGCTGCAACTGATCGAGGCGATGGGCCTGAAGGCGATCGAGATCCCCTCCGATGCGGAGACGGGAATGAGTATCGATGCCCTGAAGCTGGCCCTGGAGCAGTGGCCCATCCGGATCGTCCTCGCGACCCCCTGCTACAGCAACCCGGTGGGTTCGGTGATGCCTGATGCGCACAAGCGGCGGCTGATCGATCTGCTCGAACACTATGACATCCCCATGATCGAGGACGATATCTACGGTGACCTCGGTTACGCGAGTGCCCGGCCGAAAGCGGTGAAGGCCTACGACAGAAGCGGGCGGGTGCTGCTCTGCTCCTCCACCTCAAAGACCCTTGAGCCCCAGTTGGGGGTGGGCTGGGTGATTCCCGGGCGGTATCAGGAGCAGATCGAGTATCAGAAATTCATCAACAGCGTGTCCATCGCTAACCGCCATGGAGAGCGAAGCGAAGGCGGTTAGTCCCCGATAGGCGTAGGCGCGGTTGTATGGCCGCAGTTACGACCGATAGGGAGTGACGTAGGGCATACAAATAGCGCATCCGACACTCTTGTTGGCGCGGCTGATGAGGAAAAATCCCAGCCATTGGGCATACCATGACCTTTCCGGACGGAAATGAGTCACTACCGCTCCGCATCGGAAATCGCTCAGGCGGTATTGATAAGCGGCGGACGGGCCTGGAACAGGAGCTCAGTAACCCTGTGCAACAGGGATTTAACCGGACAGTGGGTGGGCAGTTGCAGCTTCACGCGGTCTTTGTACTGCACCACCCGTACGGCGAGCTTGAACAGTTTCAGGATGACGGTGGAGGGTTGTGCCCAAGAGTGTCGCTACCTCGTGAAAGATTTTGGGACATCCCAGTCCCCAAAATCGACTCGCCAACGCGACAGCCGTTACTGCCCCGACCGTCCTGCGCTCATCACGACTCCGTCCCGCACATTGCAGCAAAGCTGCTCGTGCGCAACTCCGTCATGATGACCACAATGACTCTACGGCGTGTCGGATGCGCTATTTGTATGCCCTACGTCACTCCCTATCGGTCGTAACTGCGGCCATACAACCGCGCCTACGCCTATCGGGGACTAACCGCCTTCGCTTCGCTCTCCATGGCGGTTAGCGCTGGTCAGGCCCCACGAGCGCCACCAGTACCGCAATACCGGCGAACACCCCCTGGTGTTCATGTGCATGGTACCGAGCGAGTACGAGTAAACGCAGCGGGGCGCTTGCCCCGCATGGCTCCCCGCTCCGGGCCGGAGGACGGGGCCTTGAGTCCGCTTACGCCTTCCAGAAGGGCTTGCGGGCCTCGCGCAACGCCTCTATCCGTGTAATGCCGATGTCCCGCAGGATGGTGTCGCTCATCCGGCGCAGCGCGCGGCGTCCCCGGGCGCGCTGGTGGCAGAGCCGGCACCACTGCATGACGGCCCGCGCCCGGCGGGTCAGCCGGTCGAGGTCGGGGGGGCTCCATTCGAGGATGAAGGGGGTTTGGCGCTCCTCCAGGTCGAGACGAATCTGCAAGTTCATGGCTATCTCCCTATGTGATGATGCAAGCATAGGTCAATTGATTGAAGCGTAACAGATTCAGTAATATTGCATTAATCACATAACAGATGTATAACCTATTGGCTGTTATGTAAAATGATTCAGTAATCTGTACCGGGTGTTGTGATGGGAACCAGCCTTTATCAGCAGATCGCGCAGGGGATCGCCGAACAGATCCACAACGGTATATTCAAGACCGGCGAGAAGCTGCCATCGGTCAGGGGTCTGGCCCGGCAGCAGAAGGTCAGTGTCTCCACCGTGCTGGCGGCCTATGGCCTCCTGGAGGATCGCGGCCTGGTCGAGGTGCGCCCCAAGTCGGGCTATTATGTACGGCATCTTCCCCTGCGGGAGTTGCAGCCCCCGTCCATCAAGCAGATCACCACATCGCCCCGGGATGTGACCACGCCCCAACGGGTGATGGAGGTGATGCGCGACGCCGCGACCGATCGCTTCATCAGCTTCGCGGTCGCCGTCCCGGCGAGCGATTTTCCCGTGATTCATCAGCTCCGGAAGAGTTTCTCCAGGGTCGTGCGCAGCGAGCGTTTCCTGGGCATGGGCTACGATGCGCCCCAGGGAAATGAGCCGCTGCGCCTGCAACTGGCTCGGCGTGTCATGGATGCGGGGATCCTGGTTTCACCCGAGGAGATCGTGACCACGGCGAGCTGCCAGAGCGCCATCGGTTTGTGTCTGCGCGCCCTGGTGCGGCCCGGGGATGTGGTGGCGGTGGAGACCCCCTGCTATTACGGGATGCTGCAACTGATCGAGGCGATGGGCCTGAAGGCGATCGAGATCCCCTCCGATGCGGAGACGGGAATGAGTATCGATGCCCTGAAGCTGGCCCTGGAGCAGTGGCCCATCCGGATCGTCCTCGCGACCCCCTGCTACAGCAACCCGGTGGGTTCGGTGATGCCTGATGCGCACAAGCGGCGGCTGATCGATCTGCTCGAACACTATGACATCCCCATGATCGAGGACGATATCTACGGTGACCTCGGTTACGCGAGTGCCCGGCCGAAAGCGGTGAAGGCCTACGACAGAAGCGGGCGGGTGCTGCTCTGCTCCTCCACCTCAAAGACCCTTGAGCCCCAGTTGGGGGTGGGCTGGGTGATTCCCGGGCGGTATCAGGAGCAGATCGAGTATCAGAAATTCATCAACAGCGTCTCCATCGCTAACCGCCATGGAGAGCGAAGCGAAGGCGGTTAGTCCCCGATAGGCGTAGGCGCGGTTGTATGGCCGCAGTTACGACCGATAGGGAGTGACGTAGGGCATACAAATAGCGCATCCGACACGCCGTAGAGTCATTGTGGTCATCATGACGGAGTTGCGCACGAGCAGCTTTGCTGCAATGTGCGGGACGGAGTCGTGATGAGCGCAGGACGGTCGGGGCAGTAACGGCTGTCGCGTTGGCGAGTCGATTTTGGGGACTGGGATGTCCCAAAATCTTTCACGAGGTAGCGACACTCTTGCGCACGGCTGCCCCAGCTGGCGGTCGGCGAGATGCTGGCGCATGGCGGTTACGACCGGCACATCCGTTACGCCCGGGAGAGCTACCAGCAGCGCCGTGACCGGTTGATCGAGTTGTTGGCGGAGTGTTTCCCCGAAGGGACGCGCTCGACCAAACCCCGGGGCGGGTTTGTCACCTGGATCCAACTGCCGGAGGGGGTCAGCGCCCTGCAGCTCTATCTGGCGGCCCGCCGGGAGAGGGTGCTGATCGCCCCGGGAGAGCTTTTTTCATCCAGTCCGAGCAAGTATCAGCGCAGCATCCGGATCTGTTATGCCCAGGAGTGGACGCCCGAGCGGGAACGTGCCATCAAGCTCCTGGGGGAGCTGGCGGCGGAGCAGCTGGCGTGATCCACGCCCCTCGCCGGGGGGAGGGGCAGGGCGGTTACAGGGCGTCCGAGGCGAAGTCGGCCAGGCGTGAGCGCTCACCGCGCAGCAGGGTGATGTGGCCGCTGTGCTCCCACTCCTTGAACCGGTCCACCGCGTAAGTGAGGCCGGAGGTGGTCTCGGTCAGGTAGGGGGTGTCGATCTGCGCCACGTTGCCCAGACAGACGATCTTGGTGCCGGGGCCGGCACGGGTGATCAGGGTCTTCATCTGCTTCGGGGTCAGGTTTTGGGCCTCGTCGAGGATGATGTACTTGTTGAGGAAGGTGCGGCCGCGCATGAAGTTGAGGGAGTGGATGCGGATGCGCGAGCGCAGCAGGTCGTCGGTCGCCGCGCGGCCCCACTCACCCCCCTCGGTCTGGGTCAGCACCTCCAGGTTGTCCATCAGCGCGCCCATCCAGGGGGTCATCTTCTCCTCCTCGGTGCCGGGCAGGAAGCCGATGTCCTCGCCCACCGGGACGGTGACGCGGGTCATGATGATCTCGCGGTAGATGTTCTGGTCGAGGGTCTGGGCCAGACCGGCGGCCAGCGTCAGCAGGGTCTTGCCGGTGCCCGCGGTGCCGAGCAGGCTGACGAAGTCGATCTCGGGGTCCATCAGCATGTTGAGGGCGAAGTTCTGCTCGCGGTTGCGCGCGCTGATGCCCCAGACCGAGTGGCGCTCGTTGCGGTAGTCGTTGACCAGCTCGATGATCGCGTCCTCCTTCTCCTTGCGCCGCACGATCGCCTCCAGTCCGCTCTCTCCCTCCATGTAGAGGCACTGGTTGGGGTACCAGCCGCCGGTGTCGGGTCCGCTTATGCGGTAGAAGGTATGCCCCTCCTCCTGCCAGGACTCCATGTCCTTGCTGTGGCTCTCCCAGAAATCGCCGGGCAGTTCCGCCTCGCCGCGATAGAGCAGGTTGACGTCGTCCAGCACCTGGTCGTTGTAGTAGTCCTCGGCCGGGATGCCCAGCACCGAGGCCTTGATGCGCAGGTTGATGTCCTTGGAGATCATGATCACGTCGTGATCGGGGTGCTCCTCCTGCAGGGCCAGGACGGTGCCGAGGATGTTGTTGTCGGGGATGTTGCCGGGGAGGTTCTGGGGCAGCATCTTGGGCAGGTTGCGGGTCTGGAAGAAGAGCCGGCCGTGCTCCTGCTCGCCGTTGCCGTTCTGCCCCAGCGCCGGGCCGGGCAGGGGCAGACCGGCGTCGATTGCCTCCTTGTTGGCGCCGCTCATCAGCTCATCGAGGAAGCGTGAGACCTGCCGCACGTTGCGCGCCACCTCTGACATGCCCTTCTTGCCCCGGTCAAGCTCCTCCAGCACCACCATGGGCAGGAAGATGTCGTGTTCCTGGAAGCGGAAGATCGCCGTCGGGTCGTGCATCAATACATTGGTGTCGAGGACGTAGAGGCGGGGGCGTTGTGCGTTTTCTGTCATGGGTTGTGTCGCCTTGGGTTGCGAAGTGGTGGGGCGGGTGCTCAGGCAGATGCCTTGTTCAGCGCCTTGACGGCATCGAGCACCTCCTCCACGTGTCCCTGTACCTTTACCTTGCGCCACTGCTGGCGCAACACGCCCTGTGCGTCGATCAGAAAGGTGCTGCGTTCGATGCCGCGGACCTGCTTGCCGTACATGTTTTTCAGCTTGATCACATCGAACAGTTGGCACAGCTCCTCGCCGGGGTCGCTGATCAGCTCGAACGGAAATGCCTGCTTCTCCCTGAAGCGCTCCTGGGCCTTCAGGCTGTCGCGCGAGGCGCCGAGGATCATCGTGGACTGGCGGCGGAACCTGGCGATGGCGGCGCTGAAGTCGCGCCCCTCGGTGGTACAGCCGGGGGTGCTCGCCTTGGGGTAGAAATAGAGGACCAGGGGCCTGCCCTGGTAGTCGGCGAGGCGCACGCGCCGGTCTCCGGTCAGGTGCAGTTCGATATCGGGTATTTTTTTGCCCACTACGGCTTTGGCCATGGTCTCTCTCCCGCTATGGCGATGGCTGGATGGAGCGTTGGCGCACTAGCCTTTCAGCGGCTCCAGCACCGCGTCGAGGTTCATGCTGTCGCAGAATTCCAGAAATTCGTCGCGCAGGGTGGCGATGTGCAGGTCGGCCGGTATGCCCACGGTCATGCTGACCGAGAACATGGGGGTCCCGGTGTGCGCGGCGGCGTAGGAGGTGGTGATCAGGTCTTCGATATTGATGTCGCGGCTGGAGAAGAAGCTGGCCAGGTGATGGACGATGCCGGGGTGGTCCAGGGCCACCACCTCCACCGCGTAGGGCAGCAGCTCCAGGCCGCCGGTGCGCCCCTCGGTGCGTTTGCTGATGATGGTCAGCTCCAGCTGCGCCTCGATCTGGGGAAGGTTCTGTTCCAGACGGCTGAGGGTGTTCCAGTTGCCCTCCACCATGAGCAGGATGGCGAACTCGCCGCCAAGCACGGTCATGCGGCTGTCGGCGATGTTGCACCCCTCTTCGAGGATGGCCTTGGACAGGGCGTTGACGATGCCCGGACGATCCTTGCCCAGGGCGGAGATTACCAGGTAGTTCTTGTTGTTTGGCATAGGGCTCGCTGTGTGGTTGGGTGTTGTGCCGCGCATTCAGTTTAGCCGTGTGCATGCCGCTTGTCTTGCACTTTATCGGCTGCCGCCGGAGGCCTCTTTAGGAAATACCTTCGGGCCGCGGGGCGCCCAGCCGCCGCGCCGTTGAAGATCGCCTTGTTCCCCCCGGCGGGGCGATTTAGAATGATCGATTAAATATTAGGTCTTTTGGAGTTTTTCGCATGTTTCAAGGCAGTCTGGTGGCGCTGGTGACCCCGATGTTCGAGGATGGCCGCGTCGATGAGGAGGGCCTGCGCGCGCTGGTCGATTGGCACGTGGCGGAGGGTACCGACGGCATCGTCGCCGTGGGCACCACTGGTGAGTCGGCGACGCTCGACGAGGAGGAGCACTGCCGGGTGATCCGTCAGGTGGTGGAGTTTGCCGCCGGGCGCATTCCGGTGATCGCCGGTACCGGCGCCAATGCCACCACCGAGGCGATACAGCTGACCCGCTGCGCCCGGGAGGCGGGCGCCGATGCCTGCCTGCTGGTCACCCCCTACTACAACAAGCCGACCCAGGAGGGGCTCTATCTGCACCACAAGGCGGTGGCCGAAGCGGTGGAGATTCCCCAGATCCTCTACAACGTGCCGGGGCGGACCGCCTGTGACATGCTGCCGGAGACCGTCGCCAGGCTGGCGCGCATCCCCAACATCGTCGGCGTCAAGGAGGCCACCGGCGAGCTCGACCGGGTGAGCGAGATCCGCGAACGGTGCGGGGAGGGGTTCGATATCTACAGTGGTGACGACGCCACCTCCCGGGAGCTGGTGCTGCTGGGCGGTCAGGGAACCATATCGGTCACCGCCAACGTCGCCCCAAGGGCGGTGCACGAGATGATCGCGGCGGCCCTGGCCGGGGACGGGGCGCGGGCCGAGGAGATCGATCGGGGATTGCAGGCCCTGCACCGCGATCTGTTCATCGAGGCCAACCCGATCCCGGTGAAATGGGCGCTGGCGGAGATGGGCCGGATCCCACGGGGCATCCGCCTGCCCCTGACCTGGCTCTCCGAATCCAAGCAGGAGATACTGCGCGGCAGCCTCGCCGATGCGGGCCTTATCTGAGCCCCGTTCCAGCGCCGTGCCAACGGCCGCGCCGGGCGACCCCGGTCCCCCGCGCGGCGAACAACCAAGACAGGTTTATAAAACGATGTCCTTCAAGCGATGCAAACTGTTTCTCGCCATCCTGGCCGCCCTCGGCGCCGCCGGGTGTGACTCCCTCCCCCGGGCCGAGGATGTGCTCCCGGACAAGAAGGTGGAGTACAAGAAGGCCCGCGCCGCGGGCCAGAATCTGGAGATTCCGCCGGATCTGACCAAGAGTTCCATCAACGATGAACTGGTGATTCCCCGGGCCAGCGGTGGTGGCGGCACCACCCTCTCCAGTGTCATGGAGAAGGAGCGCATCACCGGCGAGAGCGTCACCCGCGCCGGCGTGCTGCCCGAGGTCAAGGATATCCAGGTGGTGCGCGATGGCGACCAGCGCTGGCTGGTGATCCAGGGTGACCCGGAGGATGTCTGGTTCAAGACGGTCGATTTCTGGCAGGAGAGCGGCATCCTGCTGGCCGAGCAGGACCCCACAGTCGGCATCATGGTCACCGACTGGCTGGAGAATCGCGCCAATATCAAGAGCGACTTCATCACCGACACGGTACGCAAAGTGTTCGACGGGATCTACTCCGCCGCCACCCGCGACCAGTATCGGATCCGCATCGAGCCCGGACAGGGTCCGGGTACCACCGAGCTCTACCTCTCCCACCGCGGCATGGAGGAGACCATCCTCTCGGGACGCGGACAGGACGGCGAGCGCACGGTCTGGAACCCCACCGGCACCGACCATGGACTGGAGGCGGAGATGCTGCGCCGCCTGATGGTCTTCATGGGCGTGGCCGACCAGAACGCCTCCCGCGCCCTGGCCAGGAAGGGTCAGCTGAAGCCCCGTTCGCAGCTGCTCAAGAACGCCAGTCAGGTCTCGCTGCTGATCGACGAGGGCTTTGCCCGCGCCTGGCGGCTGACCGGCGTGGCCCTGGACCGGGTCGGTTTCGCGGTCGAGGACCGCGACCGCGCCCAGGGCGTCTACTATGTGCGCTACAACGATCCGATGAAGGACGAGGAGGATCCCGGGCTGCTTGAGAAGCTCGCCTTCTGGCGCGAGCGTGACCGCGACATCGACAAGGAGAACCAGTACCAGGTGAAGCTGCGGGACCGGGGCGCCAGCACCGATGTGGTGGTGCTCGACAAGGCGGGCGTGCAGGACGGCTCGGAGACCGCCCTGCGCATCCTCACCCTGCTCAATGAGCAGATCCAATAGGTGCGATTCGCCTCCCTGGGCAGCGGCAGCGGCGGTAACGCCACCTTGATCGAATCCCCGGGGGCGCGCCTGCTCCTCGACTGCGGTTTCGCGGCCCGGGAGGTGGAGCGGAGGCTGGAGGGGCTGGGGGTGGCGGCCGACAGCCTCGACGCCATCCTGGTCACCCATGAACACCAGGACCATATCCGTGGGGTCGGGGCCCTGGCCCGCCGCCACCGGCTGCCGGTGTGGATGACCCACGGCACGCACCGCAAGAACCGTTGCGGCGAGCTGGCGCGGCTGCACCTGTTCCACAGCCATCAGCCGGCGTTCAGTATTGGCGATCTCGCCATTCAGCCGTTCGCCGTGCCCCACGACGCCAGCGAGCCGGTGCAGTTCACCTTTTCCAGTGCCGGGCGCAAGCTGGGTGTGCTGACCGACCTCGGGATGCCGACCCCGCATATCCTGGAGCGGCTGGGCGGCTGTGATGCGCTGGTTCTGGAGTGCAATCACGATCCGCGGATGCTGGCCGGCGGACCCTATCCCCCCTCCCTGCGCCGTCGTGTCGGCGGTGGCTATGGCCACCTGAGCAATCAGCAGGCGGCACAGATCCTGTTGCGGCTCGACCATGCCCGGCTGCGCCATCTGGTGGCGGGACATCTGAGCGAGCGCAACAACCGTCCGGAGCTGGCGTGCGCGGCGCTGCTGGAGCGGGTGCCGGAGATCGAACCGCGCCTCAGCCTGACCTGCCAGCGGCAGGCGAGCGGGTGGTTCGATCTGTGATCCCGACGGCCCCTCCCTGGCTGTTTCCGGCCCGCCCCCGCCGCCTCCCCGCGGAGCGGGCGATCAACATCACCCTGCGCACCCTGCACCTGGTGGGGATCGCGGGTATCGGCGGGGCCTACCTCTACCCCGTGCCGGATGAGCGGTGGCGGCCCTATCTCTGGCTGACCCTGGCCAGCGGCGCGGCGCTATCGCTGCTCGGCATCCACGCCCACGGCATCTGGCTGTTGCAGCTGCGCGGACAGGTGATCCTCTTCAAGCTCCTGCTGCTGGGGCTCGCTGTCCTCCTTCCGGCGTTCCGGACAGAGCTGTTCTGGGCGGTGCTGATCCTCTCCGGCTGGATCGCCCACGCACCGGGCGCCACCCGCTACCACTCCCTGTATCGCCGGCGGCGTATCGACACGCCCTGAGCGGCCGATTGCGGCGTGGCTGCGGAATTTCAGCGGCGCATGGAGTATCATTACCCCTTTTCGTTTTCCGCTCAGGATCAGGTAACAGATGCTCATTCTCCGTGGCGCGCCCGCCCTCTCAGATTTCCGAACCCAGAAGCTGCAACAACGCCTGGCCGCCGCCGTCGGCGGGCCACTCGAAGTGTATGCCGAATACATCCATTTCGCGGAGCTGGAGCAGACCCTGGATCCTGAAGAGATGGCGGTGCTGGAACGGGTGCTGCGCTACGGCCCGAGGCTGGAGGGGCACGAACCCCGGGGGCGGCTGGTGCTGGTGACGCCGCGTCCCGGCACCATCTCGCCCTGGTCCACCAAGGCGACCGATATCGCCCACAACTGCGGCCTGGGCAAGATCGAGCGTCTGGAGCGGGGGGTTGCCTACTACCTCCAGGGTGCCCTGGGTGAGGCGGAGCTGGATCTGGCCAGGGCGCAGTTGCACGACCGCATGACCGAGGTGGTGTTCGCGGAGCTGGAGGAGGCGGCCTGCCTGTTCAGCCATGCCGAGCCCAGGCCCTTCACCCGCGTCGATGTGATCGGCGGCGGCCGGGCGGCGCTGGAGCGGGCCAACGGCGAGCTGGGGCTGGCCCTCTCCGGTGATGAGCTCGACTACCTGGTCGAGAGCTTCCAGGGTTTGGGGCGCAACCCCACGGACGTGGAGCTGATGATGTTCGCTCAGGCCAACTCCGAGCACTGCCGCCACAAGATCTTCAATGCCGACTGGGTGATCGACGGCGAGCCGCAGGCGCGCTCCCTGTTCAAGATGATCCGCAACACCACCGAGTGTTCGCCCGACAATGTCCTCTCCGCCTATAAGGACAACGCGGCGGTGATGAGCGGCCACCCGGGCGAGCGCTTCCTCCCCGACCCGGCCAGCCACACCTACGGCTACCGCAGCGAGAAGATCCATATCCTGATGAAGGTGGAGACCCACAATCACCCCACGGCGATCTCCCCCGATCCCGGCGCCGCCACCGGCTCCGGCGGCGAGATCCGCGACGAGGGGGCCACCGGCAAGGGCTCCAAGCCGAAGGCTGGGCTGACCGGCTTTTCGGTCTCCAATCTGCGCCTGCCCAACGCCGGGCAGCCCTGGGAGTGGGACTTCGGCAAGCCCGGGCGCATCGTCTCGGCCCTGGATATCATGCTCGAAGGGCCGATCGGCGGCGCCTCCTTCAACAACGAATTCGGGCGGCCCAACCTGTGCGGCTACTTTCGTACCTTCGAGGAGCGGGTTGCCGGTCCCGATGGCGACGAGCTGCGCGGCTACCACAAGCCGATCATGCTGGCCGGCGGGTTGGGGAACATCCGCGAGGAGCATATCGAAAAACAGACATTTCCGGCGGGCTCGCCGCTGGTGGTGCTCGGCGGTCCGGCGATGCTGATCGGCCTCGGCGGCGGCGCCGCCTCCTCCATGGCCAGTGGCGCCTCGGCCGAGGATCTCGACTTCGCCTCGGTGCAGCGCTCCAACCCCGAGATGGAGCGCCGCTGTCAGGAGGTGATCGACCGCTGCTGGGCGCGCGGCGACGACAACCCGATCCTGTTCATCCATGACGTGGGGGCGGGCGGGCTCTCCAACGCCCTGCCGGAGCTGGTGCACGATGCCGGCCGGGGCGGGCGCTTCGAACTGCGCACGGTACCCAATGATGAGCCGGGCATGTCGCCGATGGAGATCTGGTGCAACGAGTCCCAGGAGCGCTACGTGATGGCGGTCGACGCGGCGAAGCTGGAGCAGTTCAGGGCGATCTGCGAGCGCGAGCGCTGCCCCTACGCCATCGTCGGCGAGGCCACCGACGAGCAGCACCTGCTGCTCGGGGATGCCCACTTCGACAACCACCCCATCGATATGCCGATGCCGCTGCTGTTCGGCAAGCCGCCGCGCATGCTGCGCGATGTGAAACACCGCCCGTTCCACAAGCCGGAGCTGGATTTCGACGGGGTCAGCGTGGCCGCCGCCGCGGCGCGTGTGCTGCGCCTGCCCACGGTCGCCAACAAGACCTTTTTGATCAGCATCGGCGACCGTTCCATCACCGGCCAGGTGGCGCGGGATCAGATGGTCGGTCCCTGGCAGGTGCCGGTGGCCGATGTGGCGGTTACCCTCTCCGACTACGTCGGTTACGCGGGCGAGGCGATGGCCGTGGGCGAGCGCACCCCCCTGGCCCTGATCGACGCGCCCGCCTCGGGCCGCATGGCGGTGGGCGAGACCATCACCAACCTGGCCGCAGCCGCCATCGATGCGATTGGCGACATCAAACTCTCCGCCAACTGGATGGCCGCCGCCGGGCATCCCGGGGAGGACGCACGGCTCTACGAGACGGTTAAGGCGGTGGGCATGGAGCTGTGCCCCGAGTTGGGTATCGCCATTCCGGTGGGCAAGGACTCCATGTCGATGAAGACGGTATGGCGTCAGGATGACGAGCCGCGCGTAATGGCCGCCCCCCTGTCGTTGATTATGACCGGTTTCGCCCCGGTCAGCGACGCCCGCCGCACCCTGACCCCGCAACTGCGTCTGGACCGGGGCGAGAGCGATCTGATTCTGATCGACCTCGGCAAGGGGGCCAACCGCCTCGGCGCCTCGGCCCTGGCCCAGGTCTACCGGCAGGTCGGCCGACGTGGTCCCGATTTGGACGATCCGGCGATGCTGAAGCGCTTTTTCGGCACCATCCAGCGGCTCAACGGCGAAGGGCGGCTGCTTGCCTACCATGACCGCTCCGATGGCGGCCTCTTCACCACCCTCTGCGAGATGGCGTTTGCCGGACATGCCGGCATCGAGGTCGACCTCGATGGTCTGGGGGGCGACGATCTGGCGGTGCTCTTCAGCGAGGAGCTGGGGGCGGTGATCCAGATCGCGCGCGAGCAGCGCGAGGTGGTGCTGGGCGCGCTGCACGAGGCCGGTCTCGGCCACCACAGCCACCTGCTGGGCGGCGTTGACGCCACCGACCGCATCCGAATCCGCCGTGGCGCCGGGGTGGTCTTCGAGGAGGGGCGCATCGCCCTGCAGCAGGCGTGGTCAGAGACCACCCGCGAGATGCAGGCCCTGCGCGACAACCCGGAGTGCGCGCGCGAGGAGTTCGAACGGATCGCCGACAGCACCGACCCCGGTCTGCAACCGCAACTCGGTTTCGATCCCCGCGAGGATGTGGCCGCCACGATGATCAACACCGGCGTCCGTCCGGCAGTGGCGGTACTGCGCGAACAGGGGGTCAACGGCCAGATCGAGATGGCCAACGCCTTCCATCGCGCCGGTTTTGAGTCCGTGGATGTACACATGTCCGACATCATTGAGGGGCGGGTCGGCCTGGAGCGCTTCCGGGGGCTGGTGGCCTGCGGTGGTTTCTCATACGGCGATGTGCTGGGCGCCGGCGAGGGCTGGGCCAAGTCGATCCTCTTCAACCCCCGCGCCCGCGACCAGTTCGAGGGCTTTTTCGCGCGCACCGAGACCTTCGCCCTGGGTATCTGCAACGGCTGCCAGATGCTCTCCAACCTGCATGAGCTGATTCCCGGCGCCGACCACTGGCCGCATTTCGTGCGCAACCGCTCCGAGCAGTTCGAGGCGCGTTTCGTCAACGCCGAGATCCAGGAGACCAACTCGGTGCTGCTGGAGGGGATGGCGGGCTCGCGCATGCCGATCGCGGTGGCCCACGGCGAGGGTCGGGCGGAGTTCGGCGACGCCGCCCAGCTGGAGCGCGCCCGGTCCCATGTGGTGCTGCGCTATGTGGAGAACAGCGGCGAGGTGGCCAGCCGCTATCCGGCCAACCCCAACGGCTCGCCCGAGGGCATCGCTGGGCTGGCCAGCGCGGATGGCCGGGTCACCATCATGATGCCCCACCCCGAGCGGGTGATCCGCACCGTCCAGAATTCGTGGCACCCCGACGAGTGGGGTGGGGACGGTCCCTGGCTGCGTCTGTTCCGCAACGCCCGCCGCTGGGTGGGGTGACCCCGGGCAGGCAGGGGAGGGCGGCACAAGGCCCTGCGGGGACCGGGCTTTTTTGTAATAATGGGGGTAACTATTCAGCTCATTTTGCCATGATTAGCCACATCAGGCTTTATCCAATTCCATGAAGTCTGGATTCTTGCCTTGAAAAAGCAATGCCAATGCTTCTGTGGCTGAGACGCCCTGCTTACGG
>PQCP01000158.1 GCA_003062205.1 Candidatus Sedimenticola endophacoides
CAACCCCGAAAAAATGATCGTCGCCCCGCTAACAGTTACCGGCCTGCCTAGTTCTCGGCTAATACCCTAGTCTGGTTGTACGGTATTTGTGGTCACCTAATGGTTTATGAAACATTCGGGATAGATCGCGCCACCCTCGCCCTTGAACTGCTCGGCCTTCTCCCGCATCCCCTCTTTCATGGCCAAATCCACGCCAATGCCCTTGCGGGCCGCATAGTCGCGCACGTCCTGGGTGATCTTCATGGAGCAGAAGTTGGGCCCGCACATGGAACAAAAGTGGGCCACCTTGTGGGCCTGGGCCGGCATGGTCTGGTCATGATAGGCACGCGCCCGGTCGGGGTCGAAGGCGAGGTTGAACTGATCCTCCCAGCGGAATTCGAAGCGCGCCTTGGACATGGCGTTGTCGCGCATCTGGGCGCCGGGAAACCCCTTGGCCAGATCCGCCGCCTGGGCGGCGATCTTGTAGGCGATGATGCCTTCGCGCACGTCCTCCTTGTCGGGCAGCCCGAGATGCTCCTTGGGGGTGACATAGCAGAGCATGGCGGTGCCGTACCAGCCGATCTGCGCGGCGCCGATGGCGGAGGTGATGTGATCATAGCCGGGGGCGAAATCGGTGACGATGGGGCCCAGGGTATAGAAGGGCGCCTCGTGGCAATCCTTCAGCTCCTTGGTCATATTCTCCTCGATCATCTGCATCGGCACGTGGCCGGGGCCTTCGATCATCACCTGCACATCGTGCTCCCAGGCGACTCGGGTCAGCTCCCCCAGGGTTTCCAGTTCCCCGAACTGGGCGGCGTCGTTGGCGTCGGCGAGGGAACCGGGGCGCAGGCCGTCGCCCAGCGAGAAGGCCACATCGTAGGCCTTCATGATCTCGCAGATCTCCTCGAAGTGGGTGTAGAGGAAGTTTTCACGGTGATGGGCCAGGCACCACTTGGCGAGAATCGAACCGCCGCGCGAGACGATGCCGGTGAGGCGACGGGCGGTCAGCGGCACGTAGCGCAGCAACACCCCGGCGTGGATGGTGAAGTAATCCACCCCCTGCTCCGCCTGCTCGATCAGGGTGTCGCGCATGATCTCCCAGGTCAGCGCCTCTGCCTTACCGTCGACCTTCTCCAGGGCCTGGTAGATGGGAACGGTGCCGATCGGCATGGGGGCGTTGCGCAGGATCCATTCACGCGTCTCATGGATGTTCTTTCCCGTGGAGAGGTCCATCAGGGTATCCCCTCCCCAGCGCGCCGACCAGGCCATCTTCTCCACCTCCTCGGCGATGGAGGAGGTGACCGCCGAGTTGCCGATATTGGTATTGATCTTGACCCGGAAGTTGCGGCCGATGATCATCGGCTCCACTTCGGGATGATTGATATTGGCGGGGATGATGGCGCGACCGGCGGCGATCTCGGAACGCACGAACTCCGGGGTGATCTCCTCCGGAAGATTGGCGCCGAAGCCGTTGCCGGGGTGCTGGCGCAGCAGATCGGCATAGCGGGGGTCGCCCCGCAACGCCCCCAGGCGGCAGTTTTCACGAATCGCCACATACTCCATCTCCGGAGTGACAATCCCCCGGCGGGCGTAGTGCATCTGGGTGACGTTCATGCCCGGCCGGGCCCGGCGCGGGCGGCGCAGGTGCTCGAAGCGCAAATGGGCCAGATCGGGGTCGCCCTGACGCCGGGCACCATATTCCGAGCTGGGGCCCGCGAGCCATTCGGTGTCCCCGCGCTCCTCGATCCAGGGGCCGCGCACATCCGGCATTCCCCTGAGCAGATCGACCTCCTGCGCCGGATCGGTAAAGGGACCCGATGTGTCGTAGACCACGATCGACGGGTTGGGCTCGGACTGGCCGCTGGTCTGGGTCGGCGACTGGGTGATCTCGCGCATCGGTACACGAATGTCGTCACGGGAACCCGTGACATGGATCTTGGTCGAGTTGGGAAAGGGCCGGGTGACCTCCTCGGACAATCTGGAGGCCTGGCTGGCAAAATCTTCTTTGTTGACGCTCATGGATTCCTCTGTAGGGAGTCGACGGCAGAGCGCGTGGTTGCGTCCACCGCAGCTTTCCTCCGCCGGTATTGTCCGGATCAGGTGCAAAGGGTATATCTCAGCCCGCTGATATACGAACAACGTTCCGGCGGGCACCCCCAGCGTACGGGATCGCTAAAGCTAGCGGATGTGTCTGTGTAAATCAACCGGCCGGGGTCCGGCCAGGACCCGCCTGGCCGCGATTTTTGCGATTTATATCGCCATTGACAGGAGTAGCTTGCCTGCGGCCCCCAAACTGAGTAGTCTAACCGCCTGTTTATTATCCGATAGCGACAGGTGAGTGCTATGGCCGCAGCCAATCTCGAACGCGCCCGTTTCAACATGGTGCATCAGCAGGTCCGTCCCTGGGAGGTGATCGATCCGCGTACCATCGAGGTACTGGAGACCCTGCCCCGCGAGGCCTTCGTGCCCGAGGGACTGGAGGGAGCGGCCTATGCCGATACCGAAATTCCTATCGGAGAAGGCCAGTTCATGATGGCGCCAAAGATCGAGGGGCGCCTGCTCCAGGCGCTGGATGTGCAGCCGGGCGAGCAGGTCCTGGAGATCGGCACCGGCAGCGGCTACCTGAGCGCCTGCCTGGCCCGGATGGGTGGCCGCGTCACCAGCCTGGAGATCGACGGGCAGCTCTGCGAACAGGCGCGGGGGCGGCTCCAGGCCCTCGGCATCAGCGGAGTGGACGTCCAGTGCGGCGACGGCCTGGCGCACCAGGCGCCAGCCACCTATGACGCCATCGCCGTGACCGGGTCGCTGCCGCTGATGAGCGAAGGACTCAAGGCGATGCTCAAGGTGGGGGGGCGCATGTTCGTGGTCAGCGGGGAAGGCGATGGCGAGGCCATGCTGGCGAGCCTGATCACCCGTGTCGGTGAGGAGGCATGGCGCGACGAGGCGCTGTTCGAGACCGCGCTGACACCGCTGCGCAACGCCCCGCGCGCAGAGCGCTTCAAATTCTGATCGCCCGCCCTGGCCCTGATCCTCGAAGCCGGGCAGTGCCCGGCTTTTCATTACAGCCCCACTGAACTGAAGAGACCGGATCAATCATCCACCAATTGCCGCTCAAGCACCTCCAGCAGACGCTGCAGCGCCCCCCGGTTGGCCGCCACCATCTCCCGCCCCCGCTCCCCCACCCGGGTACGCGCGCTGGCATCCCCCAGCCAACCGCCGATGACCTCCGAAAGCGCCTCTGCGGAACCGACCTCCAGGGCCGCCCCCTCCTCCAGCAGCATGGTGCTGATGGTGGAGAAATTGAACATATGCGGGCCAAACACCACCGGAAGGCCGAGGGCGGCCGGCTCCAGGACATTGTGCCCTCCGGTGGGGACCAGACTGCCTCCCACGAAGGCGGCATCCGCGGCGGCCAGAAACACCATCAACTCCCCCATGGTGTCCCCGAGGCAGACCTGGGTGCCGCCCCCCACGACAGCGCCCGAGGAGCGGCGCACAAGGGTAAGGCCGGTTTTTTCCACCAGTGCAGCCACCCGCTCGAAACGCTCCGGATGCCGCGGGACCAACACCAACAAGGCGCCCGGATGCACAGCAAGGACCCGCTGGTGAGCCTCCAGCACCTGCACCTCCTCGCCCTCATGGGTGCTCGCCGCCACCCACACCGCCCGGCCGCCCCACTGCCGGCGTAACACCTCCGCCTGCTCGCGCAGACTGGCGGGCAAACGGATATCAAATTTAATGCTGCCGGTCACCCGCACACGCTCCGGACAGGCTCCGAGAGCCACAAAACGAGCGGCGTCTGGGGCAGCCTGGGCAGCGACGGCATCCAGGGCAGCGAACACTTCCCGACTCAAACCGCTGAAGCGGGCATAACCGGCTGCCGAACGCGCCGACATACGGGCGTTGGCAAGCACGGTGCGGATCGACCTGCGGCGACACGCCAACAGCAGGTTGGGCCAGATCTCCGTCTCCATCATGACCAGCACGGCCGGTCTGGAACGCTCCAGAAAGCGATCTACCGCAAAGGGGATATCGAGCGGAAAATAGGCATGCAGCACGGTGTCGCCAAACAGCGTGCGCACCCGTTCGGCGCCCGTGGGGGTGGTCGTGGTAATCACCACCGGATACCCCGGATAGCGCTCCAGAAGATGCCGCACCAACGGCTCGGCCGCCTGCGTCTCCCCCACCGAGACCGAGTGAATCCAGATGCTGGTACCGCTTACCCGCAAATTTGCAAAGCCGAATCGCTCGGCCAGCCGGGCACGATATGCAGGCGCACGCAGACTGCGCCAGTACAACCGCAGCAGATAACCCGGAAGAAGCAGATACCAGATGAGTGTATATAGATAACGCATAAGCTGGTGATTGTACTCAAGCTCTCGCGGCTTGCCGAGATAAATCACCTCTTAATAGTGAGGCAAACACATGATTCATTGCATCTTCAGGGTGTGATATCCGGCACCCCACAAAACGGGTATGGGGGAGGGAGGGAAGAATACTCCAGATCCACTCGGGAAATTGCCAAACAAGTGTGACAAATGCTAGATTTACATGCTGACCGAGAAATAACGAAAAACTGTTACATATTGATTTATATGGAGTATACAAAACGTGTTTCCGGAAGCATAACTCCCGGCAGAGCTAGCCCGAATTATTCATAAAAAAGGGCGCACCTCGTTCAACCAATTGATATAATTGGTATTTCGCCAAAAACGCTTCGGTGAAGCTAAACGAGGTCGCCCCATGTCCAAGTCTACCCAAGAAC
>PQCP01000073.1 GCA_003062205.1 Candidatus Sedimenticola endophacoides
TGCAATGTGCGGGACGGAGTCGTGATGAGCGCAGGACGGTCGGGGCAGTAACGGCTGTCGCGTTGGCGAGTCGATTTTGGGGACTGGGATGTCCCAAAATCTTTCACGAGGTAGCGACACTCTTATGGGGCATTCTTAATGCGGTGGTGCTAAAGGTGAGCAATGGTCCGGCAGAGGGCATCAATAGTCGGATAAAGATGATCAAAGTTCGCAGCAGAGGTTTTCGTAACAAAAAGCGATTTGCCAATGCGATTTACTTCCACCTTGGTGGGTTGGATCTTTACCCCGAAGGGGCAGCTAGGTGATATGTACCCACTCAATCAGGGGAAGAGCCATCTGTATCGAATCTGCGCCGACGCGCGGAGCGGGTGCGGGGTCCGCGTGGGCGGGGAGGCGCGGGCGAAAAAAAGGGCGGTGAATAACCGCCCTTTGTGGAGTGGTCAGTGCCGCCCGGTTCAGGCGGCCAACTGCCCCTTGAGTTTGTTCATGGCCGCCTTCTCGATCTGGCGAATGCGTTCGGCGGATACACCGTAGCGCTCGGCCAGTTCATGCAGGGTCGCCTTCTTCTCTCCGAGCCAGCGTGCCTGGAGGATCGAGCGGCTGCGCTCGTCGAGACCCTCCAGGGCCTGGTAGAGACGCTCGTTCTGCTTCTGCTCGTGATCGGCGCGCTCCAGGTGGATGGCGGGCTCCATGCGCATATCCGGGAGATAGCCGGCGGGGGCCGCGGGGGGGCGGTCGTCGTCGCCGTCGTTCAGGCCGTCGAACGCCACATCGTGGTTGTTGAGGCGGGCCTCCATCTCCAGCACGGTCTCGGGCTTGACCCCCAGCTCCTCGGCCACCCCCTCGACCTCCTCGCGCGAGAACCAGCCGAGGCGCTTCTTGGAGCTGCGCAGGTTGAAGAAGAGCTTGCGCTGGGCCTTGGTGGTGGCCACTTTGACGATGCGCCAGTTGCGCAGGACGTATTCGTGGATCTCGGCCTTGATCCAGTGCACCGCGAAGGAGACCAGACGGACCCCCATCTCGGGGTCGAAGCGGCGCACCGCCTTCATCAGGCCGACGGTCCCCTCCTGGATCAGATCCGGCAGGGCGAGGCCGTAGCCGGTGTAGCCGCGGGCTACCCGCACCACGAAGCGCAGGTGCGACATGACCAGGACGCGGGCCGCTTCGAGGTCGTTCTCGTGGCGCAGCCTGATGGCCAGGTCGTGTTCCTGCTCGGCGCTGAGCATCGGCAGCTGATAGGCGGCGCTGATGTACGCGTCGATACTCCCGGTAGGCAGTGTGGTCGGAATGGCAAGTTCTTTACTCATTTCGAATACCCAAGCAATTTAGTATGAAATAACTTTATCACGCCCGTCGCGTTTTTTCCAGGCTGATTTTAGCACTCCATTGATGAGAGTGCTAACCGGCCGGAAAGTTCACTCACTGAAGGCGCCGGGTCCGGGTCGGGAGGTCAGGTGGGTTCGATGGCGCTCAGATGGCGTCCCACCGCGATCCAGGAGCCGAGCAGTCCCAGCAGGGCGCTGCCTGCCAGTAGCAGGAGGAAGGCACCCGGGCCCATTCCGCTGAGGCCGAACTGGCTCTCGTAGAGTCCCGCCAGTTGGCTGACCGGGCTCTCCAGCAGAAAGAGGGAGAGGCTGACCAGCAGCCAGGCGATGAGCCCCCCGAGCAGGCCGTACCAGAGGCCGCTGTAGAGAAAGGGGCGGCGGATGAAGGCGTTGGTGCCGCCGATCAGTTTGGTGATCTCGATCTCGGCGCGCCGGTTTTCGATCTCCAGGCGGATGGTGTTGCCGACCACCAGCAGCACCGCCAGTCCCAGCAGTCCTCCGAGGATCAGTACCGTCCGCTGCGCGATCTCGGTGATGCCGTGGAAGCGGCGCACCCACTGCAGGTCGATCTGGGCGAACTCCACATCGTCCAGCGCCTGCAACTCGTCGAGCAGGGCCGAGGCCGCCTCCGGCGTGCTGTGCAGGGGGGTGGGTTCGACCACCAGCAGGT
This sequence comes from Candidatus Sedimenticola endophacoides, assembly GCA_003062205.1. Classification (GTDB taxonomy): domain Bacteria; phylum Pseudomonadota; class Gammaproteobacteria; order Chromatiales; family Chromatiaceae; genus Sedimenticola_A; species Sedimenticola_A endophacoides. Next base: position 1,996 of record PQCP01000073.1, read on the forward strand.
TGGGCAGGGGGTTGTTGTCGAGGGCGTCGATGGCGCCGGAGAAGCCGCTGAGGGTGCGGAACTCATCCAGGGCCTGATCGCGGTCGATCAGCCGCACCCGGGCGATGTCGTCCCGGGCGCGCAGCCGGCCGGCCAGCCGGTCGGCCTTCTCCAGGGTGCTCTTCTCCGTCAGAAACAGCGAGATGCTGGCGGCCCCGTCCCAGTGGCCGCTGAGCTGTTGCAGGTTGCCGAGCAGCAGCGACAGGCCTGTCGGCAGGGCCAGGGCGATCCCGATCACCGCGGCGGTCATCAGGGTGGAGAAGGGGGCGCGGGTGAGGTGGCCGAGGCTGGCCAGGGCGACCTGCAGGTGGCGCAGCAGCCAGGTGTCGAGGCGAATCGCCCCGCCGCGGTGCCGCCCGGCCCTAGACATGGTGGTGCCCCCCTCGGGCGGGGTGCTGCAGCAGGCGTCCGTGGCGCAGGGTCAGGATGCGCTTGTTCATGCGCGAGATCAGCTCCAGGTCGTGGGTGGCGACCAGCAGGGTCACGCCGACCCCGTTGAACAGCTCGAACAGGCGCATGATCTCCAGGGAGAGTTCGGGATCGAGGTTGCCGGTGGGTTCGTCGGCCAGCACGATCGGGGGTTTGCTGACCACGGCGCGGGCAATACCCACCCGTTGCTGTTCTCCACCGGAGAGGGTGATGGGGTAGCTGCGCTCCTTGTTCAGCAGGCCCACCTTGTCGAGGGCGGCGCGCACCCGCTTGCCGGTCTCGCGGTGGCCCAGGCCCGCCACCACCAGGGGCATGGCGACGTTGTCGAAGACCGTGCGGTCGTGCAGCAGGCGGTGGTCCTGGAAGATCATGCCCACCTCCCGGCGGTGGTAGGGGATATGGCGCCGCTTGAGCTGGGTCAGGTTGCGTCCGGCCACCCGTACCTGTCCCCGGGTGCTGCGTTCGAGCAGGCCGATCAGCTTGAGCAGGGTACTCTTGCCGGCCCCCGAGTGGCCGGTGAGAAAGATCATCTCGCCCGCCTCGATCTGGAAGCTTACGCCGGAGAGCCCCTCGTGGCCGCCCGGGTAGCGCTTGGTGACGTTGTCGAACTGGATGATCGCCATGGCGGTAGCCGTGTCACTTCTCGAACAGGGCGTCTACGAACTCCACGGCATCGAAATGGCGCAGATCGTCGATCGCCTCGCCCACGCCGATAAAGCGGATCGGGATGCGCATCCGGTCCGCGATGGCGAACACGATCCCCCCCTTGGCGGTGCCGTCGAGTTTGGTCAGAGTGATGCCGGTGAGCGGTACGCTGTGATGGAACTGCTGCGCCTGATTGAGGGCGTTCTGTCCGGTGGTCGCATCCACCACCAGCATTACTTCGTGGGGGGCATCGGGGTCGAGCTTCTTCATCACCCGGGCGATCTTCGCCAGCTCCTCCATCAGATTGCCCTTGGTGTGCAGGCGCCCGGCGGTGTCGGCGATCAGCACATCGACTCCGCGGGCGGTGGCCGCCTGCAGGGCGTCGAAGATAACCGACGCGGAGTCGGCTCCGGTGTGCTGGGCGATCACCGGGATGGCGTTGCGCTCGCCCCAGCTCTGCAACTGTTCCACCGCCGCCGCCCGGAAGGTGTCGCCGGCGGCGAGCATCACGCTCTGCCCCTCCTCCTGGAGGCGCTTGGCGAGTTTGCCGATGGTGGTGGTCTTGCCCGCTCCGTTGATGCCGACCATCAGGATCACCTGCGGTCTGGCGTCGGCGGCCTGGCGCACCGGCTGGTCGCAGCAGTCGAGGGTGGCACGCAACTGTTCGCGGAGGATGCGGCCCAGGGCCTGAGGGTCGGAGAGCTCGTTGCGCCGGACCCGGCCGGTAAGGTCGTCGATGATACGGCTGGTGGTCTCGACCCCTACATCGGCGGTCAGCAGCAGCGTCTCCAGCTCCTCCAGGAGGTTGTCGTCGATGCGCTTGCTGCCCAGCACCAGGTCGGCCAGTCCGTCGGCGAGGTTGTGGCGGGTCTTGGCCAGGCGGCTCTTGAGGCGGGAGAAGAGCCCCTGCTGCGGCTGATCCTCCCCTGCGGGTGCGGCGGGTGCCGGCTCCCTGGGCTTGCGTTTACCGAATCCGAACATAATCTCTTCGAAGCCGTCCCTCCCCGCCGGGGAACACCGGGCGGGAAAATCTGTCACTACAGGTGGTCGGGGTTGCGTACCCGTGGCGTGCTTTGAAAGAATGCCGGGTAGGCGGCCCCTGCTGGTTGGGATCAGATCCTAACATCTTTGCCCGGGTTCAACCTATTCCCATTACGAGGAAACACGATGAGAACACTCTTTACGCTTGTCCTGCTGCTGCTCGGCGGCGGGGTGCTGGCCGAGGGGCGGGTGCATGAATTCACCCTCGGTAACGGTATGCGGGTGATCGTCAAGGAGGATCACCGCGCGCCCATCGCCGTCTCCCAGGTCTGGTACAAGGTCGGGGCATCCTATGAGCCGGACGGCATCACCGGGGTCTCCCATCTCCTTGAACACATGATGTTCAAGGGCACCCAGGCTCACCCGCCGGGCGAGTTCTCGCGTATCGTCGCCGCCAACGGCGGCGAGGAGAACGCCTTCACCGGCAGCGACTATACCGCCTATTACCAGACCCTCTCCAGCGATCGTCTGGAGATCGCCTTCGAGCTGGAGGCGGACCGCATGCGCAACCTGACGTTGCTCGAAGAGGAGTTTCTGAAGGAGGTCGAGGTGGTAAAGGAGGAGCGGCGGCTGCGCACAGAGGACAGCCCCACGTCCCTCACCTACGAGCAATTCAGCGCCGTGGCCTACCGCAGCCTGCCCTATGCCAATCCGGTGATTGGCTGGATGAACGACCTGGAGAACATGTCGGTGGAGGATCTGCGGCGCTGGTACCGGCTCTGGTACGCCCCCAACAACGCCACCCTGGTGGTGGTGGGGGATGTCGAGCCGCGCCAGGTGCTGGAACTTGCCGAACGCCATTTCGGCCCTCTCGCGCCGGAGCCGGTGCCGCCGCTCAAGCCCCTGATCGAGCCGCCCCAGCGCGGCATGATCCGTACTCAGGTCCGGGTGCCCGCCAAGGAGCCCTATCTGGTCATGGGGTACAAGACCCCGGTGCTGGCCAGCGCCGATGCGGCCTGGGAGCCCTACGCCCTGGAGATGCTGGCGTCGATCCTCGACGGCGGCGCCAGTGCGCGTCTGAGCCGGAATCTGGTGCGCGGGCATGAGCTGGCCGCCTCCGCCGGCGCCAGCTACAGCGCCTTTCGCCGCCTGCCGGGGATGCTGCTGCTCGACGCCACGCCCGCCAGGGGGGTGGAGGTGGGGCGTCTGGAGACGGCCCTGCGCGGTGAGATCGAACGCTTGCGCGAGGAGCTGGTGGAGCCGGAGGAGCTGGAGCGGGTCAAGGCCCAGGTGGTGGCGGAGCAGGTCTATGACCTCGACTCGGTCTACTATCAGGCAATGCAGATCGGGATTCTGGAGACCGTCGGTCTTGACTGGCGGCTGATCGACGACTATCCGCAGCGCATCAAGTCGGTAACCCCGGAGCAGGTGCGGGCGGTGGCCCGTAAATATCTGACCGATGAGCAGCTGACCGTCGCGGAACTGGTGCCGCTGCCGCTGCCCGGTGCTGCCCGGGCCGGAGAGCGGTCCGTGGTGGAGGCGCGCCATGATGGTTGAGCGGATCGGGAGGGCGGTCGCCCTGACCCTAGCCCTGCTCTGCTCCGGCGGCGCCTGGGCGGGGCCGGTGATCGAGAGCTGGGATACCCCCAATGGGGCCCGTGTGCTGTTCGTCGGGGCGCGCGAGCTGCCGATGGTCGATGTGCGGGTGGTGTTTGACGCAGGCGCCGCCCGTGACGGCGGGCGCCACGGCCTCGCCACCCTGACCAACGCCACCCTGAGTGACGGGGCTGGGGCATGGGATGCCGACCGGCTGGCCGAGCGGCTCGATGCGGTTGGCGCCGAGCTGGGCCTGGGCGCGCGCCGGGATATGGCCTGGGTGTCCATGCGCAGCCTCTCCGAGGCGCGGCCGTTCGAAGTGGCGATGGAGTCGCTGGAGGCGGTGCTGGCCCGGCCCCGTTTCGCGGCGGCGGATCTGGAGCGCAACCGCAAGGCGATGCTGATCGCCCTGCGCCAGAGCGAGCAGAATCCCGGCGCCATTGCCAAAAAGGCCTTCTGGGGGGCGGTGTACGGTGCCCACCCCTATGCCCGGGACGGGGCTGGCGAGCGGGACTCCCTGGCCGCCATCACCCGCGACGAGGTGCTCGCCTTCCACCGGCGCTTTTATGTCGCGCGCAATGCGGTGGTGGCGATTGTCGGTGACCTGGAGCGGGGCGCGGCCGAGGCCCTGGCCGAGCGCCTGACCCGGGATCTGCCGGAGGGGGCGCCGGCGCCGGCGCTGCCCGGGGTGGCGGCACTGGAGCGCTCCGACCAACGGCATCGGCAGTTCCCCTCCACACAGAGCCATATCTACATGGGGCAGCCGGGCATGCACCGTGGTGATCCGGATTACTTCACGCTGTATGTGGGCAACCACATCTTCGGCGGCAGTGGTCTGGTCTCCCTGCTGAGCAATGAGGTGCGCGAGCAACGCGGCCTCTCCTACAGCGTATACAGCTACTTCGCGCCGATGCGCGAGGACGGTCCCTTCATCATGGCCGCCCAGACCCAGAACGCCAAGGCGGGGGAGGCGCGGCGGGTGATGCGCGCGGCCCTTGAGGCTTACATCGAGAACGGTCCCACCGAGGAGCAGCTGCGCGAGGCGAAGCAGAACATCACCGGGGGGTTTCCCCTGAATATCGCCAGCAACGGCAAGATTGTGGAGTATCTGGCGATGATCGGCTTCTACGGCCTGCCCCTGGACTATCTCGACGCCTTCACCGGGCGCATCGAGGCGGTGACCCGGGAGCAGATCCGGGAGGCGTTCCGGCGCCGGGTCAGACCCGAGCGATTCGTCACCGTGGTGGTGGGTGATGGCGCGGCGGCCGACTAGGGTCGTGGGCGGGGCGGGGCGGCGTCCCGGCCACGGCAATCAGGTGCGCATTATCGGTGGTGAGCACCGCGGGCGGCGGCTGCGCTTCCCTGACCAGCCGGGGCTGCGGCCCACCTCGGACCGGGTGCGGGAGACCCTCTTCAACTGGCTGCAGCCGTGGTTGCCCGGGGCCCGGGTCCTGGATCTGTTCGCGGGCAGCGGCGCCCTCGGGTTCGAGGCCGCCTCGCGCGGGGCCGCCCGGGTGGTTATGTTGGAACGGGCGGCGGCGGTGGCCGCCCGGCTGGAGGAGAACCGCCGGCTGCTGGACCTGGAGCGGGTCGAGATCCTGCGCGCCGACGCCCTGGAGTGGCTGGCCGGGAGAGGCGAGCCGTTTGATATTGTCTTCCTCGATCCGCCATTTGCCGAAGCGCTGCTCGATGCCTGTTGCAGTGAACTTGAATCCAATGGCTGGTTGGAGCGGGATGCCCTGGTCTATATCGAGCGTGCCGTTCAGGCACCGTCCCCAAGCCTGTCGGCGGCCTGGCTACCGCTCAAGGAGAAACGGGCGGGCGATGTCAGTTACGGCCTTTATCGCCACGGACCCTGACGACTCCGGAACGCCCCGTGGATTGCGGGAAATTGCCAATTGTCATTTGACATCCGCGTGGCACTGACTATCATCGCGCCACCGACCAAGGGAGCCGCCTATGGCCACTGCGATCTATCCCGGGACATTCGATCCCATCACGAATGGGCACAGCGACCTGATCAAGCGGGCCGCACGGTTGTTCGACAGGGTGATCCTGGCAGTGGCGGCCAACCCGGGCAAGGCGCCGGTCTTTACCCTGGAGGAACGGGTGGCGCTGGCGCGGGAGGTGCTGGCCGGGCTGGAGAATGTCGAGATCCGCGAGTTCGATTCGCTGCTGGTGGAGTTTGCCCGTGATGCGGGCGCAGGGGTGATCCTGCGTGGGCTGCGGGCGGTCTCCGATTTCGAGTACGAGTTTCAGCTCGCCGGTATGAACCGTCGTCTCGCCCCGGAGGTGGAGACCCTGTTTCTGACCCCGGCCGAGCAGTACGCCTATATTTCATCGAGCCTGGTGCGGGAAATTGCGGCACTGGGCGGGGATGTGTCAGAGTTCGTCCATCCACGGGTGTCCGAGGCGCTCAGGCAGCGGGCGGCCGAACAGATTACTTGAGATATGCGACGGGGGAAGACCCCGAGACAGGAGCAACAGATATGGCCTTGATGATTACCGACGAGTGCATTAACTGCGACGTGTGCGAACCCGAGTGCCCCAACGGCGCCATCTATCAGGGTGACGAGATCTATGAGATCGATCCCAACCTCTGCACCGAGTGCGTCGGTCACTACGACGAGCCCCAGTGCGTGGAGGTGTGCCCGGTGGACTGTATTCCCAAGGATCCGGATCACGAGGAGAGTCAGGAGGATCTGCTGGCCAAATACGAACGGATCAGCGCAGAGGGTTAACCCCCTCCCCGGGCGGGTCTCACGCCCTTTCATCGAATCAGGAGAAGCGCCATGCAATTCACTCCCTGCCGGGGCGGCGAGAGCTGCACCCAGGATGGCAGTCACTGCCAGGGCTGTGGCCGCAGCCACGAAGAGATCGCCCAGACCCGCCAACTGATCCAGGGGCTGGCCCGCTACGCCGTCGAGATGGGGTATGACAACCTGGAGGAGTTCACCGCCTTCGTCGGCGACAAGGCAGCCAAGGTGGGGCGCAAGCTCCAGGCCGACGCCGCCGGCGGTATCGCGATTCCCATCAAATAGGGGGCGCCGCTGATACGGCGCGGATCAGCGCTGGCAGTTTCCACAGTAGAAGCTCGAACGCTGCCCGATGCGGGCCTGGCGGACCGGGGCGCCACACTGGGGGCAGGGCTGGCCCTCCCGGCCGTACACCCGCAGCTGCTGGGCGAAGTAGCCGGGTTTTCCGTCCTCCCGCTGAAAGTCCCGGAGCGTCGTCCCGCCCTGGCGGACGGCCGCCTCCAGCACCTCCTTGGTTTGTTGTGCAAGCCGGTTGTAGCGGCTCTTTGATATCCGGCAGGCGGCGCGCCGCGGGTCGATGCCGCTGAGAAACAGCGCCTCGTTGGCGTAGATGTTACCGACGCCGACCACGATCCGCCCATCCATGAGAAGACCCTTTACCGCCACCCTTCGGGTGCGCGCCTGTTCGTACAGGTAGGCCCCGCTGAACGCCTCGGAGAGGGGTTCGGGGCCGAGGTGGGCGAGCAGCGGGTGCCCCAGGGGGTCGTCCGCGCACCAGAGGACGGCGCCGAAGCGGCGCGGGTCGCGCAGGCGCAGGCAGCAGTGGTCGAACACCAGATCGAAGTGGTCGTGCCGGGCCGGCGGGGTACCGGGCGGCAGGATGCGCAGGCTGCCGGACATCCCCAGATGCAGGATCAGGGTGCCTTTTTCGGTCTCCAGGAGCAGGTATTTGGCGCGTCGCCGCAGGGTCGAGATACGCGCCCCCGCGAGGGTCTCGGGGAGGTGCGCCGGGACCGGCCAGCGCAGTTGCCGTTGACGCACGATCACCCGGCGCACTGATCGCCCGAGCAGATGCGGGGCGATGCCGCGCAAAGTGGTCTCGACCTCAGGCAGTTCAGGCATCAGTCACCGGGGGGCGCGAGCAGGGTGGAGTCGCTGGGCAGGCGGTAGGCGATGCCCAGGTCGCGGCGCACCAGCAGCAGGTGGCGTGGTTCGCGGATCACCTCGAAGCGCAGGGGCCGGGGTTGCTGTTCCAGGGAGAGATCCACCCATTCGGTGGATCCCGGGGGCGGGGCCTTGACGACTTTGGCGGCGAGGGTGTGCCGCCACGCCTCCGCTTTGGCCACCAGCCGCTCCTGGGGGAGCCCGGGACGGGGTGGAGTGAGCTCCCAGCCTTGCGCGGTCCGCGCGATCGACCAGTCGGGGGTGCGGATGGCGCTGATGCGCGCCTCGCCGCCCAGCAGTTCGTGGCTGACGAAATCCTCGGCCTGGGCCAGGAAGTGGTGGGGGAAGTGGTCGTTGATCAGGTGCAGGGTGTCGCCGATGCGTACGTAGCGGCGGTAGTTGTAGGGGTGGGTGCCACCGAAGATCAGGGTGGTGTCGTCGAGCTGCAGTTCGGCCTTGGGAGTGAGCAGTTCAAATTCGTCAAGCCGCTCCCGGGGCAGTGCAAAGTGTTCGAAACTCGGGGTCGATGCGATATCCAGCAGGATCTCGATACGTGGGGTGTTGGCGGCCACCTGATGGGGTTCGCTCATCCACCACTCCCGGTCGCGCCGCTCCAGGAGGAAGGCGGGACCGTTGTGGTTGGCGATGTGGATCCGTTCGATCCGCTGCGGATCGAGCGGGGTCAGCGGCTGGAGCCCCGGGCGCTTCTCCCGCCCGGGGTCGCGGAGGGCGATCAGTGCCAGCACCGCCACCAGCGCCAGCAGCCCCAGGTTGATCCAGCCCCTCTTGCCCATCACGCTCTCCCGCGCCGCCACCAGACCAGTCCTCCGGCGGTGAACAGCGCGACCGGGAGGATCAGCAGAAAGCCTAGTCCTATGATAGCCCCTTGGGTATCGCTCAGCTGCAGTAGCAGGTCGTTGGCCACCCGGGAGGGGATGTCGAGCAGCCCCTCGTCACCGCTCAGCCAGCGCAGCAGGTTGATGCCGAGGTCGAGGTTGCCGCCGTTGCCGATGTAGGTGTTGGAGAGAAAGTCCCCGTCGCCGAGGACGATGACCCGCTGCGTCTTGTCGTGAATCCGGCGCTCCAGGCTGTAGCCGAGTACCAGGGGGCCGGCGAGTTCGCCCTGCTGCGGGTCGCGGGCCACCCGGCCCTTGAGCGGGCCGGTCTCGTTCCAGGTGCGGGGCAGGGTGGTGAGCAGTGCGCGTGCCTGCCAGGAGGCGGTGGGCTGGAGCGACAGGGCCGCTGCCTGGGGATAGAGGGTCACCAGGCGAAAGTGTTCCACCGCCGGGTGGTCGGGGTAAGCGTTGACGATGGCGATGGCCGGGTTGTCGAGCCCGAGGTCGGCGGCGTTGGGGTCCACCACGGTCCCAGGGAGGGGGGTGATGCCGAGCAGTTCGAGGAGTTGGGCGGGATGCGGGCCCTGATCCGGTTCCAGCAGCCACAGCAGGCTGCCGCCGCCCTCGATATGGCGCTCGATGGCGCGCAGCTCACCGGCCAGGTAGTCGCGCTGGGGGCTGGCGATGACCAGCACCCCGGTGTTGGCGGGCAGATCTCCCTGCGTGCCCAGGGGCAGCTCCCGGACCCGGTAGCCCTTGCGGGTCAGTTCCGCGCCGAGGCTGCCCAGGTCGTGGTTGGCCTGGCCGTCGAGGCGCCGCTCGCCATGGCCCTGGATCCCGACGATCCAGCGCTCGGTGCGCAGCAGCAGGCGCTGGATGGTGTTGCTGATGCTCTGCTCGTCGATCACCCGCAGGTTTTCGCTGCGACCCTGGTAGCTGAGGTGTAGTTCGCCCGCCACCTGGATGCCCAGCTCGCGGGTGCGGGTCGGCTCCATCGCCGGGTTGACGAAGTCGATCTCGATGAGCGGCTGCAGGCGCCGGTAGCGCTCCAGCACCTCCAGGATCTGTCCCCGCAGTACTGGGTTTTCAGGTGCGAAGGAGGTGATCCTGAGGGGGGCGTCGAGACGCGCGATCAGCGCCCGGCTGGCAGGGTGCAGGCTGTTGCGCGCGGAGTCGCTCCAGTCCCAGGCCAGGTTGTACTGGTGGCTCAGCCAGCCGAGCAGGGCCGCCGCCGTCAGTAACAGCAGGTGGAAGCCGGCCGCCTCGAACCATCTGCTCATCGATCGGTGTGCCGTGTCCGTCATCCTCTACCCCTGGAGCCTGCGGCTCTCCAGCCTGCGGCCGGCCAGGGTCAGGCTCACGCCCGTCACCAGCAGGTAGTAGGCGATGTCGCTGCTGAAGACCAGGCCGTCGAGCAGGCGCCGGTAGTGGCTGGAGAGTGAGAGCCAGTCGAACAGCGGGCCGCCGCCCTCGCCACCGGCGAGGTTGACGATCCATAGGAACAGGAGGGCGCCGTAGGTGCTGATTGCCGCCACCGCCGGCTGGCGGGTGAGGCTGGAGAGGTAGATTCCGATGCCGGCGCAACACCCCAGCAGCAGCAACAGCCCGAGCAGTCCGGAGGCGAGCCGCCCGGTGTCGATCTCACCGCCGAGCAGCAGGGAGAGGGGCATCAGTGCTAGCAGCAGGCAGAGCAGGCTCAGCAGGCTCAACAGGGCCAGGTACTTGCCGAGCACGATCTGGCCCATCCGCAGGGGGGAGGAGAGGAGCAGGTCGATGGTGCCGTCGCGGAACTCTTCGCTCAGGGTGCGCATGGTCAGCAGCGGCACCACCAGCAGGGCGAGACCGGCCAGGGCCTCCAGCAGAGGGGTCAGCACCAGGTCGGTGACGCCCGGTGGATTCTCCAGGGTCGCCAGGCGCGACTGGACCTGCAGGTACTCTTCCAACTGCACCAGGAACAGCCAGGCGCCCAGCAGTTGCAGTACGCCGGCCAGGACCCACACCAGCGGAGAGTGGAACAGGGCGCGCAGTTCGCGTCGTGCGATGCTCAGGATCATGGTGCGGACTCCCCCAGGGTGATGCGGCTGAAGAGCTGCTCCAGGCGGTCCCCGACAGGGCTCATCTCCAGCAGTCGCCAGCCCTTGGCGACGCAGTGGTCGGCGATCCCGGATGGATCTGTGCCGTCGCTCAGGTGCAGCACCAGGTGTTTGCCGTCGCCCGCCTCCACACGGGTGACCCCGGCGATGCCGGCCAGCTCGGTGGGGTCCGGGGGCTGGCCCAGACGCAGGGCGAGGCGGTTGCCGGGGGGCGCGGCGTCGAGAGGCTGTTCGTGCACCAGACGTCCCTGGTGCAGGATCAGGGCGCGTCCGCAGAGCATCTCCACCTCCGGCAGGATGTGGGTGGAGAGCAGCACCCCGCGCTCCTCGCCCAGGGCGCGGATCAGGGTGCGGATCTCCTGGATCTGGTTGGGGTCGAGCCCGCCGGTCGGTTCGTCCAGGATCACCACCTTGGGGTCGTGAATGATCGCCTGGGCGATGCCGACCCGCTGCTTGTAGCCCTTGGAGAGGTTGGCGATCAGGCGCCGGCCGCTGTGCGTCAGGCCGCAGCGCTCCCGGGCCCGGGCGCGGGCCCGGCCCAGGGCAGCCCCGCGCAGGCCGCGCAGGCGCGCGGCATAGTCGAGGTACTCGTCCACCGTCAGATCGGGATAGAGTGGGGGGGTCTCGGGCAGATAGCCGAGCCGGGCCTTGGCGGCGATGGGGTGGCGCAGCAGGTCGATGCCGTCGATCTCGACCGCGCCGGCGCTGGGTGCGAGGGCGCCGCTGATGATGCGCATGGTGGTCGATTTTCCCGCTCCGTTGGGGCCGAGCAGGCCCAGTACCTCACTCCGGTGCAGCTCGAAATCGAGCGCCTCAAGGGCGCGCAGATCGCCGTAGGTGCGGTGCAGGTCGCGTATTCGGAGCAGCGGTTCCATGGGGCCGTGGTTTTACTACAGCAGGTAGAGGGTGGCCAGACCGAGAAAGGCGAGAAAGCCGATGATGTCGGTCACCGTGGTGAGCAGTACCGAGCCGGCCAGGGCCGGGTCGATGCCCATCCTGTCCAGGGCCAGGGGTAGCAGCGCGCCGGTGAGGGCGGCGAATACCAGGTTGATGGTGAGGGCGGCGGCGATCAGCAGGCCAATGGCGCCATTGTCGAACCAGATGCCGGCGATGACAGCCACCACAATCGCCCAGATCACGCTGTTGAGGGCCCCCACCGCCAGCTCCTTGAGCACCAGCCAGCGGGCGTTGCTGCTGGAGAGCTGTCCGAGGGCAAGGCCGCGGATGGTCAGGGTCAGGGTCTGGCTGCCGGCGATGCCGCCCATGCTGGCGACGATCGGCATCAGCACCGCCAGGGCTACCACCTTTTCGATGGTCTGCTCGAACAGGCCGATCACCCAGGAGGCGAGAAAGGCGGTGATCAGGTTGAGCCCGAGCCAGAGGGCGCGGCGCTGGGTGGAGATCAGCACCGGGGCGAACATGTCCTCGTCTTCCGAGAGGCCGGCCTGGCCCATGAACTGGTGTTCACCCTCTTCGCGGATTACGTCCACCACGTCGTCGACGGTGATGCGCCCGAGCAGGATTCCTCTATCATCCACCACCGGGGCGGAGATCAGGTCGTGCTGTTCGAAGCGGTTGGCCACCTGGCCGTCGTCCCAGGTGGCGGGAATCGCTCCCTGATCAAGGGACATCACCTCGGCCACGATCTCATCGGGATCGTGGGTGACCAGCTTGGTCAGCGGCAGTACGCCAAGGTATTTCCCGATACGGTTGACCACCATCAGGTTGTCGGTGTGGGCCGGGATCTGGTTCTTGAGCCGGCGCAGGTAGCGCATCACCACATCCAGGGTCACCTCCGGGCGCACGGTGATGGCGTCCGGGTTCATCAGGCCGCCGGCGGTGTCCTCGGGGTAGGAGAGTACCGCCTCCAGGCGGCTGCGATGTTGCAGGTCGAGGGAGGCGATGATCTCCCGGGTGATGGTGTGGGGCAGCTCCTGGATCAGGTCGGCGAGGTCGTCGGTATCCAGGCTCTCGGTGGCCGAGAGCAGCCGCGACAGGTCCATCTTGCTGATCAGGTCGCTGCGCACGTCGTCGGTGAGGTGGACCAGCACCTCGCCGTCGTTCTCGTCGTCGATCAGGCCCCAGACGATCTCGCGTTCGGCCAGGGGCAGCGCCTCCAGGAGGTGGGCGATCTCACCCGGTTGCAGGGCGTTGAGCATGCGCCCGGCATTCTTCAGGGTGCCGCTCTGGAGGATCCCCTGCAGCCGTTGCAGGCGTGTGGTCTCGTCTCTTTCAACGGCCTGTGCTGGCATGTCGGCGGTGATCCTCGATTGGACGCGGAGAGATGGGACGTGCTGGGCTGATTCTAGCAGTTGCCGGCGTTGAGAGGGAGGCCGGAATTGGTTTTTTCGTCAAATGGTTGAGTGATGGATCTGCGGTAGTGGATCAGGTGCCTCGCCGCGCGCTATGCGCTCCCGTATGCGCTCCATGGCGCGGCTCAGTTCGACACTGTCGCAGCGGCGCAGGATCTCCTTTGCCTCCAGCAGGGAGTTTGGCTGCATGCTGAACTCCCGCAGCCCCATGCCGAGCAGCAGGGGGATGTAGCGGGGGTCTCCGGCCATCTCGCCGCACATGGCCACCGGGGTGTTGCTCAGGCGCCCGGCCTCGATGGTCATCTGGATCAGCCGCAGCACCGCGGGGTGGAGGGGGTTGAACAGGTAGCTGACCTCGTCGTCCACCCGGTCGATGGCCAGGGTGTACTGCACCAGATCGTTGGTCCCGATGGAGAGGAAGTCGAGCTCCCGGCAGAAGGCCGGGGCGGCCAGGGCGGCGGCCGGTATCTCGATCATGCCGCCGAGTGGCACGCCCCTGGCGAAGGCCACCCCCTCGCGCTCCAGATCCCGCTCCACCTGGGAGATCATGGCCTTGATTTGGCGTACCTCGTCGAGGTTGGAGATCATCGGGAGCATGATCTGCACCGGTCCGAGCACCGCCGCCCGCAGGATGGCGCGCAGCTGCGGTATGAACAGCTGGGGCTGCTTGAGGCAGAGGCGGATGGCACGCAGCCCGAGGGCGGGATTGGAGGCGGCGGCCTCGCGCGTCGGATTTTCCTCCAACTGCTTGTCGGCACCGAGGTCGAGGGTGCGGATGGTGATGGGGATGCCAGCGAGTTCCTGCACCGCGCGCCTGTAGGCCTGGAAGTGCTCCTCTTCCCGAGGCGCCTCAGCGCGGTTCATGTAGAGGAACTCGGTGCGGTAGAGGCCGATGCCGTCGGCGCCCAGGGCGCGGGTGTTGGCGATATCCTCTGTCAGTTCGATGTTGGCCATCAGGCGCAGGCGCAGGCCGTCGCGGGTGGTGGCCGGTTTGCCGATGAGTTTGCGCAGCCGTTGCTGTCGCGCCTCGCCGTCGCTGATGCGTTTGCCGTAGCGCGCCAGCGTCTCTTCGTCGGCGTTACCGATGACGGTGCCGCTGTCGCCGTCGAGGATCAGCATCTGGCCGTTGCGCAGACACTCGGCCGCCTCGTGCAGGCCGACCACCGCGGGGATGCCCAGGCTGCGGGCCAGGATCGCGGTGTGGGACATCGGGCCGCCGTACTCGGTGATGAATCCCGCGATTCCCTGATGGCGGAACAGGATGGTATCGGCGGGGGTGAGGTCCTTGGCCAGGATGATGCGCCCGCGCAGGCTCTCCAGCGCCTCCTCTTCCTCCTCGCTGTTCTGCAGGAACTGCTGGATCAGATTCACCACGTGATCCACGTCGTCCTTGCGGGTGCGGAGGTAGGGGTCCTCCATCTCGTCGAAGACCTGCACAAGGGCGTCGCGTTGTAGCTTCAGCGCCCACTCCGCCGCGTAGTGGAGGTGGTGGATCATCTCCACCGGGGTCTCGCTCAGGGGGTCGTCATCGAGCATCAACAGGTGGGTGTCGATGAACGCCGCGACGTCGGTGCGGGTGCCCTCCGGGATCTTGTCGAGGATGGTGCGCAGCTTCTCCCGGGCGCTGGTGATGGCGTGATAGAAGCGCGCGACCTCCTGCTCCACCTGGTCGGGTTCGATCAGCCGTTCGCTGATCTCGAAGCATTTGCGTTGCAGTCGATAGGCCCTGCCGATGGCGATGCCGCGGGAGACCCCGATGCCTGTTGCCTGGCAGCCGCCGCTCATTCACCCTCCCCGAAGTAGTCTCCGAACAGGCTGATGACCGCCTCCAGGGCTGCCTGCTCGTCCGGACCGTCGATGCGCAGGGTGAGGACGGTGCCCTGGCAGGCGGCCAGCATCATCACGCCCATGATGCTCTTGGCGTTGACCTCGCGGCCCTGGTGGGTGAGGAGTATGTCGCTGGCGAACTGGCTGGCGAGGCTGACCAGCTTGGCGGCGGCGCGGGCGTGGAGGCCGAGTTTGTTGATGATCTCGATCTGTTGTTGCAGCATTGGTCAGCGTTTCTCCGTGTCTTGGAGAGGGTTCAGTTCCCGGTGCCGGATCTGGCTGTGGTGCCCGTGCTCCCGGAAGTGGGCGGCGAGCTGTTCGGTCAGATAGACCGAGCGGTGCTGCCCTCCGGTGCAGCCGATCGCCACCGTCAGGTAGCTGCGCCCGTCCGCCTCGAAGCATGGGATCCAGTTTTCGAGAAAGGTTGTGATCTCCTGTTGCAGCAGCCCCACGCGCCCGTCGCCGCCCAGGAACTCCTGTACCGGGCGGTCGCGCCCGGTCAGTGGACGCAGTCGCTTGTGCCAGTGGGGGTTGGGCAGGCAGCGTACGTCATAGACGAAATCGGCGTCGTTGGGTACGCCGTGCTTGAAGCCGAAGGATTGGAACAGCAGCGAAAGCGCGCCGTCGGGTCGGGCGCCGACGCGGCCGCGGATGATGTCGCGCAGCTCGTGCTGATTGGTCCCGGTGGTGTCGATGCGCAGATCGGCGGCGCTGAGAAAGGGGGCCAGCAACTCCCGCTCCCGGCCGATCGCCTCGGCCAGTGACTGGTCGTCGCTGGAGAGGGGGTGGCGGCGGCGGGTCTCGCTGTAGCGCTTGATGAGGGTCTCGTCCTGGGCCTCCAGATAGATCACCTCACAGCGGATACCGTACTCCTGGAGGGGGGGCAGCATGGAGGTAAGGACGCTCAGGTCAGCGGACGGGTTGCGGGCGTCGATGCCCACCGCGCTGAGGGCGAAGCGCCGGTCATCACCCTGCTGCAGCTTCTGGGTGAAGGCGGGCAGCAGGAATACCGGCAGGTTGTCGATGCAGTAATAGCCGAGGTCTTCGAGGGTGTGCAGGGCGACGCTCTTGCCCGATCCCGACAGCCCGGTGACGATGATCAGCTTCATGGCGCCCCCACAGTTGGGCTGGGGGTGGGCCGGTGGGGACGTGGCGGAATCGGCCCGGTGCTCAGAGTCATGCAGAAAAAACTCCTGGATTTGGCAATAGGATAGGCAATGTCGGCAGCCATGTCAGGACCCGCCGCCCTTCTCGGCGATCAGCGCCTCCTGGCGGCGGCTGAAGTCGATCGCGGCGTCGTAGCCCTGACGGCGCAGCATGTGTTGGCGTACAGCCGCCTCCACCAGGATCGCGAGGTTGCGCCCGGGGGCCACCGGGATGGTCACTTCCGGGATATCCAGGCCCAGGATATTGCGGCTGTCGTGGCTCCCCTTGAGGCGGTCGAGCTGTTTGAGCTCGTTTCCTCCCATCGGCTGCAGGTCGATGATCAGGCGCAGTCGCTTGGTCTGGCGGATGGCGCTGTCGCCGAACATTTCACGGATGTTGAGTACCCCCAGTCCGCGCACCTCAAGGAAGTTCTTGAGCAGCGGGGGGCAGGTGCCGGTGACGATGTCGGGGGTGATGCGGGCGAACTCCGGCATGTCGTCGGCCACCAGGTGGTGGCCGCGCGAGATCAGCTCGAAGGCCAGCTCGCTCTTGCCGACCGCCGGCGCGCCGGTGAGCAGGGTGCCGATGCCCAGGACGTCGACGAACACCCCATGCACCGAGGTGCGGTCGGCCAGTACCTGGGTGAGGTAGTACTGCAGCTCGTTGACCAGCCGGTTGTCCGGCAGGGTGGAGCTGAACAGGGGGACGTCGAAGTGCTCGGCCTGGCGGACGAACTCGTCCTCGATGTCGATCTCGTCGGTCAGGATCACCGCCGCCGGTTTGGCGGTGAATAGCTTGCTGGTGACGTCGCGGTAGAGCTGTTCGTTGAGTCCCGCAAAGTAGATCAGTTCCGCGCGGCCGACGATCTGTACCCGGTTGGGATGGATGAAGTTGAGGGGGCCGGTCAGCCCCTGGCTCCCGGCACCCGGGAAATCGCCCTGCAGGGTGCGTTCGCTGCCCCCGCGACCGGCGATCCAGCGCAGCCCCAGCTTGTCGCGCAGGGCATTGTAGAGATCGCGGGTGGTCAGGGGACCGCTCATGGGCTCGCTGCGTTCTCCCCGTCGCTGGGGATCGCCCGCAGGACGGCCTCGGCGCTGCGCGCCTCCCGGATCCTGTCGCAGAAGCCCGGATCGCTGAACATGGTGGCCAGGCGTGCCAGCAGTTGCAGGTGCTCTTCAGTCGCCTGTTCCGGCACCAGCAGGCCGAACACCAGATCCACCGGCTGGCCGTCGATGGCGTCGTAGTCGATGCCGTCGCTGAGCTGGATAAAGGCCCCGCAGGCCTGCTCCACCCCCGCCATGCGGGCGTGGGGCAGGCCGATGCCGAGCCCGAGTCCGGTACTGCCCAGGCGTTCGCGTTCCAGCAGCTTGTCGAAGACCATCTCCTGGGTCAGCTCGGCGCTGGAGGAGGCGAGCAGCTTGCCGATCTCCTCCAGCACTCTCTTCTTGCTGCTGGCTTCGTTGCCGCAGCTGATCCGTTCTGGGGTCAGAAAATTTGCAGGTAACATATGCGTTCGTCCAGGCGGCCCGGGTCAATCGGGACCGGGGTTTAGATGGTGGGCTCCATGCCCTTGATGCCGGCACCGGTGCGGTGGTTGGTGCTCTTCTCCTTGTACTTCTTTACCTGACGGTCGATCTTGTCGACCAGACCGTCGATCGCCGCGTACATATCCTCCTCTTCGCAGTCGGCGAATACATCCGCTCCGTTCACATGCAGGGTGGCCTCTGCCTTCTGGCGCAACTTCTCAACGGTCAGGATCACATGAATGTTGGTGACATGGTCGAAGTGGCGTTCCAGACGCTCGAACTTGGTGTCGACATAGGCACGCATGGAGTCGGTGATATCGATGTGATGACCGGTAAGGCTGATTTGCATGGTGTGCTCCTTCGTTCAGGCCTCTAGATGAGGCGCTTACGCTCGTTGGATGGCGGTATTGCCATCGATTCACGGTACTTTGCTACGGTCCTGCGGGCGACCTGGATGCCCTGATCAGCGAGTATGCCCGCTATCTTGTTGTCGCTGAGCGGCCGTTTCGGCAGCTCTGCTGCGATCAGCTTCTTGATCAGGGCCCGGATCGCGGTGGCCGAGCATTCACCACCCCCAGCCGTGCTGACATGGCTGGAGAAAAAGTATTTGAATTCCAGGGTACCCCGTGGGGTGTGCATATATTTCTGTGTCGTTACCCGCGAGATGGTCGATTCGTGCATATCCAGTGCCTCGGCGATGTCGCGCAATACCAGCGGGCGCATCGCCTCCTCCCCATATTCGAAAAATCCACGCTGAAATTCAACGATTTTCGTTGCAACCTTGAGCAGGGTCTCGTTGCGGCTGAGCAGGCTCTTGATGAACCAGCGTGCCTCCTGGAGGTGGTTTTTCAGATAGGTGTTGTCGAGGCTGTTGTCCGCCCGGCGGATCAGCTTGGCGTAGTCTGCGTTGACCCTGAGCCTGGGGGTGGAGTCGGGATTGAGCTCCACCTGCCAGACGCCGTGCTGCTTGCTGACGAAGACGTCGGGGATCACATAGTCGGGCTCACCCCGGGCGATCATCGTGCCGGGACGCGGGTTGAGGGAACGGATCAGGCAGGTGATCTCGCGGCACTCCTCTTCGCTGACCCTGAGTCTGCGCTGGATCTGGTTGATGTCCTGGTCGGCGAGCAGCTTGAAGTGGTCGCGGATCAGGGCGATGGCCTTTGCCAGGCGGGGGTGCGGCTCGGGGTACTGCAGCAGCTGGATTAACAGGCACTCACGCAGGTCCCGGGCCGCCACGCCCGGGGGGTCGAACTGCTGGACGCGGTGCAGGACCGCCTCGATCTCCGCCCGGCCCGTCTCCCCGTCGTCGATCTGTTCGATGAGGTTACCAACATCCATGTGCAGGTAACCGTCGTCGTTGATGCTGTCGACGATGGCGGTGGCGATGGCGCGGTCGGTGTCGGAGAAGGGGGTCAGGTTGAGCTGCCACATCAGGTGGTCCTGGAGGGTGGTGGCCGCCTGACGGTGGGCGGTATAGTCGGTGTCTCCCGACTCGCGGCTGGCCAGGCCCGAACTCGGGGGCAGGGCGCTGTCGTAGATGTCGTCCCAGCCGGTGTCCACCGGGAGCTCCTCCGGCATCGTTTCGGACTCGACATTGATGGTTTGCTCGTTGTTGGCGTCGTTGCCGGCAGGGCCCTCGCTGCCATTGAGCTTGTCGGCGCCGGTCTTGGTTTCCGCGCCGTTGTGCTCCTCGCGCGCCAGCCCCTCCTCCTCGGTTTCGAGCAGCGGATTCGACTCCAGCGCCTCCTGGATCTCCTGCTTGAGATCGAGCGTGGAGAGCTGCAGCAGCCGGATGGCCTGCTGCAGCTGTGGGGTCATGGTGAGGTGCTGGCCGAGACGAAGCTGTAGGGTCTGCTTCATGCGGGATTATTCGATATGGTTATATTTGGTACGTAATTTGTGTGTCTGTCCTTGACATCAATTTTAGCCGAAAACCTCACTCCCCGTGCAATCGATTCTTTTATGCTGTGGTTGCCTTGGATCAATAACCCCGCGCGCTGACCCTTGTCGGGCGGCAGAGGCGGGTGGCCTAGCGCCGCGATCAGGGGTCAGAGGCTGAATTCATGCCCGAGGTAGACCTCGCGCACCGCCTGGTTCTCCAGGATCTGTTCGGAGGTCCCCTCGGTCAGCACCTTGCCGGCGTTGATGATATAGGCGCGCTGGCAGATGCCGAGGGTCTCGCGCACGTTGTGGTCGGTGATCAGGACTCCGATGCCGCGGCGGGAGAGTTCCCGGATGATGTTCTGAATATCCTTGACCGAGATGGGATCGATGCCGGCAAAGGGTTCGTCGAGGAGGATAAAGCGTGGTTCCATGGCCAGGGCGCGGGCGATCTCCAGGCGCCGGCGCTCCCCCCCCGAGAGGCTCATCGCCTGGTTGTCCCGCAGGTGGGTCAGGTTGAAGTCCAGCAGCAGCGTCTCGGTGGAGGTTATCTGCTGTTCCCGGGTGAGGTCGCGGCGGGTCTCCATGATCGCCAGTATGTTGTCCTGCACGCTCAGTTTGCGGAAGATCGATGGCTCCTGGGCCAGGTAGCCGAGCCCGAGCTGGGCCCGGGCGTGCATCGGCAGGTCGGTGATGTCGTGGCCGTCGATGGCGATGCTCCCCCCCTCGGAGGGGATCAGTCCGGCGATCATGTAGAAACAGGTGGTCTTGCCGGCGCCGTTGGGGCCGAGCAGTCCCACCACCTCGCCGCTGGACAGTTCCAGGGAGACATCCTCAACCACCGCCCGGCGGCGGTAGTGCTTTTCCAGATGGTGCGCGGCCAGTCGGGTCATCGCTGTCTCGCCTACTTTCCAGAGGAGATGGTGGCGCGCACGCGCTGCTTGCCCTTGGCGCTGGCGCCGGCCTTCACCACCGCCTTGACCCGGTCGTAGGTGATGCGGTCGCTCTTGAAGCTGTCCTTGCCCTGGCTCAGCACGGCGTCGCCGATCAGGTAGAGTATCTCGCTGTCGGCCCGGTATTCGATGGTCCTGCCCCGGGCCTTGATCATGCCCTTGTCGCCCTCGGTCTCCTGGCGGTAGGTGACCGGGTTGCCGGTGGCCAGGATCTGGTCCGAGCGGCCCTGGCTCTGGGTCACCACCACCTGCGCCGCGGTGAGCCGGATGGAGCCCTGGATCAGTTCCACGTTGCCCCGGTAGGTGGATGTGCCCTTGGCGTCATCGATATCGACGCTGTCGGCCTCGACATAGATCGGTTGATCCTTGTCCCCCTCCAGGGCGTTCGCCGTAAAGGGCAGGGTCAGCAGCAGGAGCAGGCTGAACAATTCGGTCCGGGCGGTGCGGGGGTATTTATTGGACATCATGGTGACCTCTCACTTTGGAAAGCAGTTTCATTCGTGTCGGCTCGTTGAACCAGGCCTGCATGCCCACGGCATTCACCCGGTCCTTGCCGCTTACGTAGGCGACGGCCTCGTCGGTCTCGATATAGTTCTGTTTCGGTTGTACCTTCAGGTTCCGGGTGTCGATGTGCGCCGCCAGGGCCTCGCCGCTGGCCGAGCGGTCGATATCGACCCGGCCGTTGAGCAGCAGCACCTCGCCGTCGCCCGAGAGCCAACCCGACTCGGCCTTTACCCGCCAGGGTGGACGCTCCCCGTCGTACATGCGGATGCGCGGGGCACTCAACTCCGTGCTGTCGTTGCCCGGATAGTGGGTCAGGCGCAACGCAGCAAGGCGCTGGCTGCGTACCCCCTCGGCGTTGTACTGGAGCTCCGCAAAACCCACCAGGTAGTAGTCCGGGGCGGTGCTGGCGCGCTCGGGCCGCTGCTCTTGCAGCGGACTCTGCCGGGACAGCCACCAGGTGCCTGCGGTGAGCAGCAGGAGGGCGCCGCCGATGATGAGGTTACGTGTGTCCAATGTTTACAGGTACCTGTCGAACATCGGTTGGAGAGTCCCCTGGGCCTGCATGATCAGCTCGCACACCTCGCGCGCCGCACCGCGGCCGCCGGTTGCCGCGGTGTGCCAGTGGGCGTGCTGTCTGACCAGATCGTGGGCATCCTGGACCGCCACCGCCAGGCCGATACGGCGCATGATCGGCAGGTCCACCACATCGTCGCCCACGTAGGCCACCTCCTCGTCGGCGATGTCCAGTTTCGCGGCCAGTTCCAGGTAGGCCGGCAGCTTGTCGTGCAGGCCCTGATAGACATGCTGGATGCCCAGGCTCTCCATGCGCATGGCGACCACCTGGGAGCTGCGACCGGTAATGATGGCGATGATCACGCCGCTCTCCTGCAGCATCTTCATGCCGTGCCCGTCCTTGGAGTTGAAGGCCTTGTATTCGAGGCCGTCGTCGCCGAGAAACAGTCCGCCGTCGGTGAGCACGCCATCGACGTCGAAAATCACCATCTTGATGCGTGCCGCTCGCTCCAGAATATCGTGCATAGGGGTCCTGCCTTGTCGTTGTTATACCACACCTGCGCGCAGCAGATCGTGCATGTTGATGGCCCCGGTCAGGCGTTGCTGCCGATCCACGATGAGCAGGGCGTTGATCTTGTTCTCCTGCATGATCTGCAGGGCCTGTGCCGCCAGCATGTCGGGGGTGGCGGTCTTGCAGCCGGTGTGCATCACGTCGCGGACCCGGCAGCCGTGGATGTCGATCTCCCGATCCAGGGTGCGGCGCAGATCGCCGTCGGTGTAGATGCCCGTGAGCCTGCCGCGCGCGTCGACCACCGCCGTCATGCCCAATCCCTTGTTGGTCATCTCGATCAGGGCGTCGCGCAGCTGTGCCTGTTCTCTGACCACCGGTACTTCGGAGCCAGTGTGCATGATATCACTGATGTGCAGCAGCAGGCGCCGCCCCAGGCTGCCGCCGGGGTGGGAGCGGGCGAAGTCCAGCTCCGTGAAGCCGCGTGCCTCGAGCAGCGCCACGGCCAGGGCGTCGCCCATGGCCAGGGTGGCGGTGGTGCTGGAGGTGGGGGCAAGGTTGAGCGGACAGGCCTCGTGCGCCACACTGATATCGATATGTACGTCCGCCTCGCGGGCCAGGTTGGAGGCGGGGTTTCCCGTGAGCGCGATCAGGGGCACGCCGAGGCGCTTGATGATCGGCAGGATGGTCAGCAACTCGGCGGTCTCGCCTGAATTGGACATGGCCAGCACCACATCCTTGCCGGTGATCATTCCCAAATCACCGTGGCTCGCCTCCCCGGGGTGGACGAAGAAGGCGGGGCTGCCGGTGCTGGCCAGGGTGGCGGCGATTTTGCCGCCGATGTGGCCTGACTT
This sequence comes from Candidatus Sedimenticola endophacoides, assembly GCA_003062205.1. Taxonomy (GTDB): domain Bacteria; phylum Pseudomonadota; class Gammaproteobacteria; order Chromatiales; family Chromatiaceae; genus Sedimenticola_A; species Sedimenticola_A endophacoides. Next base: position 24,562 of record PQCP01000073.1, read on the forward strand.
GCCCATGCCGGTGACCACGATCCGCCCCTCGCAGGCGAGCATGTGGCAACAGGCCTGGGCGAAATTGCCGTTGATCCGCCCGGCCAGGGCGGCGACCGCCTCGGCCTCTTTATTGATGACGGCGAGGCCCAGGGCCTTGAGCTTTTCCGCCTCCTCGGCGGAGGGGATTTTCCTTTGGATCATATCGTGGTACTTGGGTTGCGGTTTGCCGCAGGCGTCTCGCCCCCGTCGGATGTGGCCGGCAGTAGTGATTGCGTGCCGTCCCGCGGTGTGGTGTGGGCGGGGGCGGAGAGCGCCGCCGGCGCCTGGGCATGTTGGGGCGGTTGCGGGGCCGACTGGGTGAACAGCCAACCCTGGTAACCGAGGAAACAGAGGGTCAGGATCGCCCCCTCGAACCGGTTGATCATGCCCTGGCCGCCAAAGCCGTAGCCCATCACGAACAGGGCCAGGGTGAGGGCGATCATTACCGGCATGTCGCGGCTCAGCACCTCGGGGGCGAATTCACCGGGGGCGATCAGCCCCGGCATGGCCAGGACCGCCAGCAGGTTGTACATGTTGGAGCCGAGAACGTTGCCGATGGCGATGTCGTGTTCGCCCTTGAGGGCGCTGGTGATGCTGGCCGCCAGCTCCGGCAGGCTGGTGCCGAGGGCGACGATGGTGAGGCCGATCACCAGGTCGCTGACACCGAAGGCGGTGGCGATATTGACTGCCCCCCAGACCAGGATCTTGGAGCTGAACAGCAGCAGCCCCAGGCCGAGCAGGAACAGGAGCAACGCGCCGCCCATGGCCATGTCCTGGGGGATCTCCGCCGCGTATTCGCTCTCCATCGGGTCGCTGGCGCGGCTGTGCCGGCCGATGTAGATAACGCCGTAGAGCATGAGCGCGAGCCCCGCCAGCAGGATCAGCCCGTCGCCCACGCCAAGCTCTCCGTCGAGCAACAGCAGCAGGGTGACCAGGCACACCATGAGCAGCATCGGATACTCCCTGCGTAGTGTCTCGGAGCGCACCTTGAGCGGGGCGATCAGGGCGGTAAGACCGAGGATCAGGGCGATATTGGCGATGTTGGAGCCGAGGGAGTTGCCGATCGCCAGCCCCGGATTGCTCTGGAACGCGGCCATTCCCGAGACCAGTATCTCGGGGGCCGAGGTGCCGAAGCCGACGATGGTCAGGCCGATCAGCATGGGGGTGACCCCCAGGTTGCGGGCAATGGCGGCGGCGCCGGTGACAAAACGCTCGGCGCCCCATATCAGCAGGGCGAAACCGGCGATGATTGCAGCGATACTCAGTAGCATAGGGTTTTCAATTCGGCTGATCTGGCGCGTCCGCAGCTGCGTGGTTGCGCGCGTACGGTGTCGTGAGGTGCGATTGTTTCAGACCGGGCGGGGAAAGTCCAAGTCCGCCGCCCGGGAGGGCGGCGGTTGGTTCGATGCGGGTCCAGGGGGGTCAGCGTTTGGCGCCGATGGCCGCGCCTCCCTGGATCAGGCGGGGCCTGGGGCGTTCCTCTCCGCCCAGGGGGAGGGTCGAGTTGAGCGCGTTGTGGAGGTTGCGCAGGTATGTCACCTGCTTGGCGATCGCCCGGCGCTGTCGATCCAACTCCGCCATTCGGCTATCCAGGGTGTCGCGTGAGCGGCTGATCTTCTGTAAGTCCTCCAGGCGCTGGTCCATTTGTTCCTTGTGTTGCTGAATCTGAAAGCGCAGGGGGTCGAGCGCGCTCTTCAGCCAGATGTCGATCTCCTGGCGCGCCTGAAAGAAGATATCGCGGGCGCGGCTGACCATGGCCAGGAAGAAGCGCTTGACCACGAAGTGCTTCTCGGTCATGGCGGTGATCGGGCTCTTGCGGAATACCTCGGCTTCCTGGTGGAGCATCTCCAGGTCCACCCGGTAGGGCATGATCGAGAACATCTTCGGCTGCATGGGGGCCAGGTCGTACAGGTTCTGGAACTTTTTGTAAATGCCACGCATCAGCTTGCGGGTGCGCTCGCTCTCCTCGACCACTCGTTGCATGTCGCCCTGGAGTTGATCAAACAGGGTCTGCATGTTGAGGGAACCTCTATCAATCCGTTTTCCACCGCCCTATGAGCACCAAGATTGCAACTCGTGCGCAAACCATCGGTAAATCGGCCTTCTCGATGCCTATCAGTGCCTCAAAAAGCGATTATGTGCCGTCC
>PQCP01000015.1 GCA_003062205.1 Candidatus Sedimenticola endophacoides
ATGTGCGGGACGGAGTCGTGATGAGCGCAGGACGGTCGGGGCAGTAACGGCTGTCGCGTTGGCGAGTCGATTTTGGGGACTGGGATGTCCCAAAATCTTTCACGAGGTAGCGACACTCTTGTTGTTGTTGCTTAATATTATGTTGAGTTTCGAGGTGCTTTCCAGCCATTGTCCCTTGGCGGCATTGACCAGGCTTCGCGCATCGAACAGGGCGTAGCTGTATTTGCTGTAGTGTGGCAGTTTTTTCGCAAGGCCCGCCAGGTGGTCGCTGTCGCGCAGTGTGAGCAGGCCGATGGCCAGCCGCTGGTCATCGGGATGTTTGAGGGTGACGGCGCCGGCGAAGTCGGCAAGGGCGTAGCTTGTGGCGTCGATGTTGAAGCCGTCTCTTTCCAGGTGGGGGGCGAATAGCCCGGCGAAGCGGTTTTCCGCGCCAAAGATCCAGACGGTCTGGTCGGCGGGTATCGCCTCCAGTTCGTTATCCATGGCGATGGTGATGCCTTCGTGGCGGGCGGCCCAGCCTTCGGCCAGCCGCCGGTAGGCGCCGCGTGCGGTTCCCGGGGCGTCGGCGGGGAGGATGATGCGCTGGCGGTCCGCGCCGAACAGTTGACCGAGGCGGCTGGGTTGTTCGCTGGGGTCGAGTTGGCGGAACAGGTCGAACAGCGGGTCGATGCTGATTCTCACCGGGCGGTTCGGGAGGGTCAGCTCGAACGGGGTGTCACGCCCGCTGGTGACTACGATGTGCCTGCGCGCCGTCTCGTCCCCTTCGGTCTCGACGTAGACCGGTACATGTAGCCGGAAGGGGGCCTCGGACTGGGTCTGACGCAGTCGGCCGTGAAGCAGAAAGAGCCCGTCGAGGGCCTTGACGGTGAGCTGATCGACAGCCAGTGCGGGGGCTCCGGTGCGATCGATCCACTGCTCAAACATCGCGCCCAGGGGGGTGGCCCCGGCCGCTTCGAAGGCGGCGCGCAGCTGCTCGAACCCTGCCATCCGAAAGTGATTGTCGCGGTAGAAGCGGCGCAGGCCCTCGACAAAGACCCGGTCGCCGAGGCGCTGGCGCAGCATATGGAAGAACATCAGGGTCTTGCCGTAGCCCACGGCCTGGCTGATCTGGCCGTGATTGCCCCGGAATCTGCGAATTGGGAAATCCTCGGCGCTGCTGACGTAGTCGGCGTAGCCGCGCAGTGCGTCTCGACGGTAGTGGTGTCCCGCCCCGGCGCGCTCTTTCAACAGGTGATCGGCCAGGTAGGCGGTGAGTCCCTCGCCCCAGTTGCCGTTGCGGTAGTCTATGTAGACGCCGTTTCCCCACCAGTTGTGGAGGATTTCATGGGGGTAGGAGGTGTGGATGATAAAGGGCAGGCGGATCACCCGGGGACCGAGCAGGGTGAAGGAGGGCATGCCATAGCCACTCTCCCAGAAGTTTTCCGCCAGGGCGAATTTGGCATAGGGATAGGGGCCGATCAGTCGGGTGTAGAGATCGAGGTATTCGTGGGTGGCGTCGAGGTAGGGTTCAGCCAGGGTCGGCGCGGGCTGGCGCAGGTAGACCTGTGCTTCGGCGATTGTGCCCTGGCGGGTGTAGCGGTGGTAGGGGCCGGCGATCAGGTAGATGTCGTCCTGGGGATTGGTCTCGCTCCAGCGGCCATCGGTATCCTCCTCTCCCTGGCTGATGGCATGCCAGCCCGGGGGGAGATGGACCTCCATGGCGAAGGTGACGGGTAGCTCGCCGATGGCCGGGTACCAGTAGCTGGAGAGGCTGAGAAACACCCCCTCGGGGCCGATCTGTCCCGCAGTGACTTGACGCCCGCCCCCGTAGCCCTCGCTCAGCTGGCGCAGGGGTTGGTGGATTGTTCCGCGGTAGGCGATGGCGATGTGATCGAACGGCCGGGGCGCGGCCAGGCGGTAGCGCCGGATCGGAACGCCACCGTCAATCTCCCCCAGGGTGGTGAGTGTGCCGACGTTTGGCGGGGTGATGATCTCCATCTCGGCGTGGAGTAGAAACTCGACCGTCCTGGCCGGGACCGGCAGGGTGATCCGGTCGTCGACCTCGATCTCCCCCAGGGTGGGGTTGATCCGTACATCGAGCTGATGGTGCATGACCGGGGTGGCCGTGGCGAGCCGGGTGCACAGAAGCAGGAGGCTCAGGAGCAGGAGCTGGGCTGATTTCATAAACGACTCGAAATTTATCCCGGAAGGCCGGATACTTCGGTTGGATGAAATTATTGCACTTGCCCGTTGTCTCTGGTGCAGGTGATTTTCCCCAGTGTAGCAATTTTTGGGATCTACGATGACGAAAGTGCGAAGCCTCTCCAAACTGTCTCTTCTGGCCTCGGTGATGTTGGTTGCCGCCTGTGGCAGCACCGGCACCACGGGACCCGGTCCCGGCGCCCCGCATCCCGGGGACGTTCCGTCTGTTGATGAAAGCGCCGCTGAGGGCGCACCGGAGCACCGCTGGAGCGGCGTCGACCTGCGCGCCGGTCCGGATATGGATCGGATCATCGAGGCGGTGGGCGACGCCCGGGTGGTCTATGTGGGTGAGAGCCACGAGCTCTATGGGCACCACCTGGCCCAGATGGAGGTGCTCAGGCGCCTGCACCAGCGCTACCCGGACATGGCTATTGGCATGGAGATGTTCCAGATCCCCTTTCAGTCGGTGCTGGATGCCTATGTGCGGGGCGAGATCGACGAGCGCGAGATGCTGCGCGGGACCGAGTGGTTCGAGCGCTGGCGCTATGACTTCAGGCTCTACCGGCCGCTGGTGGAGTATGCCCGCCGTCACGGGCTGCCGATCATCGCCCTGAACGTCTCCAATGAACTGCGGGAGCGCGTATCAGAGGTCGGGGTCGCGGGTCTGAGTGATGAGGAGCGCTCGCGTATCCCCGCCGAACTGGACAAATCGGATCAGGCCTACCGTGAGCGTTTGCGCATGATCTTCCACCGCCACGCGGAGGGGCATGAGAAGGGCTTCGAGCGTTTCGAGGAGGTTCAGCTCCTGTGGGATGAGAGCATGGCCGCGGAGGCGGCGCGGTATCTGCGCGCCAACCCCTCCAGCCGGCTTGTGGTGTTTGCCGGTAGCGGCCATCTGATGCACGGCTCGGGGATCCCCAACCGGGTGCAGCGGCGCATTGATGTCCCCTCGGCGATCATTCTGCCCGGTGACCGGATACGGGTGGAGCAGGGGATCGCCGATTTCCTGATCTTTCCGCCGGTCAGCGCCTTGCCCAAGGCGGGCGTCATGGGGATCTATCTGGGGGAGTCCGAACAGCCGGGCGCATCGGTGGAGGCCCTGGTCGAGGAGAGCGCGGCGGCCCGTGCCGGGGTCGAGAAGGATGATCTCATCACCGCCATCGATGATGTGGCGGTCGCCTCGCCAGGGGATGTGAAGCTGGAGCTGCTGGGTCGGGCGCCGGGTGAGCGGATCCGCCTGCGGGTGCTGCGCCGGCACTTGCTGCTGGGGGACGAGGAGTTGGGTTTCGATTTCGCACTTGGGGAGTGATGCCCCACTGGGATGATACACACGCGCCTTTTCAGCCGCCCTTGGGCTCTTCCGGCCCGGGGCGGTCGGCCTCTCTCTCCGCATAGTATTCCTCCAGCAGCGTGATGAAGCGGCTCGCCTGGGGGGAGAGGTATTTTCCCCGGCGCAGTACGATCCCGTAGGTGCGTTTGGGGAAATAGTCGTCAAGGGGAAACTTCACCAGCCGCTCGTCGCCGGTGAGGCAGACGTCGGTGACGATGGCGATGCCCAGCCCCAGCTCGACGTAGCGTTTGATCACCTCCCAGCCTCCGGCTTCCAGGGCCATCTTGAACTTCAGCTCGTGCTGCCGGAAGACCAGGTCCACCATGCGCCAGGTGGTGAGGCTGGGCGGCGGAAGGATCAGCCCATAGGGGCTGATATCCTCCAGGCTCACCCGGTCGCGCCCGGCCAGGGGGTGATCGGGCGGCACGATCAGCGCCGGGTTATAGGTGACCATCGGTCTGTAGAGGATGTCGTCCGGGACGTCGATCATGGAGCCGACGGCGAAGTCCGCCTCGTCGGCCCGCAGGCGTGAGAGGCCGTCGCGGCCTCCGGTGACGTTGTGCAGCTTGACCCGGATCTTCGGATGCAATTCCATGAAACGGCGCAACGGGCCGGGCATGATGTAGAGGATGGTCGACTCCCCCGCGGCGATATTCAACTCACCCGATTCCAGCAGCCCCTGCTGGGCGGCGAAGGTCTCGTGCAGCTTGTCCATCCCCTCCACCAGCGGTTGGGAGAGCTTGAACAGGATCTTCCCCTCCGGGGTCAGGCGGATCTTCGGCCCCCGGCGTTCGAACAGGGTGGTCTCCAACTCCCGCTCCAGGGCCTGGATCTGTAGTGACACCGTCGGTTGGCTGAGAAAGATCTTCTCGGCCGCCTCGCTGATGCTGCCGGTCTGGGCGGCGTGACAAAAGGCGCGCAGTTGTTTCAGGCGGTTCTGTTTGTAATAGACGGGGGTTGGCGATGCCATCTCGATCTCGAATCATCCAGTTTCATTATTGCAGTGCTTAATAGTAAGCATTGAAATAATTGGCGTGTCAAATGCAACAAGAGTGTCGCTACCTCGTGAAAGATTTTGGGACATCCCAGTCCCCAAAATCGACTCGCCAACGCGACAGCCGTTACTGCCCCGACCGTCCTGCGCTCATCACGACTCCGTCCCGCACATT
>PQCP01000170.1 GCA_003062205.1 Candidatus Sedimenticola endophacoides
CTGACATGGACAGATCCACGTCGGAGACCTGCCAGGGACTCTCGATACCCAGAATTTGCGCGTATAGTTCTTTATCTCTCATAGGGAATCACGTTAACCTACCCACCTGATTTGGGGAAGAGCCTCTGAAAATAGGGGAGGTGCTCGATCATCATCTTGGCGTGGATAATGGTCTCCAGACGGTTTTGGACCACCAGCAGCAGGGGATCGGCCTTGCGCATGGCGGCGATGCTCCAGGGGGTGAAGACGCTGGGGATGTCCAGGATGACGAACTCGTACATATCGCGCGCCGTGTCGATCAGCTTGATCACCGCGTCTTCACGGATGTTACAGATCGGCGCGATCTCCTTGGGGGCGGCCAGTACGCTGAGCCCGCTGGTGTGGCGCGACACGATGGCGTTGAGGAATACCGCGTCGATGCGCTCGTGGTCGAGCAGGGCGTCAAGGATGTGGGAGCTGGGTTGCAGGTCCAGGGACATGGCGACCGCCCCGAACTGAATGTCTAGGTCGATCAGCAGGGTGTTCGCCTTGTGCTCCCTGGCCAGGGTGTGGGCCAGGTTCACCGCGATGGTGGTGGCGCCGCTGCCTCCCTTGGATTCGAGCAGCGCGATGACCGCGCCCTTGCCAGTGGCCTCGGCCTTCGATCTGCTGCGCCTGGCCAAGAGTGTCGCTACCTCGTGAAAGATTTTGGGACATCCCAGTCCCCAAAATCGACTCGCCAACGCGACAGCCGTTACTGCCCCGACCGTCCTGCGCTCATCACGACTCCGTCCCGCACATTGCAGCAAAGCTGCTCGTGCGCAACTCCGTCATGATGACCACAATGACTCTACGGCGTGTCGGATGCGCTATTTGTATGCCCTACGTCACTCCCTATCGGTCGTAACTGCGGCCATACAACCGCGCCTACGCCTATCGGGGACTAACCGCCTTCGCTTCGCTCTCCATGGCGGTTAGCGTCCGATGATCTCGTTGAAGCGGTGGGTCAGCTCCGATGGGTCCAGCGGTTGCGGGAAGGCGTCGTGTACGCCTGCGCGCATCAGCCGGCGCATGGTATCGATATCGCCGCCGTCATAGGTGACGAATACGGTCAATTTCTCCCTGTGATTGGCCAGCAACGTTTCAATATCACTGATATCGTTGCTGCTACGGCCGTTGATCTCCACCAGGATGATGTCCGGGAGGTTGCTGTCACGCAGCCGGCTCAGGGTCTGGTGGGTCGCGCCCATGACCACCTGCAGATCGATGTTCGGGACGGCGCCGAGTATCTGCTCCACCGCTTCCCTGGTGCTCTCCCGTATCAGCAGCGCCGTGGCGTTGAATCGTTCTCCTGTCATACAAGGCTTCTCTGTAGTGGAACCGCTTTTTTGTGAACTCTGTGCATCAGGCCGTTGCATCCCTTCCAGGGAGGTCGGCGGTAGTTGTACCATGGATTCAGTGCCGGGGGTGAATCCGGGTGTTTCATCATCAGGGCGGTACCACCGTATGCAGATCCTCACCGGTGCGTGTGCTGGCGTAGCGCGGCACCGTCCAGGTGGCGTCAAATCCCAGCAGTGTGGGAACGATCAGCGTGTGTTGTAGGCCGGTGATCTCGACTGTCACCGACGGAACGGGCAGCGGGCGTTCCATGTACCCGGCATCGGTGCAGGCGTAGGTGACCCGTATGTTGGATGCCTCGACGCTGCTCAGGACCCGTTGCATGCGAGCCAGCACCCCATCCCCCTCGGCGGGCCATTTCTCGGGGTCATACGCCGGGCCGCAATCGATGCCCGCCCCGGCATCGCCGCAATCGGCGACCACCGCCGTGCCGCCGGGACACGAGAGGTCTGCGAACAGGTCCGGATAGACCGGGTCGTTGACGATGGCGAAGCGGACGCCCGCGCGTGTCGCCTCGATTGCCTGCCCCCACCGGAGCAGGGCGAAGGAGAATTCGATAATGGCGAAGATCAGCGTCAGAAAGAGCACGATCACGATCGCCGTCTCCACCATCACCGCTCCCTGCTGATGGTGCGCCGGGGGGGGCGGGGCTGTGGCGTCTATTCGCCAATGTAGCGCTCCTCGGATGCCGCGGACAGCCGGAAGGTGGGTAGGTTGAGCAGGCTGTTGTCGCCCACGAAGAGTCCCGGGAATATCGGGGTGTAGTCGGTGTCGACCGTCATGCGGATGACGCAGCCGCTGCCGCTGGCATCGGAGAACTGGGGATGCGTCACCTGGATGTCGGTGGCCCCGCTGTCGTCCAGACCGGGGAGCAGGGGGGAGCCGCTGCCGGCGGTGTTGCCGTGGATGAGCAGGTTTTCGGCCGTGGCGCGGGCGGCCGACCAGTTGCCCTGGGTGGCGCAGGCGGCGTCCAGGATGGCGTAGCCCCGGGCCAGATAGCGGGCCCCGCTGGCGACCGCCTTGGTCAGGGTGTTGTGCTGGTGAAAGGCGTGCCCCATCTCGGTGATGCCCAGAAACAGCATCAGGATCAGCGGGACCACGATCGCGAACTCGACCATGGCGACCCCGGACATCCTGTTGCGCGGACTACTCATAGAGCTGGATCACCGTGTGGTTGTTGGCTGTCAGGCCGGTGCTCATCAGCCCCATGAACTCGGCCACATAGTCGATCTTGTTGCCGCCCCCCTTGGTCGCCCGGGTGGTGACGAAGAACTGGGCAAAGTCGTTGGCGATGGCGGGCTTGCTGCCCTTGATGTCCTGGGCGATGCAGGGGATTACCGCGGTGGTGAGGATCCGGCGCAGTTCGTCGGAGACCGGGAAATCGGTGCTGGCGTCGAAGTTCATGTTTCCGTCGGTGGGGAAGCCGTCCACGAGGGGCGCCGTGCCGTCGATGGAGTTGCTGGTGTCCGATGGGTTGGGATCGCCGGTGGCGGGGTAGGTCCCGGGATAGCCGGTGACCGCGCTTGGCGGGCACTGGATGTCATCGCCGTTGGGATAGCCGCCGTCATCGACCCCGTCGGGTCCGTAGGGGTCGCAGGGGATCAACTCCGAGCGCAGCTCCCAGCTGTGCACATCGCGGCGGGTGGCGTTCTGCCACTCGATGACGTTGCCGTCGATATCCTCCAGGTCGGTGGTGCTGATGCCCGGCTGGGTGTCGGTGGCGCTGACCGCGCCGTGACCCTGGCGTTCATGGTAGCGCTCCCAGTAGGTCGCCAGGGGGACCGACGCGGCCTCCCAGGGCTGGCGGTAGGGCACATTCCAGTTGCCGTCGCCGAAACGCTGGGTGCCGCCGTCCCAGCCTTTCCAGCCGCTGTCGCGGGGGTATTCGATGATGACCGGCCCCGGGGCGTTCTCCTGGGCCGGAAGAAACTCGCTATGGCCGTACTCGTCGAAGCGGGTGTTCATGCCGTGGATCGGGAAGCTCTGCACCGATCCGGTCGCGGTGTGAACGGGTCCGGCGGTGCAGTTCTGGGTCAGCGGGTTGGCGATCGCCTTGCCCAACTCCTTGGCACCCATGGCATAGTCTCCGGTGACGGGGTCCGTGGGCAGCAGGAAGGCGAAATCGCCCGGGGCCCAGCTCTGGTTCTGGTACTTGAGCACGAACATGTCGCCAACGTTGGTGATCCCCGCCGTTACCGCCGCCTTGAAGCTGCCGATGGTGGGGTCGCCCGGGACGGCCGGGTCTTCGAAGGGGTCGCAGATCATCAGGGGCGGGTAGTCGCAGACGAAGTTCGAGGTGCCGGCCAGGGCGGCGGCCGCGGCGGCGGCTGTATCCCGGGTATTGATGCCCAGCACCTCCAGCACCGGCAGGAAGAAGAGATTGATCTCACGCGGTGCCAGGCGCACCCGCACAAAGCCCGCGTCCGCGTCCAGGGTGGTGGTGATCTTGGCCGGGTCGATTTCGCTGTAGAAGGTGAAGTCGGCGTCCTCAAGGGTGGCCGGTGGACTGGCCAGCAGCGCCTGGACGCCGTCATTGGTGTAGGTGGTGCGGTGGTCGAGCAGGGTCCGGGCGCGCAGCCGGGCACGGCCGAGGGCGCCCGGCCTGCCGTCGAGCTCAGCCGCCGCCGCCAGGGCGGCTGCATCGACGGCGTTCTGCATCTGCGTCTTGAGAGCGAACAGGCGGCCGAGGTCGATGGCGAAGGAGCCGATTCCGATGAGGACGACGATGAAAAACGCCGTCATCACCATGATGGCTCCGCGTTGGCCTCTGTGGCCTCTTTCGCCCATTTCCTCGCTCCATCCGCCCCGGTTCGGGCTGGTTCAATTGGTAACTGCCTGGAGCAGTTTCTCTGTATCCGCCTCGCCCTTATCATCGTGGTAGCGCTCCATCGCCTGCCGCGCCTTGTCACCCTCGAGGGTGGCGGCCTCGGGCTGGGCCGTGCCGGCGTCGGGGTTGATCACCTGCATCGCCACGTTGGCCTGTACGGAGTTACCGAAGTCCTCTTTCAGCTGCATGCGCGGCTGGGTCTCGCAGGCGCCGAGCAGCAGCGCGCAGAGGGCGATCAGCAGGGGGGTGGTCCGGTGGTTTCTCATGATCGTCTCCTTGCGCTCAAAGTTGGTGTGTAACTATTCACCATACAAAATCGAAAAAAGTGCTTGACAGGTTTTTTGCGAAAATCTTCCAGTCTTAGCAACAAATCTCAGACCATCGTTATTCACACTCCAGGCGCTGATATTAGGCTCGCTG